>NZ_JAGPXQ010000073.1:0-16456 GCF_018070435.1 Micromonospora sp. C51 | reverse complement strand
GATCACTCAGCCGCCGCACGCGTACGGGATCTGCCACCGCCACAGCCTGACCGCCGCGACGCCGCCCGGCCGACAAGCCGAACGGCGTGTCATCCAACACCGCGAACGTTCGTGGTCACGGCACTAGCCGACCGCACCAAACAGCGCCGCATCCGCACGGATGCGGCGCTGTCGACGGCACTCAACGTGCTGACCGTTTCTAAGCCCGAGCGCTCGCCGACGAGGGCTTCAAGGTGAACGGGCTCGCGCCCGGGCGGCGAAGGACCGACCTCAATGCGACCGGCGCCGCCAGCGGTGGAGACCCGGCGGAGATCACAAGCAGGTGCCTCCGGCTGGCACTGCTGCCCGACGGCGTGCTCAGGGGTGCAGGGCGCGTCCGAAGACCACGCGGTTCGCGCGTACGTACTCCGCGTCGTTGAGGTACTGGATGTGGTGTCCGTCCGCGAGGTGGCCGGCGAAGGCGGTGTTGCCGGCGGCTGCCTGGGCGTGCATGAAGTCGACGAGTGCGTGCAGCCGGGCGACGGTGACGTCGACCAGGTCGGATCGGGCGCTGTCGTCCAGCCCGTAGCGGTCGCAGAACGTTCGGAGCCGAGCGGCCTGTTCCTCGGTGGTTCCGAAGCCGTCGGTGTTCTCCGGCGCGGTCATCGGCACCCATCGGTAGGCCGCGTAGGCGACATCCCAGATCCGGGGCCCGGGCTGGGCGTGGTCGAAGTCGATGATGCCCACGACGCGGTTGCCGTCGAGCACGCAGTTGTGCGGCGCGTAGTCACCGTGACAGATGACCTCGACCGGTTCGGTCGCCGGCACCTGCCAGCCGTCGCGGGACGCTTGCCGCGCGTACTCGGCGGTCACGTCGTGATACGCCCGCAGCAGCGCGGCGGCACTCTCCAACGCCTCGACCGAGGCCGCCGCGGGGGTGGGTGGATAGTTCGACACCTCGCCCGGGAGGAAGTCGAGGATCTCGAAGCCGGGCTCGCTCGTGTCGCGTACCCGGGGTGCCGCCGTGAAGCCCTGGGCGGCGAGATGCCGCAGCAGGTCGTGGACCCGGGCGGACCACGGTCCGGTAGGTCGACGCACCGTGTCGCCGATCCGCACGACCTCGTTGACGCCGCCGCCCGTCAGGATCTCCCGCTCGACCATCCGCCCCACTCCGTCGCGTCAACGTCCGTCCGACCGACCACGCGCCGATCGATTGGCCGTGCGCCGGCCGACCGAACCTGACCGTACGACGGTACGAGGCCGCTCTCGAGCGTCGGCCTGGAGGGTGCATGGCGCTCGCCGCCTGGTACGGACCGGAGAGCGAGTGCCTCTGCCGGAAGCGAAAGGCAAGCAAATGCTTTCGCAAATGATTGTTTGTGTTAACGTGGGGCATGTCCATCTCGCTGGCCTCCGTCCCGGAGCTCGACTCCGCCTTCGCCGCCCTCGGTGACCCCGTCCGGCGTGCCCTGGTGACCCGCCTCGCGCACGGTGACGCCACGGTGGGGGAGCTGGCTGCGCCCTTCGACCTGACCCCCCAGGCGATCTCGCACCACGTCGGGGTGCTGCGCCGGTGCGGCCTCATCGAGCAGCGACGCGAGGGCACCCGGCGTCCCTGCCGGCTGCGGGCCGATCAGCTGTCGTTGCTCGGCACCTGGATCGACGAGCAACGCCGGGTCTGGGACGACCGGCTCGACGCCCTGGAGCGGCACCTCGCCGACGAGGAGGCGGCCCGATGACCGCCAGGTCGCAGCTTCGCGGCGACGAACTGATCGCCAGCCGCCACCTTCCGGCCGAGCCCGAACGCGTCTGGGTCGCCTTCACCTCACCGGCGGGGATCGCAGCATTCTGGGGCGGTTCGCACGCCGTCGTGCCGCCCGAGTCCGTGGTCGTGGACCTGCGTCCCGGCGGGGAGTTCGCACTCGACACCTGCGCGCCGGACGGCGCCACCCGTCGGCTCCGCTTCGTCTACGTGAGCGTCACCGCACCGCACGAGCTCGTGTTCGACGAGCCGCTGACCGGGCTGCGGACCACCGTCAGTCTCCAGCCCGCCGCCGACGGCACCGAGCTGACCGTGCACCAACGCCGACTGCCCGCTGAGCTTCGCACGGCCCAGGCGGCCGAGGGGCTCGCCTCGATCCTCGACGCGTTGGCGGCACACCTGCAACAGCCCGACGCCGCCACAGGACGGAGCACATCATCCACCCGAGAACGGAGCACATCATGACGCAGCAGACCCAGCGCGACCTCGTCGCGGATTACCTCGACGGCTTCCGGACGAGCGACCACCGGCGAATCCTCGCCACCCTCACCGACGACGTCGAATGGGTCATCCACGGCCACCGCACCACCCGAGGCAAGACCGAGTTCGACAGCGAGATCGAAAATCCGGCCTTCACCGGCAGCCCCGACCTGGACGTCCAGCGCGTGTACGAGGACGGCCCGGTGGTCATCACCACCGGCGAGGGGCGTGGGACAAGCGTCGAGCACGGACCGTTCCGGTTCGCCTTCAACGACCTGTTCACCTTCCGCGACGGACTGATCGCCCGCGTCGACTCCTACGTGGTCCCACTGCCCTGAGTCGATTGGCGGCCGTCAGTCGAGCTGTTGAGCCAGGCCGACGACGAGGCCCTCGGGGCCGCGTACGTAGCAGAGCCGGTAGCTGTCCTCGTACTGCGCCAGCTCGCCGACCAGGTCGGCCCCGTGGGCGCGTAGGCGGGCGACGACGTCCTCGATGTCGTCGACGGCGAACATGACGCGCCGGATGCCCAGGGTGTTGGCCGGTGCCTCCTGCGGCTCCGGGGTGATCGCCTTCGGCGTGTGGAACGTCGCCAGTTCGATGCGGCCGTGGCCGTCGGGGGTCCGGAGCATCGCGACCTCCTGCCGGACGTCGTCGATGCCGATGACGCGTTCCACCCAACGCCCCTCGATCGGCGCCCTGCCCTCCAACTCCATGCCGAGTTCGACGAAGAACGAGATGACACGGTCAAGGTCGTCGACAACGATGAGGACGTTGTCCAACCGCTGGATCGCCATAGTGGTCTCCTTGAAGATGATGCGGCCACAGCGACCGTGACCGATCAGCCGCGCAGCAGCGCGTTGAGTCGGGCGGCCTGCCGCGTGAGATGGCCGATTTCGGGAAGGCTGGGCGCCGATCGGGCGGCCTTGGCGTAGAGCCGCGCCGCGGTCGCCAGGTCGCCGTCACGCTCATGCAGGTAGGCGGCGACAGCGGCGTACCGGGGCAGGGCCGGGTCGAGATCCGCCAGGGCGGTCAGGCCGGCCCGTGGTCCGTCGGCCTCGCCGACCGCGACGGCCCGGTTGAGGCGGGCCACCGGGCTGTCGGTGAGGCGCACCAGTTCGTCGTACCATTCGACGATCTGCACCCAGTCGGTCTCCTCGGCGGTGCGGGCGTCGGCGTGCAGCGCGGCGATGGCGGCCTGCGCCTGGAACTCACCCAGGCGGTCGCGGGCCAGCGCGTTCTGGAGCACCTGCACGCCCTCGGCGATCAGGCGGGTGTCCCAGAGACTGCGGTCCTGTTCGGCCAGCGGTACCAGCCGGCCGCCGGCGGCGGTCCGCGCCGTGCGGCGGGCGTGATGGAGCAGCATGAGCGCGAGCAGGCCGGCCACCTCCTCGTGTCGGATCCTGGCCGCCAACTGGCGGGTGAGTCGGATCGCCTCCGCGGCGAGATCGACATCACCGGAGTAGCCCTCGTTGAAGACCAGGTAGAGCACGCGTAGCACGGTGCTGACGTCACCGGGCTGGTTGAACCGGACTCCCGAGACGGTCCGCTTGGCTCGGCTGATCCGCTGCGCCATGGTCGTCTCCGGCACCAGGTAGGCCCGGGCGATCTGCCGGGTGGTCAGTCCACCCACCGCCCGCAGCGTCAGCGCCACCGCCGAGGCCGGAGTCAACGACGGATGCGCGCACAGGAAGTACAGCGCGAGCGTGTCGTCCACCGGTTCGCCCGGCCCGGGCGCGGGCTCGACCTCCGCCAGCGCCTCGCGCCGTCGCCGCGAGGTGTCCGCGCGAGCCGCGTCGAGGAACTTCCGCCAGGACACAGCGACCAGCCAGCCCTTGGGGTCGCGCGGCGGGTCGGTCGGCCAGGCCCGGACGGCCTCGACCAGCGCGTCCTGCACGGCATCCTCGGCCGTCGCGAAGTCGACCCCGCGACGGACGAGGATGCCGATCACGGCGGGAGTAAGGGTCCGTAGGACGGCCTCATCCACCGTGCGTCACTCCGAGATGGTCGGCGGCTCGGTCAGGAACGGCCGCACCTCGAGCCACTCGTGCAGCGGCTTCCCGCCGGCGCCCGGTGCCGCGGACAGCTCACCGGCCAGTTCCAGCGCCCGGTCGTAGGTCTCGACGTCGATCACCATCCAGCCGGCGATCAGATCCTTGGTTTCGGCGAACGGGCCGTCGGTGACCGGCGGTCGCCCCTCGCCGTCGTAGCGGACGAACGTTCCCTCCGGGGAGAGCGCCTGACCCTCGACGAACTCGCCGGTGTCCTCGAGCCGAGCCGCGAAGTCGCGCATGTACTGCACGTGGGCCGAGATCTCCTCGGGCGTCCACTGGTCCATCGGCACGTCGTGCAGCGGGGTCGGGCCGCCACGGTAGTGCTTGAGCAGCAGGTACTTGGCCATCGGATGCTCCTTCTCAGGTACGGGGCCATTGTGGCCGCGTTCGCAACGAGGACGGAGCCCGACCCGGCTTCTCGACATGCCGCCGGAAAATTCTTCGCTGAGGTTCGCCGGACGCCCCTCACGCTGGTACCGCCGGCACCCTGGCCAGGCAGGTCAGCGCCCGGGCGGTGGCGGTCGACGTGGCGGGCAGCAGCGGAGGACGGACGAGCGGCGTCGGGATCCGCCCCTGGGCGTGCAGCACCGCCTTGACCACGGCAGGGTTGGGCTCGGCGAACAGCGCGGCCGAGAGGGCGGCGAGCCGGTGACCGAGCGGCCGGGCCCGGGCGACGTCGCCGGACCGCCAGGCCGAGACCAGGTCGGCGTAGTCGGCGGTGGCGAGATGCGCGGAGGCGAGGATGCCGCCGGCCGCGCCGAGAGCGAGCAGTGGTGAGACGTACGCGTCCTCGCCGCACAGCACCGCGAAGTCGGACGGCGGGTCGGCCAGCAGGGCGATCGTGTCGGCGTCGATGCCGCCGACCGCGTGCTTGACGCCCACCAGGCCGGGTAGCCCGGCGAGGCGGCGCAGCGTGCCGACGCCGAGCTGCTGCCCGGTGCGGTACGGGACGTGGTAGGCGACAAGCGGCACGGGGGACTCCTCGGCCAACCGGGCGTAGTGCGCGAGTACCGCCTCCTCGCCAGGGCGGAGAAACGGCGGGACCAGGCAGAGCGCCGCCGTGACCTCGGGTCGCTCGGCGAGGGCCCGCAGTTCCGGCGCGGTGTGCGCGCCGACCAGGAGACCGGCCCGGTGCTCCCGGCAGGCTGCGGCGATCACGTCGACCACCGTCTGCTGCTCGACCGCGCTGAGGGCGTGCGGCTCGGCGGTGGTGCCGAGGGCGACCAGGCCGACCGCGCCGGCCGCCAGCACCTCGTGGGCGAGAGTGCGCAGTGTGTCGAGGGCGACGGCGCCGTTCCCGTCGAACGGCGTGATCATGGGTACGTAGAGCCCGGCAGGTGTCATGTTGCCAGCCTCCGACAGCGGAAGATGAAGCACCAGTTCCGATCACTCACCGAATACGTAAGCTGAGCTGATGCTTGACGTCCGCCGTCTGCGCCTGCTGCGGGACCTGTCCCACCTCGGCACCATCGCCGCTGTGGCCGAGGCGCACACCTACACGCCGTCCGCCGTCTCCCAGCAGCTCGCCGCGCTGCAACGCGAGGCCGGTGTCGCGCTCCTGGAACGTGCCGGCCGGCGGGTCACCCTGACCCCCACCGGGGAGGCGCTGGTCCGGCACGCGGAGGTCGTCCTCGCCGCGCTGGAGGCGGCCGACGCGACCCTCGCCGCCGCCCGGGGCGGGCTCTCCGGCACGGTACGCATCGGCGCGTACCCCAGTGCCGTGCGTACGCTGCTGCTGCCCGCCCTGGTCGCGCTCGGCCGCGACCATCCCGCGCTGGACCTGATGGTCACCGAGTTGGACCCGGTGGCGGTGCCCGACGCGCTGCGCGACCGCCGCCTCGACGTGGCCCTCGTGCACGACTACGACATCGTGCCCGTCGAGCCGGATCCGGCCCTGGACTCGGTGCCGCTGCTGGAGGAGACGGTGTTCCTGGCCGTCGGGGCGGACCGCCACCTCACCAGTGATCCGATGCGCTCGGTACGCGACGCGGACTGGATCGTCGGCAGCCCGGGCACGCTCTGTCACGCGGTGACCCTGCACGCCGGTGAGCTGGCCGGCTTCCGCCCGACCGCGCGGCACCACGCCGACGACTTCGCCGCCGTGCTCGCCCTGGTCGCCGCCGGTCAAGGTGTCGGACTGGTACCCCAACTGGCGGTCGATCGGCCGCCCACCGGGGTGGTCCTCGTTCCGCTCACCATCCGACGGCGTACCCGGATCGCCTACCGGCAGGGCGCGGGTGGCCATCCCGCGGTGGCCGCCAGCATCGCCGCGCTGCGCACCGCCGCCAGCGACCTGCCCGCCGGACAACCGGTCGGGTCCTGATCCGCCGCGCGGACAGCCTGCGCACGCGCCGACGGCCCCGCCCAAGGTGTGACCTGGGCGGGGACCGCCGGCTCAGCTGTCCGCTCAGACGCTCGACGAGAAGGTCGAGCTGAACGCGACGTCCTGCGGACGGCCCGCGTTGCTGAAGCAGGCGACCGGCAACACCGCATCGCTGCCGAACTGCGCCCACAGCTCCTGGACCGTGCAGTACGAGGGGTCGTCACCGATCGCGGTCACCTGCGCGGTGGTGCTCTTCTCGTGCAGGGCCGGGAACTTGACGATGAAGGTGCCGGGGCCGGTGGGACCGAAGCCGTTGGCGCCGACGCCGAGCGGGTACGAGTAGTTCGTCGGGCCGGCGAACGGCGTCGCGAGGTACCCGAAGTGCTTCGGCGGGCCGAACGACGCGTAGACCGAACGCTCCCGATGGAACGACACGGTGAAGTCGCTGTTCATCCGCGCCCCGGTTACCGGGTTGTGGCAGGCGACGTAGACCACCGCGTCCAGGCCGGACGCACCCCAGCGGAGGATCTTGCACCGGCGCGGCTGTGCGTTCGGCTGCTGGGCGGTCACCTGCACGTTGCCGGACAGCACGCCGAGAGGCGCGCCGACCGCCCGAAAGCGCACGTCGTAGATGCCCACCGCGACGTTGGCGACGGTGACCGGCGCGCCTGTCGAGTTGTACGACTGGGCGAGGACGTTGGACAACACCTGTGCCGAGGCGTACGTGCCGACGCCCGCCGGCAGGGTGCCGGAGCTGACCGTCCACAACACTGTGAACGGGGTGTCGGCCGGGGTGCCGCCGGGCCGGAAGCACTGCACGTCGACGATCTCGTCGGCGCCCGAACTGCCCCACCGCACGAGCTGGCAGAAGCGGCCGTCCTTCGCCACGGCGGTGACGTGTGCGTTGCCGCGCGAACCCAGGCCGATGGCCGGGAACCTCACCAGGAACCGGCCGGGGGCGACCTTGCCGCCGGTGGCCATGGGCCCCGGCGCCCAACTGCCGAACTGGTAGGCCGCGGGCAGCGGCGTCCAGACCGGCACCGTCGGATCGTCGACGTACGCGAATCCGAAGCGGTCGGCGGTGGCGGCGGTGGCCGGAACGCCGGGGATCGACAGTGCCGTGGCCAGCGCCACGGCCATGACGGCGGAGAGATGACGGAGACGGAGACGGAGAGACATGGGCCACTCCAAGCGGTGGTAGTCGATGCTTGCTGCCACCCTCCCGGTCGCCGGTCAAGGTCACAGTCGGCTTGTCTACACCGGCGAGGCGGGTGCCCGGCACCAGCGCGGTCGCCCTGCCGACACCTGCCGCCGGGAAGAGCGGTCAGCCGGTGAACGACTCGGGTCCGAACCGGCCCCAGCGTCCGGTCCAGCGGCCGCCGGGCAACGTCGCCAGCTTCTCCCTGGGTACGAACGTCTTGCTGATGCCGCCGGTCAGGGCGACGAGGGCGAGCAACCCGGCGAGAATTGGGTGGCCGACCCCGTGCACGCGGCGCGAGGATCTCGAGGTGACGCTGCACCAGGGTGAGATTCCGGTCGACGAGGATGTCGTCAGGTCGTTGGTGACCCAGCAGTGCCCACAGTGGGCGCACCTGCCGTTGTCCCGGGCGGGCGCGGGCACCGACAACACCATGTACCGGCTCGGCGCCGGTCTGCTCGTGCGGCTGCCGCGCACCGCCGACAAGGCACCGTCGCTGCGCAAGGAACAGCGCTGGCTGCCCCGGCTGGCGCCGCTGCTCGGCTGCCCGATCCCGGAGCCGGTGCACACCGGCGTACCCACCGGCGCCTTTCCGCTTCCCTGGTCGGTCTACCGGTGGATCGACGGTGACGAGGTCGGGCCGGAGACGGTATCGGACTGGGCGGCCTTCGGCACCGACCTGGCGGCGGTGGTGCGGGAACTGCACGGCGTCGACCTCATGGGGGCGATTCGTACGGCCGACCTGAGCTGGTACCGCGGCGGGCACCTGCGGCCCTGTGCCGACTGGGTCGGCCGAGCCCTCTCCGACTGCCGTGACATCGTCGGAGCGGAGATCGACGTCGACACCCTGGAACGGCTGTGGCAGGCGGCGCTCGCCCGGCCCGAGCCGTCGGGGCCGCAGGTGTGGCTGCACGGCGATCTGAGACCCACCAACCTCCTGGTACGGCACGGCAGGCTGCACGCGGTCATCGACTTCGGCGGCCTGTCGGTCGGCCTGCCCGACGCCGAGCACGCTCCGGTGTGGGACCTGCCGCCCGAGGCCCGCCACGCCTACCGGAACGCCGTCGACGTGGACGACTCGACCTGGATACGCGCCCGCGCCTGGGCGATCGCCGTGGCCGCCAGCGGTATCTCCTACTACCAGCACAGCTACCCGGCGTTCGTGGCCGAGTGCCGAGCCCGCCTTGAGGCGATCCTCGCCGACCAGAGCACGTCGTGACGACGGTTGGTGGACAGCCGGCAATACGGTGTTGTCGATGCCGCGTTGGTGGAGAACGTCGAGGATCCCGCCCGCCGTCCTGGTGGGGCTGTTGGTCGCGACCCTTCTCGTCAGTGACCAGGGGAGGGGCGGCGCGGCGCGCCTGCGCCTGGACGTGACGCCGGCCGTGGCGCTCGTCGACCAGCCGCTGCGGGTACGCGTCAATGGCCTGGCCGCGAGGGAACGGGCGGTGATCGCTGCCGAGGCCGAGGATCACGCGGGGCACGTCTGGCGTGCGGCGGCGACGTTCGTGGCCGACGCCAACGGTGTGGTGGACGTGTCGCGGGACGCGCCGGTGCACGGCTCCTACTCGGGTGTCGACCCGATGGGTCTGTTCTGGTCGATGGACCCGCTCGACGGCGATGCCTCCTCCTTCGCGCCGATCTGGCCGCACCTACGGCGTGACTTCCCGGTCCGGTTGTCGGCTGTGGGTGGCGGGCGCGAGCCCGCCACCGTCACCGTGCGGCGGGACTGGACGGCGGGTCAGGTCACCTTCACCGAGCTGACCCCGGCGGCCGACGGGGTCCGCGGGATGCTCGTCCTCCCGCCGCCGGACGTGGCCCGACGGCGCGGGGTGCTGTGGTTCGGTGGCTCGGAGGGCGGCGTCGGCGGGCTGTACGACGCGCCCCTGCTCGCCTCCCGCGGGCACCCGGTGCTGTGCCTGGGCTACTTCGGCGCGCCGGGACTGCCGGACAGCCTGCACGACATCCCGCTGGAGTACTTCGTCACCGCCGCCGAACTGCTCGCCCCGTACTCCGGAGGCGAGACGGCGGTGATCAGCTACTCACGCGGCACCGAGGCCGCGTTGCTACTGGCGCAACAGCGTCCCGACCTGGTACGCGCCGTCGTCGCGTACGCCCCGAGCAGCGTCGTCCACCCGGGATACCCGTACACCGGAGCGCCCGCCTGGACCTACCGTGGCCGACCCGTCCCGACCGGCCCGATACCTGTCGACCGGATCGACGGACCGGTACTGGCCGTAGCCGGGGCGGACGACCTGCTCTGGGACGCGCCGAGCTACGCCGCCGAGCTGCTGCTGGCCCTCGGCGGCCCACCCCACCGGGTGCTGCTCTACCCGGACGCAGGTCACGGTGTGGGCACCTTCCCGTACCTGCCGTCGAAGACGGTGCACCAGGGGCGCACCGGCGAGCAGACCCACGGCGGCACCCGGGCGGGCGACGCTGCCGCCCGCCGGGACGGGTGGTCCGAGGTGCTCGCCTTCCTCGCCGCCCTCTGACGGCATGCCCTACGGCGTGCCGGTGCCGCGGCCGCGATCATCGAGGACCAGCGGAGCCCGACCGCGCACCGTGTACCGGACGTGGGTGACCTGCGGGCTTGGCACCACCCGGTCAGGGATGAGTTCGATCGCCTCGAAGTCGTCGAGGCCCAGGTCGTCGAAGAGGCGTAGCCCGGCACCGAGGACGACCGGTACCACGTGCAGCTCCAACTCGTCGAGCAGCCCCGCCCGCAGCACCTGCCGGACCAGGCTGCCACCGCCGGCCACCGCGACGTTCTTGTCACCGGCGGCGGCCCGGGCCTGGGCCACGGCGCTGGCCAGCCCGTCGGTGACGTAGGTGAAGCTGGTGCCACCCTGGCGGTGCAGGGTCGGGCGGGGCCGGTGGGTCACCACGAACACCGGAGCGCGGAACGGTGGTTCGTCGCCCCACGGCACCTCGCCGCCGTCGGCCATCCGGCGACCCATCACGTACGCCCCGGCCGCGGCGAACGACTCGGCGATGATCTCGGAGTCTGCGTCGTGCCGGCCGCCGGCGAAGCCCTGCCGCTCGCGCCACGCCATCGCCTCGGTGGCCCACCGGGTCACCCGGAAGAACCCGTGGCTCTCCGCCGACCGCAGCCAGTCGCCGTCGCCGTCGTGCTGTGGGCCGGCGTAGTAGCCGTCCAGCGACACCGACAGTTGGGCGGTCACCTTCGTCATGTCCGTTCCTCCCGGATCCGTCGGCACCCAGCGTGGGTGCCGATCCACCTGTGGATCGGAGCCGGACGGCTCGCTTCTACCGGATCCGGTGGTGACCTGGCTCACACGGACGCTGGCTCGGATCGCTCGCGGCGGCGGCGCGGCGCAGCAGGTACCGCCGTTCGGGATCGCTGCCGGCACGGTCCGCCGCCGCCCGCCACTGCGCTGCGGCGGCGGCCCGATCGTCGGCGCGTTCCAGCAGATGGGCGCGGACGGCGTGCAGGCGGTGGTGCCCGGCCAGCGGCCCCGACTCCACCTCGGACAGCAGGGCCAGCCCGGCGTCCGGCCCGTGGACCATGCCCACCGCCACCGCCCGGTTCAAGGTGACCACCGGGTTGGGTGCGATCCGCTCCAGCAGTTCGTAGAGGGCGAGCACCTGGGGCCAGTCGGTGGCCTCGGTGCTCGGCGCCTCGGCGTGCACCGCCGCGATGGCGGCCTGGATCCGGTACGGCCCGGGGGGTGAGGCGGTCAGGCTGCGTTCGACAAGCGCGCGGCCCTCGTCGATCGCCGTCCGGTCCCACCGGCGGCGGTCCTGCTCCGCCAGTGGCACCAGTTCGCCGTCGGGGCCGACCCGGGCCGCCGCTCGGGCCTCGGTCAGCACCATCAGCGCGAGCAGGCCGGCCGTCTCCCCGTCGCCGGGCAGCTGCTCGTGCAGCCGGCGAGTCAACCGCAGGGCCTGTCCGGTCAGGTCGGCGCGACGTAGCTGGGGGCCGCTGCTGGCGCTGTAGCCCTCGTTGAACATCAGGTACAGCACCTGGCGTACGACGGCCAGCCGGGTCTCCCGTTCCGCCGTCGGCGGTGGTGCGAACCGGGCGCCCGCCTCCCGCAGCCGCTGCTTGGCCCGGGAGATCCGTTGCCCCATGGTCCGCTCCGACAGCAGGAAGGCCGCGGCGACCTCGGCGGTGGTGAGCCCACCCACCGCGCGCAGGGTCAGTGCCAGCTGTGCCGGTGCCGGCAGCGCCGGATGGCAACAGAGCAGGAACAACTCCAGCAGGTCGTCCCGGGACGGCTCGGCGTCGGGCGGCGGGGCGACCAGCGCGTCGCGTGGGGTGAGGTCCAGCGCCGTACGCTCGCGGCGGGTGCGGGCGGCCTCGCTGCGTACCAGGTCGACGTAGCGGCGGGCGGCGACGGTGTGCAGCCAGCCCGACGGCTGCTCGGGTACGCCGTCGAGTGGCCACCTCTCGACGGCGGCGGCCAGGGCCTCCTGCACGGCGTCCTCGGCCCGGCCGAAGTCGCCGTACCGGCGGACGAGCGTGGCCAGCAGCTGCGGTGCGAGCCGGCGCAGCAGGTCGACGCTTGTCGCATCGAGGCTCAGTGGTCCGCTCCGGTCATCAGCGGCCAGATCTCCAAGCCGCCGCTGGCGGTGCCGAACCGCAGGCCCGGATAGTCACGGGCGATCTCCAACGCCCGCTGTTCGTCCTCGACGTCGACCACGAAGTACGAGCCGACGTACTCCTTGGCCTCCAGGTACGGCCCGTCCGTGACCACCGGAACGTCGGCGGTGATCCGCACCGATCGGGGCCGGGACACCAGCCCCTGCACGTCGACCAACTCACCGGATGCCCGCAGCGCCTCGTTGAAGGCGTCGACCTTCCCGATCAGGGTGGTCAGGTCGCCGTCTGGGAGGCTGCCCCAGATCTCCTCGTTGCCGTAAATCAACATCAGATACTTCACGTGTCGCCTCCGCAATGGTCAATATGTCCGAAAACGGACAAGACGCCGGAGCGTACCCCGACGCACTGTTGTAGCAGGTAGCGAGGCTGCGGATGGCGGGCCACATCCGATCCTCCGGCCGGGGTGGGAACCGCGACGTCCCGCCGGCCGCCAGTACGGATCCCGCCGGGGCGCGCCGCCGCGCCACCCGGCTCCGGCCCGCCGTCGCAGACCAGCCGCACCGACGGTGTTGCACCCGCTGGTCACGGCGACCAAGCCAGGAAGGAGCCGCCATGGCCGCTCCCACCGCCAACGCCTCGATGAATCCCACCACCTACTCGCCGGGCGAGCAGATGCTGCTGACCGTCAACTACGGCGACCCGGACCACCAGCGATTGACCGTGACGGTCACGGTGGCCGACGCGCAGGGCAACCGTAGCGCCCCCGTCTCGGTGACCGCGGTGATCGATCCGCTCACCGTCACCGTCGCCGACGACTCGGGGCGCACCTGGTCCCGGGTCTCCGACAACGGCGCGGTCGCCGTGTTCCGGGCGGTGGCGTGATGCCGAGGGTGACCGTCACGGTGCGCGACTCCGCCAGCCGGACCGCCAGCGCCAGCGTCGCCTACACCGTGCTGCCGCCGGTGCTGGGCGGGTACTACCTCTCGGGCGGCGCGGACCCGACGGCCGACATGGTCGGCGGCAACTTCCGGTCGCTGACCCAGTACCGCAGCTTCGCCGACGGCTACATCTTCCCCGGCTACCAACGCCCCTGGCTGATCACGCTGGGGCGCGCCGGGGTGCAGCTCAACATGGTGCTCGAACTGAAGCACTACGGCGCGCCCGACACCGGGCCGCAGACCTTCACGGTGGACGGGGTGCGATACACCGTGCCGGCGCCGGCGATGACCATCCAGCAGCGGCCCGGCGCGGTCTGGCCGAAGGCGTACGGCTACGGCCAGGTCATCGCGGGACAGTGCGACGGGTTGTTCGCCCGGGCACTGTCGCAGTACCGGACGATGGGCTTCGGGGTGAACATCCAGCTCGCCTCGGAGCTGGACACCGATCACGAGTTCGGCACCACGGAGGCCGGCAAGGCGTACACCTGGGCCGAGTCGGACGCCCGGGCGGTGCAGGCGGTGACGTACATCGTCAACTGGTTCCGGGCCAAGGGGCTGCCCCAGGGCGGCACCTTCTCGGTCGGGGTCGGTGGCTTCAACCGGGACTGCTTCCGGCGCACCCACCCGGAGGCGTTGATGACCCGGCTGGACTACCTCCAGTGGAACGTCTACGCGACAAGTGCCAGCCACACCGCACTGGAACGGTTCCGGCGCACCAAGGACTGGGCGGTGGCCGATCTCGGCCCGGTGGCGTTGTCCCGTCCAGTGCTCATCGCCGAGTGGGGCGTACGGGTCATCGAGATCCCCGACCAGGCGGCCTGGATCGCCACCGTGCCGCCGGCCATCGCCCGGCTCAACGCCGAGCGTGGCCCGCTGATCGCCCGGACGAACTACTTCAACTCCGGCTGGGGCACCCTCAGTCCGAAGGCGACCGGCCTGGCCGCGCTGCGGGCCGCGTACGCCCGCCCTCCGTACGGCTGATCCCAGGCACGGCGGCCCGGTCCGGTATGGCCCGGACCGGGCCGCCGTCTGTTTGTCCCTTGACAGCGATGTCACCCTGGTTGCATGGTTAGTTACATGAGTAATGAACCAGGCAACCAGGGTGGCGTCTGGGGATGGTGGACGTGATGGAGGACGGCCGGCCGATCTTCCTCCAGATCGCCGAGCTGCTGGAGAACTCGATCCTGGACGGGACCCTCGCGGAGGAGGGTCAGGTGCCGTCGACCAACGAGCTGGCCGCCTTCCATCGGATCAACCCCGCGACCGCCGCCAAGGGGGTCAACAAGCTGGTCGACGACGGAACTCTCTACAAGAAGCGAGGAATCGGCATGTTCGTCTCTCCCGGCGCCCGCGCGAAGCTCCGCGGCCGGCGCCGCGACGAGTTCGCCCGACAGTACGTCCGGCCGCTGCTCACTGAGGCGCGCAAGCTCGGCATCGAACCGGCCGAACTCAAGAACATGATCGACACCTGGGAGGAGGGCCGATGAGCGCGGTCGTCGAGGTCACCGATCTGACCAAGCGGTACCAGGGAGTCACCGCCCTGGACGGGGTCAGCTTCTCGCTTGCCGAGCATCGGATCCACGGCCTGCTGGGACGCAACGGTGCCGGCAAGACCACCCTGATGCAGATCCTCACCGCGCAGAACTTCGCCACCAGCGGTGAGGTAAGCGTCTTCGGGCAGCACCCGTACGAGAACGAACAGGTGCTCTCCCGGCTCTCCTTCATCAAGGAGAGCCAGACCTACCCGTCGCATCTGCGGGTCGCGCACGTCCTGCGGGCGGCCCGCCTGGTGCATCCAGGCTGGGACGAGGCGCTCGCCCAGCGACTGGTCGACGTGTTCCAGCTGCCGCGCGGGCGCAACGTCCGCAAGCTCTCCCGCGGCATGCTCTCCGCGCTCGGCATCGTCGTCGGGCTCGCCTCGCGTGCCCCGCTGACCTTCTTCGACGAGCCCTACCTCGGGCTGGACGCCGTCTCCCGGCAGCTCTTCTACGACCACCTGCTGGCCGACTACACCGAACATCCCCGCACCATCGTGCTGTCGACGCACCTCATCGACGAGGTCAGCGACCTGATCGAGCACGTCCTGCTGATCGACCGGGGTCGGCTCCTGCTCGACGTCGAGGCGGAGGCGCTGCGCGGCCAGGTGGTCACCGTCTCCGGCCCGGTCGCGGCGGTGGACGAGTTCTCCCGTACCGGCACCGAACTGCATCGAGCGTCGCTCGGCGGCACGGCCCGGGCCACCGTACGCGGCGACTTCGGCCGGGCCGCGCACGACCGCGCCCGGTCCCTGGGCCTCGACCTCGAAGCGTCCTCGTTGCAGGACATCGTCGTACGCCTGACCACCTCGACAAACGGGCACGCGGCCGGTGGCGCCGCCGTGGCAGACAAGGAGGCTGTCCGATGAACCGCGCCCTGACCGTGGCCCGGCTCCAGTTCGTCGGCTGGCGCAGCGTGGTCGGCTGGCCGTGGGGGATCCTCGCGCTCAGCTTCCTCATCAACCTGGCTCTGTTCAGCGCGATGAACGAAGCCGACGACTTCGAGCCGACCACCGGTGGGCTGATGAGCATCTACGTGGTGATGTTCGTCGCCAGCATCAACGCGATCACCCAGGACTTTCCGTTCGCCATCGGGCTGGGCGTCTCACGCCGCAGCTTCTACCTCGGCAACGTGCTCAACTACCTCGGGCAGGCGGTCAGCTACGCGGCGGTGCTCTACCTGCTGGCCGTGATCGAGGAGGCCACCGACGGGTGGGGCGTCAACCTGACCTTCTTCGGCATTCCCTTCCTGCTGGTGGACAACCCGGTGCTGCGGTTCCTCGGCTTCGCGATCCCGTTCCTGCTGCTCGGCTTCATCGGCATCGCCATCGCGCTGGTCTTCAAGCGCTGGGGGGTCAACGGCCTGCTGATGCTGAGCACCGTCGCGTTGGCCGGGATCGGCGGGCTCGTCGTGCTCGCCACCTGGCGGGGCTGGTGGTCGGCGATCGGCGGCTGGTTCGCCGACCAGCCCGGGTGGACGCTGCTGGTCGGCTGGCCGGCACTGCTCACCCTGCTGCTCGCCGGCCTCAGCTACCTGACCATTCGACGCGCAACCCCCTGACTGTCTCTGATACACAACAGACGCTGCCGACGATGCCTAGTGTGGAGACGTCGGTGCTCGCCGTC
>NZ_JAGPXQ010000072.1:0-16525 GCF_018070435.1 Micromonospora sp. C51 | reverse complement strand
CCCGCCCACCCTACGGCCCCCCGCCCCACCTAAGGTTGATCATGAAGTTGTTGTGCTCGGCGCGGCGTGTCGCGGGTGACAACTTCATGATCGACGGGGGTCGGTGGGAGGGGGGCGTCGCTGCGGCCCGCTGCCGGGTGCGGGGACGGCACGTAGGATGCAGGGGTGACTGAGGTTGAGGCGACTCCCCGGACCGGCAAGCGCGTGCTCCTGGCCAAGCCCCGCGGCTACTGCGCGGGTGTGGACCGGGCGGTGCAGACCGTCGAGGAGGCGCTCAAGCTCTACGGTGCTCCCATCTACGTCCGAAAGCAGATCGTGCACAACAAGCACGTGGTGCGGACGCTGGAGGCCCAGGGTGCGATCTTCGTGGAGGAGAACGAGGAGGTGCCCGAGGGCGCCACGGTGATCTTCTCCGCGCACGGCGTGGCACCCGAGGTCTACGAGCAGGCGAAGCAGCGGTCGCTGAAGGCGATCGACGCCACCTGCCCCCTGGTGACGAAGGTGCACCACGAGGCGAAGCGGTTCGCCGCCGAGGACTACGACATCCTGCTCATCGGCCACGAGGGGCACGAGGAGGTCATCGGCACCTCCGGTGAGGCGCCGGAGCACATCCAGCTGGTGGACGGCCCGGAGGACGCCGACCGGATCACCGTGCGGGACCCGAACAAGGTCGTCTGGCTGTCGCAGACCACGCTGTCGGTGGACGAGACGATGGAGACCGTCGCCCGGCTCAAGAAGCGGCTGCCGATGCTCCAGTCACCACCCAGCGACGACATCTGCTACGCCACCAGCAACCGGCAGCACGTGATCAAGGAGATCGCGCCGGAGTGCGACGTGGTGATCGTCGTCGGCTCACGCAACTCGTCCAACTCGGTACGCCTGGTCGAGGTGGCCCTGGACGGTGGTGCCCGCGGCGGCCACCTGGTCGACTTTGCCCACGAGATCGAGGACGCCTGGCTGGCCGACGCGCGGACGGTGGGTCTGACCTCGGGTGCCAGCGTGCCGGAGGAACTGGTGCAGGAGGTGCTGGCCCACCTCGCCGAGCGCGGCTTCGCCGATGTGGAGGAGGTGGTGACCGCAAACGAGCGGCTCACCTTCTCACTGCCGCAGGAACTCAAGCGCGACATGAAGGCCGCTGCGGCGGCAGCCCGCGACTGAGCCGCCGAGCAGGCCCGTGAGCATGCCAGGCAGGCGCGATGGAACTGTTCACCGGCCCGGTGCGTCAAAGCTTGGCATGAGGACCATTCGGATCGCCGCGACCGCGCTGATCGTCTGCACGGCGCTCGCCGCCTGCGCGGGCCAGGACGCGGGGGACGGCACCACCACCCCGACCCCGACGGGAGCGTCACCGGTGACCGAGCTGCCCACCCCCGACCCGACCGGATCCGCACCCGCGCCCTCGCCCTCCGATCCGGTGGACCCGACCGTACCCACCACCCGGCCGACGGTCAGGCCGACCGCCCCGTCGAAGCCACCGGTGACCGGTGAGATCACGGTGACCGGCCGGATCGAGTCCGGCGTCGAGCCCGGCTGCCTGCTGCTCGACGGTTACCTGCTGCTCGGTGGTCCCCGTGACGTGCTCACCGCGGGTGCGTCGGTGACGGTCACCGGCCGCCCCGACCCGACCATGATGTCCACCTGCCAGCAGGGCACTCCGTTCGTCGTGGCCTCCGCCAAGCGCGGCTGAGACCCGGCCGCCGGGCGTGCCGACAGACCCGGCCGCCAGGCGCGCCGACAGACCCGGCCGCCGGGCGTGCCGACAGACCCGGCCGCCGGGCGTGCCGACGCGCGGCTCCGGGTCGGCTTCGGCGACAGCACGGGCCGACGATGTGGATCAATCGATGGCAGGATGCCCGGGTGCGGTACCGAGCGATCCTTCCTACGGCGGCCGGCATCCTCGCCACCGTCCACGTCCTCGGCACCTTCACCGGTGTCGCCCTGCTGCGCCAGGCCGAGGTGCTCGCGCTGCTGCTGCTGGCGGCGTACGCGCTGACCGGCCTCCGGGCCGGGCTCGGCCCGGAGATGTCAGCCGGCACGCCGGACAACCCGGCCCTGCCGGGTGAGTCGCCCATGCCGAGCGCTGCCTCCGGGATGCCGGTCTCGCACTGGGGGGTGCCGGTGGCGCTCACCGCGTTGGTGGTCGACGCGTGGATCACCATGCCCACCGCCGGCCCCGGGCACTGGGCGTTCATTGAGGCGGGCCGGCCTGACCCGACTCAAGAGGTCATCGCCGCACTCGTGGCGAACTGGGCAGCCCTGGCCTTCGTCATGGCGTTGGTGTTGACGGTGTGGCTCGGACCGGGGCGGGCGGTCCGCCTCGGTCGACCGGTCCGCGTGGCGGCGGTGCTGGCCGGAGTGCTGGTGACCGGGTACGCGGCCGCCCACCTGATCGGTACGCACCTGGAACTGGCGGAGGCTCGGCGACAGCGACCCGGGCTCGGCGACGACTCCGGCGAGCAGATCGTGGCGACCGGAACGGCCGCGTTGGTGCCCCTTGCGCTGGCGCTCGGCGCGATCGTCCTGGTGGTCCTGCTCCACGCGCAGCGGCGACGGCTCGCGACGAGCGGCGCCGTACTGCTGGTGCTGCTCGCTCTGACCCGGATCGATGTGGTCTTTGATTCGTTGCCGTTGCCACTGCATCTGATGGGCCGGGGCAGCCTGTTCACGGCCGCCTCCCAGCCCGCGCCCGGTCTCGCCGCGCCCGAACCGGCCGTGGTCGTCGCCCTGGAGTTGGCCGCGTACCTGCTGCTCGTGGTGGGTCTGCGTGCCCGCCGTCCGCAACGGGCCGGGCCGGTCAGCTGACCGGCCCGGCCGGAAGAAGATCGCGAACGGCGTGCCCGTCGGTACGTGGACGGACGGAAGCCCGTCTCCGGATAACCGGAGACGGGCTTCCTTGGTGATGCGGTTGGTGTCAGTTCACTGCGCCGATGGAGACCGCGCCGCGGCCGACGACCGCGCCTTCGGTGGTCACCACGGTCAGCTCACCGTAGAGGCTCCGGCCCGCCGACGGGGCGGACTGGGCCGTCACCGTGCCCGAGATGGTGCCGGTGGCACCGTGGGCCAGGGTGAGCGGCGTGCTCGACGCCGAGAGGGTGCCGAGCGCCGGGGAGGAGAACGAGTCCCGGTAGTCGTACTCGGTGCTGCCACCGGCACCGTCGACCGAGTACGCCTCGACGACGACGGTGTAGGTGCCCGCCACCGGGTTGTTCAGGGTCACGGACTCCTCCGAGTCCCCGTCCGCGTTGTACGCGATCAGGGCGCCGCCCCGGTACACGAACAGGTCGAGGTCGGCACCGGCGTCCGAGGTGTTACCGATGCGGGCGGTGAAGCTGGTGGCGCCCGCCGGCACATCCACGGTGAACTCCTGCGTCGCGTACTCGACGATGGTCGGCCGCTCCGCGTGCGAGCTGGCCAGCGCGCCGCCCTGGCCGGTCACCGTGACCGGGCCGAAGGTGTTCTTCAGCGACCAGGTGACCGGGGTCGGGGTGCCGGCGGTGACCGACGGCAGCTCGACCACGGCCGGCTCGACCGCGACGCCCTGCACCCGTGCCTGGAGCTGGTACGGGTTGTTCAGCGACGGCGAGGTACGCCGGGACTCGACCTCGATCTCCCAGACGCCCGGCATCGGGTTCTGGTAGTCGCGCTCGAAGGCGTTGCAGACGACCGTGCTGACGTGGTTGGTGAAGCAGGCCAGGCTGGAGGTGCTCTCCACCGGCACACCCCACGGGTTGAACGCGATGAAGCGCGTCTGCGACCCGGTGGCGATGCCGGAGAGGTTCACCTGGAGCGCACCGGCGCCCGGGGGCACCGTCACGAAGTACGACGTGGTGCTGTTCCGGTCCACCGAGCCCTGCGCCGAGTAGGCGAAGTTGGGCTTGCTGACGTCGTTCGAGGCCACCACGACAGCGGAGACCTCGAAGTCGATCGTGCTGGTGGCCGGGTCGTCGACGGTCACGATCGTGCCGTGCGCGCCGACGGTCTTCGGCTTGGCAATGATCGTGATGGTGACGGGCGTGTTCAGCGGCAACCTGACGTTCTTCGGCGCCGAGAAGGTGCCGTCGTTGCCGCGCAGACCCACGTTGTGCTTGACGTTGCCGGCCGGGCCGCTGGTCCGGGTCAGCGTGACCTGGTACGACTTCGACTGGTTGACCTTGTGGCCGCCGTCGGCGGAGCCGCAGCGGTTGTAGACGCCGGTGCCCTGGTTCGGCGTGGCAAGCAGGCCGGAGAGGACCGTGCAGACCGGGGCGTCCGAGGTGTACGAGCGGGTCTGCACACCCTTCTTGAGCAGCTTCCAGGCACCCGGCACGTTGAACATGCCGTAGCCCTGCCCGTAGGTCGGGGTGTCGGCGATCGGCTTGGCCGAGGTGTAGATCGCCCGGCGCAGCATCTCCGGGGTGATGCCCTTGTCGGTCGCCCGGGCGGCCGAGAGCAGCAGTGCGGCGGCACCGGCGGCCTGCGGGGAGGCCATCGACGTGCCGTTGAACATGCCGTAGCCCGGCGGCAGCGAGTAGCCGGCCTCGGCGACGGGGCTGCCGGGCTGCCACACCGGAGTGGTGGAGATGGCCGAACCCGGCGCGGCGATGTTCGGCTTGGCGCCACCGTCCTCACGCGGGCCGCGCGAGGAGAAGTTGAACAGGGCGTTCTTCTTCTTGACCACCGAGCCGTAGTTGGCCAGCCAGGTGTCCTTGCTGACGCTGGCGGCGACGCTTACCACGTTTGTCGACGCCGACGGGTCGCCGATGGTGTTCACACCCGGGCCGGAGTTGCCGGCCGAGATGAACATCTGCACCCCGTAGGTGGTGATCAGGTTGTTGTAGAGGGTGGCGCGGGCGTTGTTGCCGTCGTTGAGCGCGGGCAGACCACCGATCGACATGTTGATCACGTCGACCCCACGGTTGATCACCAGATCGGCCATGCCGGTGGTGAGCGCGGCGGCCGTGCAGCCACCGCCCCAGGAGCAGGCACGGGAGGAAACGATCTTGGCGCCGGGGGCGGCACCGTCGAAGGCGCCGTTGCCGAGCATGTCGTTCGCGGCGGTGATGCCGGCGACGTGCGTACCGTGGGCGCTCTCGATGATGCCGATGTTGACGTAGTCCACCAGGCCGGGACCGCCGACCGGAGTGGTGTCGACGTTCTTGCGGTACTCGACGACGAACGACATCCGCTCGGTGACCGGGGTCGCCGGGTTGTCGGTGCCGAAGTGGCCGACGTCGAACTTCTCCTTGTACGGCCGCATCACGGCCTCGTCGGTGAAGTCGCCGTCCTGGTCGGTGTCGACCCGGATGTTGTTGGTCGCCGGGTCGAACAGGATGCCGAACTGGTCGGTGTTGTCGCCGTCGCGGTTGACGTCACCGGCCGGGTCGCTGTTGTTCGTGATGTTCTCGCTGAACAGGTTGAACCGGTAGCTGCCGGCCGGCGCGGTCCAGGTGCGGCCGGCCAGGGAGAACGTGGGGCCGGTCACCTGGTTGATCATCGGCCGCCAGGTGGGGTCCTCGAACGGGTCGGTCGCGGTCACCCAGTCGACGATCTTGCGCTCGCCGGTCGTGGTCTCCTGCAGTGCCGGGTGCTCCAGGTCCACACCGGAGTCCATGATGCCGATGGTGACGCCACGGCCGTCCCACTTCTTGTGCTGCTTGACGAACTTGACCGCACCGGTCTCGTTCGTCGGCATGTAGGGGTTGTCGGCCTTCGTCCGGGCACCCGGTCCGCTCAGCGTGCCGCCCTGCTTGCCGCCCTTCTTGCCGCCGGGGGCGACCTCGGGCTTCGGGTCGGGGAGCTGGATCTTCTCGTCCAGGTCGATGGCGGCCACGCCCGGCAGCTTGGCGGCCTTGACCGCCTTGCCGGTCGGCACCTTGGCGAGCACGTAACCGATGGTGTCGAAGCGCTCGGTGACGGCCGCGCCGAGGTCCTCGAGGTCGTCGGCGACGTCCCTCGCCTTGCCCTTGTCGGTGGCGACGATCATCGTGACGGTGGGGGCCTTCTTCGCCTCCGCCTCGGCGAGCAGCTTGGCGTCGTGCTGGTCCATCGCCTCGGCGGGGGTGGCCTGCGCGGCGTCCGGTCCGGCAGGAGCGGCGCTCGCGGTGGCGGCACCGCCCGCCACGGTCACGGCGCTGGCCGCCATCACCGAGGCGAAGAGCGCGGCCGAGGTACGCCGGCTCAGGTTTCGGGGTTTACTCACGTTCTCTTTCCTCCAGAGAACAGGGCGCCCTCAGATGCAGGGCACGCGTGAGCGAAATCCTTCGTGGTGCCGACCGTCGATGTCACTACCGTCGGGTACGTTGTGACCATCTCGTGATACGCGAGACGCTCATTGTCACATCGAAGATGGTAAGGGCCAATTTCAGTTAGACCGAGTTCGATCATCTGAAGTGGAATCAATGAGCAGCTCCGGCGCTTGAGGCTGCCGGGGAGCCAGCTCCACCTGCCCCGGGGTGGGCAGTTCCTGATCCGACACGCCCAGCTCGGCCAGTTTGCGGGCGCTCACCAGCACCCGCGCCTCCAGCGAGCCCACCGCCCGGTTGTACGCGGTGACCGCACCACCGAGTGAGGCACCGAGCTTGCCGACGTGGTCACCGAGGGTCGACAACCGTCCGTACAGTTCCCGCGCCAACGTGTGCACCGCCATCGCGTTGCGGGTCAGCTGTTCCTGCCGCCACGACCAGGCCACCGTACGCAGCAGCGCGACCAGGGTGGCCGGGGTGGCCAGCACCACGTTGCGGGCGAATGCGTGCTCCAACAGCGTCGGATCGCGTTGCAGAGCGACGTCCAGGAAAGGGTCGGCCGGCACGAACAGCACCACGAATTCCGGAGTGGACTCGAACGCGGCCCAGTACGACTTGGCGGCCAACGCGTCGACGTGCGCCCGAAGGTGTCTGGCGTGGGCGTCCAGGTGGGTGTCCCGGCCCCGCTCGTCGCGCGCCTCCATCGCGGTGAGGTACGCGTCGAACGGCGCCTTGGCGTCCACCACCACGCTCCGGCCGCCGTGCAGCCGAACCACCAGGTCGGGGCGTACCGTCTGCTGGTCGGTGGCGGCGGTCACCTGCTCGGCGAAGTCGCAGTGCTCCAACATGCCGGCGGCCTCGACGATGCGGCGCAACTGATGCTCGCCCCACCGGCCGCGTACCTGTGGCGCGCGCAAGGCCGCCACCAGCTGTTTCGTCTCCGTGCGCAGCTCGCCGGAGACCGTGCTCATCGCGCGGACCTGCTCGCGCAGTTCGGCGTACGCATCGACCCGCTCGCGTTCGAGGTCGGCGACCCGCTGCTCGTAACGCCGCAGCGTCTCGTGCAGCGGGGCCACCGCCCGGGCGACCGCCTCCTGCGACTGGGCCGTCGCCTCGTAGCTCAACGCCCGCATCGACTGCTCCAGCCGCCCCTCACCCTCGCGGGTGGCGCGCAGCGTGGCGTCCAGCCGGGCGATTTCGGTCGCCGAGCGGGCCCGGGCGGCGAACCAGCCCACCGCGCCGCCGGCACCGAGGCAGACGACGACAACCGCAAGGGTCGAGAACTCCATCCTCAGCAGCTTGCCAAAGGCCGGCCCGCCGCGCCCGGACGGGTACGCCGTGATTTGGAGCGACCGGCAAAGCGACCGGCAGCAGGACCGGCGGGCGCTGCGGCTCGTCGTAGCGGGGATCGTCGGTCCATGCTGGGTACGTTGAAGTGGTGGAACCTCTGCTGCTCGTCCTACTCGTTGTTCTGCTCGGCGGCGCCCTGCTCTGGTGGCGGCGGGAACGCGTCGCCCGCGCGGCCCGCAGCCTCGCCGACGTGCAGGCCGACGCGAGACGGTGGTACGAGCGCCTCGGCGGGCAGGTGATGAACCTCAGCGGCGAGGAGCCGGCGGTACGCCAGGCGCTGGCCGACGCCGCCGAGCGCTACCACGCCGCGGGCGCCCAGTTGGAGCAGGCCAGGAGCATCACCCAGTACCGGCTCGCCCGGGAGACCGCGGTGGAGGGCCTTACCTACATCCGGGCGGCCCGGCTGGCGCTCGGTATCGATCCCGGTCCGCCGCTGCCGCCCTTGGCCGCCGCCAGCGGTGCCGGCGAGCTGACCGTGCCGCGCCAGGTCGAGGTGCAGGGGCAGACGGTCAAGGCCGGCCCGCAGCCGGGGCCGGACACGCCCTACTACTACCCGGGCGGGCGGGTGCGGGGCCGACCGGTTCCGGCCGGCTGGTACTCCACCCCCTGGTGGAAGACGGCGCTCGGTGCCGGGGTCGGTGTGCTCGGCGGTCTGCTGATCGCCGACGCGCTGTTCGCGCCGTCCTTCGGCGACCCCGGCTACGACGCCGCCGCCGGGATGGACGACCCGGGGAGCACCGGGGCCGACCTCGGCGGCGGCGATTTCGGCGGTGGGGACTTCGGGGGCGGCGACTTCTGACGCCGCCCGCTCACCCGTCAGCCGGTGTTGCGCATGCCGGCGGCGATGCCGTTGACCGTGGTGAGCAGGGCCCGCTCCAGGGCGGTGCCGTCGCTGGGGGCGCGTCGGCCACCCGGCGCGGTGGCCACCGCCCGTCCGGCCGCACCCGAGTCGCGGTACTGCCGCAGCAGCGCCACCTGAAGGTGGTGCAACGGCTCCAGGTAGGTGTCGCGTACGGCGAGGGTGCGTTGCAGCACCGGGGAGTTCTCCAGCAGGTCCGGTGAGTCGGTGACCGCGAGCACCTCACGTCGGGTCAGCTCGTACTCCTGCTCGATCTTGTCGAAGATCGGGTGCAGCTTCTTCGGGACCAGGGTCTCCACGTACCGCCGGGCGATGCCGAGGTCGGTCTTGGTCAGCATCATCTCCACGTTGGACAGGAACGTGCGGAAGAAGTGCCAGTTGCGGTGCATCTCAGCCAGCACGTCGGAGAGCCCGGCCTCCCGGGCGGCGGCCAGGCCGGAGCCGACGCCGAACCAGCCGGGCACGATCTGCCGGGTCTGGGTCCAGCCGAACACCCACGGGATGGCCCGCAGGCCGGACAGCCCGGCACCGGTGTTCGGCCGCTTCGCCGGCCGGGAGCCGATGTTCAGCGCACCGAGCAGCTCGGTCGGGGTGGAAGCCCAGAAGTACGCGGGCAGGTCCGGATCCTCCACCAGCGAGCGGTACGACCGGAACGCCGACTCGGACACCACGTCCATCGCCGCGTCCCAGCGTTCCAACATCTCGGCGGGTTGCCGAGGCCCGGTGTGCAGCAGCGTCGCCTGAAGCACGGCGGCCACGCTCAGCTCCAGGTTCTCCCGGGCCAGCGCGGGCAGGGTGTACTTGTCGGAGATGACCTCGCCCTGCTCGGTCACCTTGATCGCCCCGTCCAGGGTGCCGTACGGCTGGGCCAGGATCGCGTCGTGGGTGGGGCCGCCGCCACGCCCGACCGTGCCGCCGCGGCCGTGGAAGAGGCGCAGGTGCACCCCGTGCCGGGCCGCCACGTCGCGCAGCGCGCGCTGGGCCCGGTGGATGGACCACTGGCTGGTGGTGATGCCGGCCTCCTTGTTGGAGTCGGAGTAACCGAGCATCACCTCCTGTACGTCGCCCCGGGCCGCCACCAGCGCCCGGTACGCCGGCAACGACAGCAACTCGTCGAGCAGCTCGCCGCCGGAGTTCAGCTCGGCCGGGGTCTCCAGCAGCGGCACGATGCCGATCCGGGCCCGGCCGCTGTGCACGTCGACCAGGCCGGCCTCGCGGGCGAGCACCACCGCGGCGAGCACGTCGTCCACGCCGAGGGTCATCGAGATGATGTACGACTCGATCACCTCGGAGCCGAACCGGTCCTGGGCCTCACGGATGGTGCTGAACACGTCGAAGGTCTTGCGGGCCGACTCGCTCAGCGGGGTGTCCGCCGTCGACAGCGGCCGGCGGCCGGTCAGCTCGTCAGCGAGCAGCTTGGTGCGCTCCAACCGGCTCAGCGACGGGTAGTCGTCGACCTCACCCACCGCCGCGTACAGCTGGGTCAGCACCTCGTGGTGCTTCTCGGCGTGCTCACGTACGTCCATGGTCGCCAGGTGCAGGCCGAACGCGGAGACGGTACGGATGGTCGAGGCGAGCCGGCCGACGGCGGTGAGCTGGCCGGAGTTGCGGGCCAGCGAGGCGCGCAGCAGATCCAGGTCGGCGATCAGCTCGGCCGATCCGCGGTAGTCGCGCCCCGGCACGTGCGGCGTGCCCTGGCGCAGCCGGGCCCGGGTGTTGGCGAGCTTGGCCCGGACACAGCGGGCCTTGAGCCGGTACGGCTCCTCGGCGTTGACCCGGCGGAACCGGGGCGCCACCTCGGGCAGCGCGTCGAGGTCGGCGGCGAGGCTGGCGGACAGGTCGAGCGACACCCCGCGCAGTCGTCGGGACACCGACACCTCGTTGATCAACTCTTCCATCGCCGCCTCGGTGGCGGTCAGGCCATGCTCGTGCTGAATGGCCAGCACCTCGCGGGTGACCGTGGGGGTGACGAACGGGTTGCCGTCCCGGTCACCGCCGATCCAGGTGCCGAAGGTCAGCGGCCGGGCCGTCGGCGAGGTCTCCACGCCGAGCGTACGCAGCGTCTCGGCGAGGTCGTCGAGCACCTGCGGAGCCGCCTCGGCGTACAGGTCACGCAGGTAGTAGATGGCGTTTCGCGCCTCGTCGGTCGGGTCCGGCCGGTCCAACCGCAGCTCGTCGGTCTGCCACATCAGGTCGAGCAACTCGGCCAGCCGCCGGTTCGCCGGACCTTCGTCGCTGGCGCCGTAGAGGATCGCGTTGGCCGTCTCGGCGTCCAGTTCGTCGGCGATCGCGCGCAGCTTCGACAGGATCGACCGGCGGGCCGCCTCGGTCGGGTGGGCGGTGAAGACCGGACGTACCGCCAACCGGCGGGCCACCGAGGCGATCTCCTCGGCCGGCACTCCGCGCTCGGCGATCATCTTGGCCGCCTGATCCAGCCAGCCGCCCTGAACGGCGCGCCGACGGCGCAGGTCGCGGGCCCGGTGCACCTGCTCGGTGATGTTGGCCAGGTGGAAGTAGGTGGAGAAGGCGCGGGCCAGCTTGGTGCCGGTGGTCACATCGAGTCCGCCGAGCCGCCGGGCGGCGGCCGGGGCGTCGGTGCGGACCTGGGCCCGGATCTCCTCCACGAGGTCGAGTAGCGGGCGTCCCTCCTGGCGGGCCAGGGTCTGCCCGAGCAGCGTGCCCAACCTGCGGATGTCGGCGCGCAGGGCGGCGTCGGGGCCGTCGTGATCGTGCTGGTCGGTCACCATGCGCTCCTCACGTCAAGTACGAAGGACAGCGCTGTCCGACTCCCCCGATCGTATCCACGTGAACCCGCCCGAAAGGAAGGGCCCCTTGATAACGCCCTTCGTTCCAGGGGAACCCCGGCCAGGCTTCGACGCTGCCGAGGCGCGCCGGTCGAGGGCTTCCGGAGGTCGAAAACCGCTGGTCACGGCCGATAGCGCCGAGCCATGACGTCGTTGGTTCAGCCCCCGAAGCCTCGACGTGAAGATCGAGTGGCGATCGTCTCACCCTCCGCCGGCCCGCCAGGTCTCTTCCCGCACGTACGAACGCGGGCTGCGCCGGAGGCTTACGGGATGTCGCGGTGTCCGCGCCCCGTGGAAGCCGCGACCTGCCGCACTGGCGTCTAGGCCCTTGTACCTCAGTCGACGACGGCGAAGGCGCGGACGGGGAAGGTACCCATGCCGGCCACCCTCGGCGGGGCGGCGGTGAACCGGAAGCCCTCCGGTGGCAGCGCGTCCAGCCCGGTCAGGTGCTCCACGATCGGGATGCCGGCGGCCAGCAGGAGGCTGTGCGCCGGCCGCTCCCCATCGGCCGCCGGACCCATGTCGTCAATGTTGATCGAGTCGATGCCGACCAGGGCGGCCCCTGCGTCCACCAGCGCCTGCGCGCCGTCACCGGTCAGGTGGGGCGCTTCCGGGGCGCCGTACCCGGGGGTGCCGAAGTGCGCGTCCCAGCCGGTGTGCAGCAGCACCGCCTTGCCGGCGACGTCGTACGGCGCCAGCAGCAGCCGGTCCACCGCGCGGGCGTCGGCGGGCAGCCGGACGACGAGCCCGGGCAGGTCGGCGAGACGGTCCAGCGGGAAACCGGACAGGTCGGCACCGTCGGCGTACCGGTGGGCGGGGGTGTCCAGGTAGGTGCCGGTGTTGGCGATCATGTCGATCCGGGCCACGTGGAACTCGGTGCCCGGGGCGTAGTGCTTCCGGGACGCCTCGCGGGTCAGCCACTCGGTGATCTTCGGGGCCGGCCAGCCGGGCAGGGTGGTCATGCCATCGGTGACCAGGTGACTCAGCTCGATCAGCCGCCGCCCGTGGGCGTCGCCCGGGGTGCCCCGGACGGCGCGACCGCCCTTGTGCGGTTCCTCGATGACCGTCTTGTTGGTGATCCGCACCTCGGAGACCATCAGCAGGCCGAGATGCCGGACGAACAGCGCCGCCAGGTCGGCGTCGTCAATCGTGTCGCCCGGGATGTCCAGCCGGAACCCCTCGGTGCTCAGGCCCCCACCGTTGGCGAATTCGACAATCGCGTCGAACTGCGCCCGCCACTGCCCACTCACGCCTACACCCGATCACCCCCGGCCCGACCAGTCAAGATTCACTCCCGCCCTGCCGCCCCCGGGCGAGGCGACAACTTCGGGGAAAAGCGCGGCCTCCCTCGCACCGCAGCCTGCACCTTCCCCGAAGTTGCGCACGCCCGTGGGGCGGAGTGGGTGGGCGGGGTGGTAAACGGGGAGACGGTCGGGGGGCGGAGCTAGGCTGGCATTCGTACACCCCCCGTCCGGCCGGACGCGGGGTGATCGTCGTGTCCCCACCTCGGAAGTGATCATGACTGCGCTCACCGGACTGTTCGCCGCCGCCCTGGCCGACCCGGGCCTGGCCCGCGTCCGTGACCTGGCGCGCTCCGGTGCGGCCCAGGTCGACGGGCTCGACCTGACCGCCCCGCCGGCGCTGCGCCCGTTCGCGGTCGCCGCGGTCGCGGCGGATCCCGACGACCGGGCCGGCGGAGCGGGCCGCGGCGGAGGCACGGGGGGCGGGGCGATCGCTGGCGGAGCGGGTCGGGCGGTGCTGGCGGTCACCGCCACCAGCCGCGAGGCCGAGGACCTCGTCGCCGCGCTGGGCAGCCTGCTGCCGTCCGAGCAGGTGGCGATCTTCCCGAGCTGGGAGACGCTGCCGCACGAGCGGCTCTCACCACGCTCCGACACCGTCGGCCGACGGTTGGCCGTGCTGCGTCGGCTCGCGCATCCGGACTCGGCGGACGCGCACGGGCGCACCGGCCCGCTGCGGGTGGTGGTGGCCCCCGTCCGCTCGGTGCTGCAACCCCAGCTCAAGGGGCTCGGCGATCTGGAACCGGTCCGGTTGGCCGCCGGTGACGAAGCCGACCTGGAGCAGATCGCCCGCCGGCTGACCGACATGGCGTACGCCCGGGTCGACCTGGTCACCAAGCGGGGCGAGTTCGCCGTGCGCGGCGGCATCCTCGACGTCTTCCCGCCCACCGACGAGCACCCGTCCCGGGTCGAGTTCTGGGGCGACGAGGTGGAGGAGATCCGCACCTTCGCCGTCGCCGACCAGCGCACCATCGAGCAGGTCGCTCAGCTCTGGGCCCCGCCCTGCCGGGAACTGCTGCTCACCCCCGAGATCCGGGAGCGGGCCGCCACGCTCGCGCAGCAGCACCCGGAGCTGGCCGAGATCCTGGACAAGCTGGCCGGCGGGGTGCCGGTGGAGGGCATGGAGTCCCTGGCCCCGGCACTGATCGGCAACGACTCGATGGAGCTGCTGCTGGACTGCATGCCCGCCGGCACCCACGTACTGCTCTGCGACCCGGAGCGCATCCGCACCCGGGCGCACGACCTGGTGCGTACCTCGGAGGAGTTCCTCCAGGCCAGCTGGGCCGCGGCCGCCGTCGGTGGCCAGGCCCCGGTCGACCTGGGCGCCGCCGCCTTCCACACCCTCGCCGACGTACGCGCGCACGCCGCGACCCTGCGCCAGCCCTGGTGGACGCTGTCCCCGTTCGGCCTGGCCGAGCCGGGCGTCGCGGCGACCCGGCAGCCCTGGGAGGACGAGCCGGAGGCGGTCGACGTCAGCCCCGACGACGCCATCGCGGTGGCGCTGACCGCCCAGCCCGCACCGCTCTACCACGGGGAGACCGCCCGGGTGGTCGACGACCTGAAGCGGTGGGCCGGCGAGGGCTGGTCGATCGCGCTGGTCTTCGAGGGCCACGGTCCCGCCCAGCGGGCCGTCGAGGTGCTCCGGGACGGCGGTCTCGGTGCCCGGCTGACCGAGGAGGTGCCGACCGCGCCCGCCCCGGGTGAGCTGCTTGTCACCTGCGGCAGCCTGACCGGTGGCTTCGTCGACGAGGCGGCCCGGTTCGTGCTGCTCACCGGCAGTGACGTGACCGGTGGTCGGGGCGTGTCCACCCGTGACATGCGGAAGCTGCCGAGCCGGCGGCGCAACACCATCGACCCGCTGGAGCTGCGCGCCGGTGACCACGTGGTGCACGAGCAGCACGGCATCGGCCGGTACGTCGAACTGGTGCAGCGGACCGTCAACGGCGCATCCCGGGAATACCTCGTCATCGAGTACGCCCCGAGCAAGCGCGGCCAGCCCGGTGACCGGCTCTTCGTCCCCACCGACCAGCTCGACCAGTTGAGCCGCTACGTCGGCGGCGAGCAGCCCACCCTGCACAAGATGGGCGGCTCGGACTGGCAGAAGTCCAAGGCTCGGGCCCGCAAGGCGGTCCGCGAGATCGCGGCCCAGCTGATCCAGCTCTACGCCGCCCGCAAGGCGTCCAAGGGGCACAACTTCGGCCCGGACACCCCGTGGCAGCGGGAGTTGGAGGACGCCTTCCCCTGGCAGGAGACGCCCGACCAGCTCGCCGCCATCGAAGAGGTCAAGCGGGACATGGAGCAGAGCATCCCGATGGACCGGCTGATCTGCGGCGACGTCGGCTACGGCAAGACCGAGATCGCGGTACGGGCGGCGTTCAAGGCGGTACAGGACGGCAAGCAGGTCGCCGTGCTGGTGCCGACCACCCTGCTGGTGCAGCAGCACTACAACACCTTCGCCGAGCGGATGAGTCAGTTCCCGGTGACCATCCGGCAGCTGTCCCGCTTCCAGACGCCGAAAGAGGCCGAGCAGACCCTCGCCATGGTCGCCGACGGCACCGCCGACATCGTCATCGGCACCCACCGGCTGCTGGCGTCGGCCACCCGGTTCAAGTCGCTCGGGCTGGTCATCGTCGACGAGGAGCAGCGCTTCGGCGTCGAGCACAAGGAGCACCTCAAGTCGATGCGGGCGGCGGTCGACGTGCTGAGCATGTCCGCCACCCCGATTCCGCGCACCCTGGAGATGGCGATCACCGGCATCCGGGAGATGTCCACCATCGCCACCCCGCCGGAGGAGCGGCACCCGGTGCTCACCGCCGTCGGTGCGCAGGACGACCGGCAGGTGGCCGCCGCGATCCACCGCGAGTTGCTCCGCGACGGGCAGGTCTTCTACCTGCACAACCGGGTCGAGTCGATCGAGCGGACCGCCCGCCGGTTGCGGGAACTGGTGCCCGAGGCACGGGTGGCGGTGGCGCATGGGCAGATGGGCGAGGACGCCCTGGAGAAGGTCATGGTCGGCTTCTGGGAGAAGGAGTACGACGTCCTGGTCTGCACCACCATCGTGGAGTCCGGCATCGACATCCCGAACGCCAACACGCTGATCGTGGAGCGGGCCGACCTGCTCGGCCTGGCCCAGCTGCACCAGATCCGGGGCCGGGTCGGCCGCGGCCGGGAGCGGGCGTACGCGTACTTCCTCTACCCGCCGGACAAGCCGCTCACCGAGCACGCGCACGAGCGGCTGGCCACCATCGCCCAGCACACCGAGCTGGGCGCCGGCATGTACGTGGCCATGAAGGACCTGGAGATCCGGGGGGCCGGCAACCTGCTCGGCGGCGAGCAGTCCGGGCACATCGAGGGCGTCGGGTTCGACCTGTACGTGCGGATGGTCGGCGAGGCGGTGCAGGCGTTCAAGGGCGAGCGTCCGGAGGAGGAGACCGACATCAAGATCGATCTCCCGGTGGACGCGCACCTGCCGCACGACTACGTAGGGGTGGAGCGGCTGCGCCTGGAGATGTACCGCAAGCTCGCCGAGGCCCGCGACTCCGAGCGGCTGCGGGAGGTGGCCGCCGAGATGACCGACCGGTACGGCGAGCCACCCGCGCCGGTGCAGAACCTGATCGCGGTGGCCCGGTTCCGGCTGCTGGCCCGGTCCTACGGCCTCACCGACGTCAGCATGCAGGGCAAGCACATCCGGTTCGGCCCGCTGCCGTTGCCGGACTCCAAGCAGCTGCGGCTCAAGCGCTACCACCCCGACTCGGTCTACAAGGCGGCCCTGGACCAGGTCAGCGTCCCCCGCCCGACCACCCGCCGGGTCGGTGGCGAGCCACTGCGCGACCAGGCCCTGCTGGAGTGGTGCGCCCAGCTCCTCTCCGACGTCCTCGGCGCACCCGCCGTCGCCAGCGCACCCGCCGTCGCCGGTTCCCCTCGCTGATCATGAAGTTGTTGTCAAGCCACCCCAAGCAGGGTGACAACAGCTTCATGATCGACGGGTGGGGT
>NZ_JAGPXQ010000071.1:0-16809 GCF_018070435.1 Micromonospora sp. C51 | reverse complement strand
GGGGGGGGGGGGGGGCGGGGCCCCCCCCCCCCCCCCCACGTCGGTAGGATTGTCGAGATTCGGCAGGGCCATCTGGCCGCCACTGCTTCCACCAGAGCTGACCGGCACCACCGTGTGCGCCGGTGCGGAGCGGGGCGCTCGGTGCGGTCGATGCAGACGGCGGGTAGCAACGGAGGTAACAGATGTCCGGCCACTCAAAGTGGGCGACGACCAAGCACAAGAAGGCGGTCATCGACGCCAAGCGCGGCAAGATGTTCGCCAAGCTGATCAAGAACGTGGAGGTCGCGGCGCGTACCGGTGGCGGAGACCCGGCCGGCAACCCGACGCTCTACGACGCGATCCAGAAGGCCAAGAAGAACTCGGTCCCCAACGACAACATCGACCGGGCCGTCAAGCGCGGCTCCGGCCTGGAGGCCGGCGGCGCCGACTACCAGACGATCATGTACGAGGGGTACGGCCCGAACGGTGTCGCGCTGCTGATCGAGTGCCTGACCGACAACCGCAACCGCGCCGCCACCGAGGTACGCACCGCGCTGACCCGCAACGGCGGTTCGTTCGCCGACGCCGGCTCCGTGTCGTACATGTTCTCCCGCAAGGGCGTGGTGATCGTGCCCAAGGCCGGCACCACCGAGGACGACGTGATGCTGGCCGTCCTCGACGCGGGCGCCGAGGAGGTCAACGACCTCGACGAGGCGTTCGAGGTGATCTCCGAGCCGGGTGACCTGCTCGCCGTGCGGACCGCGTTGCAGGACGCCGGCATCGAGTACGAGTCGGCCGAGTCCTCCCTGATCCCCAGCGTCAACGTGCCGCTGGACGAGGAAGGCGCGCGCAAGATCTTCAAGCTGATCGACGTCCTGGAGGACAGCGACGACGTGCAGAACGTCTACGCGAACTTCGACGTCTCCGACGAGGTCATGGCCGCCGTCGGCTGACCCCGCGTACGAGTCGAAGGCGCTGACCCCATCGGGTCGGCGCCTTCTTCATTCGCCGCCTTCAGTCGCTCCCCGCCAGCGTGTCGAGCGCAGCAGATCGCTTGTCGCGATTCGGTTCGAGTGCGGAGTCTCCGCTAGGGGGTTGCTAGAGATGTCTTTCTAAAGCATTCTCTACTGTATGACTGACGAGGTACCTCGGCGCTCGCTCAAGGTCACCGACCCGCGTGCCCTGCGGGCGTACGCCCACCCGTTGCGGATGCGCCTGATCGGGCTGCTGCGCGGCGAAGGGCCGATGACCGCGACCCAGGCGGCGGCCCGGCTCGACGACAACGTGCCGAACTGCTCGTTCCACCTGCGGCAACTCGCCAAGTACGGGTTCGCCGAACGGGTGCCCGGCGCGGACGGTCGGGAACGGCCCTGGCGGGCCACCACGCCGTACACCTCCTGGGACGACGACTCCGACGACCCGGCCATGCGGTCCGCCGCCGACCAGATCAACAGCGTGATGGTCGATATCTACCTGCAACGGGCGCGAGACTATCTCGCGATCCGCGCCGACGAGCCGGCCGAGTGGCGGGCCGCCGCCGGCTTCGGCGACGCGCTGTTGCACGTCACCGCCGCGGAACTGCGCGAGGTCACGGAACAGATCGACGCGCTGCTGGCCCGGTACGATGAACGGCTCGCCGACCCGACGAAACGCCCGTCCGGATCCCGCCCGGTGACATTCGTGCAGATGACGCTGCCGCGCGGCGCCGTACCCCCGGAAGAGCCGGCGGGCGGCGACGGGTCGTGACCGGAACTCTCGTCCTGGCCGACCCGGCGCCGCCGCGCCGGCCGCGCATCCCACGGCTGCTGCGGCAGGCGGCCTTCCGTCGCTACTGGTCCGCGCAGACCGTCTCGCTCTTCGGCGACCAGATCACTGTGCTCGCCGTGCCGCTGCTGGCCGTGCTCGCCTTCGGCGCCGGACCCGCCGAGATGGGCTACCTGACCGCCGCCGCGCTGCTGCCGAACCTGTTTTTCTCCATGCCGGCCGGCGCCTGGGTGGACCGGTACCCCCGCCGCCGCCAAGTGATGATCGTCGCCGACGTGGGTCGGGCGGGCCTGTTGCTGGCCGTGCCGCTGCTCTGGTGGGCGGACCTGCTGAACCTGCCGCTGCTCTGCGCCGTCACCTTTCTGATCGGCGTCCACTCGATGTTCTTCGAGGTAGCGCACGTCAGCCTGTTCGCCGCCCTGGTCCGGCGGTCGGACTACGTGGACGCCAACAGCCTGGTCAACGGCAGCAGGGCCATGGCCGACGTGGCCGGCCCGAGCATCGGTGGCGTGCTCGTGCAGGTGCTGACCGCCCCGGTCGCACTCCTCTCCGGGGTGATCACCTACCTGACCTCGGCGGTCTTCCTGGCCCGGATAACGATCACCGAGAGTCCCGTGGAGAGCGGACCCGGCCGAGGCATGGCCGCCGGCGTGCGGTACGTGGTCCGCTCGGCGATCCTCCGGGCGACACTGCTCGGCACCACCACGCTCAACCTGTTCAACTACATGTTCGCCGCGCTGTTCGTGCTGTACGTGACCACCGAGCTGGGTGTCTCCCCGGGACTGCTGGGCCTGCTCATCGGGGCCGGCTCGTTCGGTGGACTGCTCGGCGCGGCAGTCACCGGCCCGGTCAGTCGCCGGATCGGCATCGGCCCCGCGGTGCTCGTCGGCTTCGTCGCCTTCCCGGCCCCACTGATCCTGGTGCCGCTGGCCACCGGACCACAGCCGCTGGTGCTCGCGCTGCTGTTCGCCGCCGAGTTCGTCTCCGCCCTGGGCGTCATGGTCCTCGACATCGCCGTCGGGTCGGTGCAGATCGCGGCCACACCTGTGTCGATGCTCGCGGTGGTCTCCGGTTTCCGCCGCACCGTCAACTACGGCATCCGGCCGATCGGTGCCGTACTCGGCGGAACGCTCGGCGCCGCCATCGGGGTGCGGCCCGCCCTCTGGATCGCCAGCCTCGGCGCCCTGCTCGGGGTGCTCTGGGTCGTCTTCTCCCCACTGCGCACCATGCGTACGCTGCCAGAGAACTGAGGCCCGTGCTGCGTCTCGGTCGACGCCCGCCCGCCAGGTCGGAGGAAGAGGGAGACCGGAGGGAGGAAGCTGCCCTCGGTGGCCGCATCCCGTACGTCCATGATCGTGCTCCTCGTGTCCAGGCGGTCGGGCACGGTCAGGCGGCGGCACACGTCGCACAGGGCCAGTCTGACCCCAGACGTACGGGGCAGCCGCGACTGCCCACTATGGATATGCTCGCCGCTGATTTTTTCGAGCCGATCGAAACGGGGCGAACATGAGCAGTGTCGACAAGCGGCAGGACGTACCGGAGAAGGTCGCCAGCCTGGCGGCGGAACGCGGGCTGGGCGTGCTCATCGACAAGCGCAGCAGCGGCAACCCCATCAGCTCCGCCCTCACCATCGTCGCCGTCGGCGCGGTGGCGATCCTGGTGTCGGTCGCCCTCTTCGCGCTCGCGGCCTCCTGGCGACCGCTCGTCTGGGTGGCGATCCCGCCGCTGGCGCTCGGGATCTGCGCTGTCGGCTGGTTCGTCGTCGTGTTGGTAAGGGGCTTCGAGGCCGGCTACCTCTACCCTGGCGGGATGGTGTACGTCCGCAACGGTAACGCCCGGGCAACCACCTGGGCCGAGGTGACCGAGGTGGAGGTCCAGGTCTTCGGTGGCGGCACCCTCTTCGCCGGCAAGACCGCGGCGTACCTGGTGAAACCGACCGGCCAGGCGCCGATGCGGGTCAACTCGACAGACGTGGGGCTCAAGGCGGGCGAGCAGGATCAGGTCGGCACGCTGATCCTGCGGCTCGCCAGCGAGGCCGGGCGGCCGATCACCCAGCAGCTCATCGGCAGGAAGTAGAGAGGCACCTCCGCCCGTGACCACGGCTGGCCGGTTCGCACCGGGTGACTCGGTGGTGCGGCGGGAGATCCTGCTCGGTGAGGTGTGGTTCGGCTGTCCGACGATCTGCGTAGAGGATTCACCCGACCTGCTCGCGCTCTACCTGCCGACCGGGGCCGAGTTCGGTTTCCCCGAGCGGGGTGAGTTTCCGTGCGGCCGGCATCCGTGGCAGCTCGCCGGGCACACCGCCTGGACCGGTCACGGCAAGCTGATGCTGCAACGGCCCGGCGAGGCGCACTCGGTCGACGTGTTCTGGTCCGGCCCGGAGCGCGCCTTCGCCGGTTGGTACTTCAACCTCCAGGATCCGTTCCGGCGTACGCCGATCGGGGTGGACACCCTGGATCACGAGTTGGACCTGTGGTGGGCGGCGGACGCCGACCGGTACGTCTTCAAGGATGTGGAGATGTTCGCCCAGCGGTTGGTGGAGGGCCGATACCCGGGTCTGGGCGAGGCGATCCGTGCCGAGGGCGACCGGATCGCCGCCCTGCTCGACGCCGGCGAGCGCTGGTGGGACGAGTCCTGGAAGACCTGGCAACCCGACCCCACCTGGCCCACGCCCCACCTCCCCACCGACTGGGCAGTCATCCCGCCGCACCGTTGATCGTCCCCGCCCGGCCAGCAACTTCGGGGAAACTGCTGCATCACGCGGCGCTCAGGCGGCAACTTCGGGGAAACTGCTGCCTGAGCGGCGGTGCTCAGGCGGCGACGCTCAGCCCAGGGTTTCGCGTTCGCGCCAGGCGGTGCGGATCGAGGTGCGGCCGTTGGTGCGCAGCAGCGAACCCTCGTACACCCGGGCTCCGGCGAGCAGGAACCCCGCCGCCGCGACCAGGAGCAGGGCCAGCGAGACGACAAGTTCCCAGCCGGCGGCGTCGCCGTTGAATAGCCGCAGCGGCATCGCCGTCGGCGAGGAGAACGGCAGGTAGGACAGCACCCGCATGGCGGTGACGTTGTCGTTGAGGAAGATCACCGCGAAGAACGGCAGCATCACCGCGAGCTGCACCGGCATAGACACGCCACCGATGTCCTCCAGCCGGTTGACAAGCGCGCCGGCCGCCGCCCACATCGACGCGATAAGCACGAAGCCGAGCAGGAAGAACGGCACGAACCAGCCGATCGCCGGCCCGAGCAGCGACAGCAGCCCGCCGTTGTCGCCGAACGCCATGCCGGCCACCGCGACCACGGCCACCAGGCCGATCTGTCCGAGCGCCAGGATCGTACCGGCGAGCATCTTCCCGGCCAGCAGGGCGCGGACCGGCACCGCGGCGACGAGGATCTCCACGATCCGGGTCTGCTTCTCCTCGATGATGCTCTGCGCGATCTGCACCCCGAAGGTCTGGGAGGTGATGAAGAAGATGAAGGCGAAGGCGAACGGCACCAGGAAGGCCACCACCGGGTCCACCGCGTCCGGATTCAGCAGGCGGACCGGGGGTTCGGTGCTCAACGCGGAGACCACGTCGCCCGGGGCGTCGTCCATGGCGAGCACGGCCGGGCCGGCGACCACCGCGGCGTCCGCATCGCCGTCGCGGACCGCCTGCTCGGCGGCGGCGTCGTCGGGTACGGCGAGCACCTCCAGCCCCGCCGCCCGCAACGGCCCGGCCGCCGCCTCGGTCGCGGCCACCGTGGACGGCCCGCCGGACAGCAGCGGTGGCAGGATCGTCGCCGCCGCCGCGATCAGCAGGAAGACGACGGTGCTGATCAGGAAGGTGCGGTCGCGCAGTTTGACCCGGATCTCCCGGGCGGCGACGAGGCGGGTGGCCTGCATGACGTTCACTTGGCGACCTCTCGGAAGATCTCGGCGAGGGATGGGGTGACCGGGCGGAACGCACGGACCGGGCCGCGCTCCAGCGCCGCGCGCAGCACGGGCTGTTCGTCGGTGCCGGCGGCCAGGTCGAACACGGCGCGCGCGCCGTCGAGGTCCACCAGGCTCACCCCGGGGTGGTCGCGCAGCCAGCCGGCGTCGGTCTCCACCACCAGCTCAAAACGGGGCGTGGTGTACGCCGAGCGCAGCTGCTCCCGGCTGCCGGCGGCGCGGATGGAGCCGTCCGCGATGATCACCAGGTCGTCGCAGAGCCGCTCGACCACGTCGAGCTGGTGGCTGGAGAAGAGCACCGGGGCCCCGGCGGCGGCCCGCTCCCGCAGCACGCCGACAACCGTGTCGACGGCCAGCGGATCGAGGCCGGAGAAGGGCTCGTCGAGGACCAGCACCTCGGGGTCGTGCACCAGCGCGGCGGCGATCTGCGCGCGCTGCTGGTTGCCCAGCGACAGCGTCTCCAGCAGGTCGTTCCCCCGCTCGGCGAGTCCGACCCGCTCCAGCAGCCCGTCGGTGGCCCGCCGAGCGGCGTCGGCGGTCAACCCGTGCAGCTGACCCAGGTAGGTCACCTGCTCCCGGACGCTCATCTTCGGGTACAGGCCGCGCTCCTCGGGCATGTACCCGAAGCGTCGCCGAGCGTCCCGGCTCAGCGGTTCACCCTGCCACGTCACCTGGCCGGCGTCCGCGGCGAGCACCCCGAGGATGATCCGCATGGTGGTGGTCTTGCCGGCGCCGTTGCCGCCGACGAAGCCGGTCATCCGGCCGGCGGCGACGTCGAAGGAGACGTCTTTCAGTACCTGACGGTCGCCGAAGCTGCGGTCGACGCCGTCGAGGCGGAGCACGCTGGTCATGGCCTAACGGTAGGTCGGCGGAGGCTGGCCGCCGTCCGCCCGCGGACGGAGATCATGACTCCCCCTCGCGGCGGAGGCCGCTCACCCGCCGGGCCGGACCACCCCGTGCTCGTACGCGAAGACCACCGCCTGGACCCGGTCGCGCAACCCCAGCTTGGCCAGCACCCGGCTGACGTGTGACTTCACCGTCGCCTCGCCCAGGTGCAGGCTGGCGGCGATCTCGGCGTTGCTGGCGCCCCCGGCGACGAGCATCAGGACCTCGCGTTCCCGGGGGGTCAGGCTGTCCAGCGCCGCCTCCGATGCGACGTCGTCACCGGGTTGACTGCCCGGGCGGGCGAAGGTGGCGATCACCCGCCGGGTGAGTTCCGGCGCGAGCAGGCCGTCGCCGCGGGCCACCACCCGGATCGCGTCGACCAGGGCCTCCGGTGTGCCGTTCTTGAGCAGGAAGCCACTCGCCCCGGCACGTAGCGCGGCGAAGAGGTAGTCGTCGCGGTCGAACGTGGTCAGCATCAGCACGGCCGGCCCGCCCGGCTCGTCGTCGCCGGCGCTGATCCGCCGGGTGGCCTCCAGCCCGTCCACGCCGGGCATCTCCACGTCCATCAACACCACGTCCGGACGCAGCGCCCGGGTCATGCTGACGGCCCGCTCCCCGTCGGCGGCCTCGCCGACCACCTCGATGTCGTCCTCGATCTCCAGGATGACCCGGAAGCCGGTACGCACCAGATGGTGGTCGTCGGCGAGGAGCACTCGGATCGGATTCACGCCGGACTCCCCGCCGGCAGCGGGAAGCGGACCCGCACCCGCCAACCACCGCCGGTACGCGGACCCACCTCCAGTTCACCGCCGTGGGTCGCGACCCGTTCCCGCATCCCGATCAGTCCCAGCCCGTCGGCGTTCGCCGAGCGGCTGGCCCGGCCGTCGTCGCTCACCTCGACCTCCATCTCCTGCGCCAGATAACGGACCCGGACGTCGAGCAGACTCGCCCCGCTGGCGTGCTTCAACACGTTCGTCACGGCCTCCTGCACCACCCGGTACGCAGCCTGGGAAACCGATTCCGGCAACGGCTGCGGATCGCCGTACACCCCCAGGGTGGCGCGTAGCCCGGCCTCGCCGGCCCGGTCCACCAGGGCGGCTATCCGGTCGATACCGGCCGGCTGCCGGGTGTTCTCCGCGTCGCCGTCGCGGGCCCGCAGCACGCCGAGCATCCGGCGCAACTCGTCGACCGCTTGCCGGGCGGTCTCCTCGATGGAGACGAGGGCGGCGCGGGCCTTCGCCGGGTCCTTGTCGAAGACCCGGCGACAGGCCGCTGCCTGCACCCCCATCACCGACACGTGGTGGGCGACCACGTCGTGCAGCTCACGGGCTATCCGGACCCGCTCGCCGACCACCGCGTGCTCGCGTACCTCGGCCTGTGACCGGCGTAGTCGTTCCGCCTGCTCGGCCAGCTGGTGCTCACGGCGGGCGGCCACCCAGGCGGTCTCGCCGAAGAAGTACGCGAACCCGAAGTACAGCGCGTTGACCAGGATGCCGGTGACGATTGCGGCGAGCACCGGCGGCACCGGGCCGACCGCGTCGGCGAAGTCCTCCGTGCTGAGCGTGCGGTAGTTGATCGACAGGGCGATCCCCATCCAGGTGAACATCGCAACGATCACGCCGATCCGCAGTCGGCGGGACAACCGACGGTCCCGACCCCAGGCACCCAGCGTGTAGATGGCGATGAACAGCGCCCAGCTGGAGAGCTGCCACTCGGGGACGGCGCGCACCTGCGAACCGATGAACGCGGCCGACACGGCCAGCGTGGCGGCGACGGGGAAGCGACGTCGCCAGATCAACGGCAGCGGCACCGCGACGGTCCAGAAGAGCTGCTCGACACCGGACGGCGGTGGGCCCAGCAAGAACGCCCCGGTGCTGCGGGCCAACGTCAGGCTGAGCAGGGCGAGGGCCGTCGCCGCCAGGCCGGCGAACAGGTCCAGCCGTCGCTGCTCCGGGGTCGGCCCCGGCCGTCGCCACTCGTCACTGGTCTCGGCCCGCCGCCACGCGTCGGTGGACTCGGCAGGCTGCCGCCACTCCTCAGCGGTCTCGGTGCTCACCCTCGGCAGCATGCCATCCCCGCGCCGCCGGCCCGTCGTGTCGGGTGAGCCCGGGTGGTCGGTCCGCTCACCGCCGGCAGTCCCCGCCGCCGTACCGCGATCTCACGGACAGTGCTGCCCGGCCTCCCCCAACCATCTACCCGCGCTCCCTTTGCTCTGCTTCAACTGACGCAACACTCACGGAAAGTATCAGCGGATGTGGCATGTGTGGCCGAGGGCGGACGCAGCCTGCCTGCTCAAGCGCTAGTGCGTGGGTTGAAGCAGAGCAAAGGGAGCGCAGTGGAGTGGGGGTAGGTCCCGTTGTTGTTACGCACAGTGAAAACCACGCTCTGTGTTGGATTCTGGTGGCACCTACCTTGGGCAGAGCACCGCGGAGCGCCAGCGAGCCGCGCCCGCGAGGGGACGTCCGGGCCCGAGCCCGCTGAGGTGGGCCGAGGAGGTCGCGCGGGGGTTGTCAGTCGGTGACGGGGCCGGCCATCGGCGGCAGGGGGCAGTGCAGCAGACCGCAGATCGTTCGCAGCAACTCGATCTCGGGTACGGTCATCATCCCGTCGTGGCTGATCACCGCGACGGTGGCCGCCACCAGCCGTTCCTTGTCGGCCGGTCGCAACCCGTCCAGCACCGGCCACGCGGTCTCCAGGGCGAGCACGCCATTCTCCGGCGGCGCGTACGGCAGGTTCGCGCCGGGCAGCAGCGTGCCGGCTCCGGCCTGGAAGGCCCGTTCCGCTTCGGGTCCGTGCGGGTGCCCGACCTGCGCGAGAATGGCCAGCAGGGTGGCCGCCGCCGACCGCGCGTCGGTGAGTTTGCGCCGGTCGGTACGCCAGCGGGAGTCCGGCCGCAGCGACTCCTCCAACTCGGCCAGCAGCAGCCGGGAGAGGCAGTACTCGGTCACGTTGATCTCGCCGTCCGCCTGGATCAACGTGAACACGGCCGCCAGCAGTGACTCCAGGTCGGCGTCCGGACGCTCGCGCAGCGCCGGGAAGGCCAGCTCGGCCAGCGGCAATCGCAGCTCGGCGGGGAACTCGTCCAGGTCGTCCGCCGCGCGCCGGGCGGCGTCGGCCAGTTCCTGGCCGTGCCGCTGGGCCACTGCGGCGTACTGGTGCTGCCGGACCGCCGGCTCGGCGCTGAGCAGCAGACCGAGCAGCAGCGGTACGGCCGCCTGCCGATCGCGGGCCCGGTCGAGCAGCGGATCCGGGATCCGGTCGAGGATCGCCGCCGCGTGGGCGTAGGCGCTGTCCGTCGGCGCGGCCACCCGGCCCAACACGTCCTCCGGTGCGACGGGTATCCGGGCGCCGTGCGCGGGCAGCCCTGACCCGCCCGGCCCGGTGGGACCGGTCGGAGCCAGCCCCATGGCGATGTCCTCCTGGCGGCCCGACGGGGGCGCCGCCGCCCACTGCCGCGACAACTGTTGCAACTGGGCCGGGTCGAACGAAGGCTCCAGTGCCTTGATCCGGTCGGCCAGTGGGGGATGGGTGGCGAACCAGGACGTCCGGGCGGCCTCGCCGAAGAGCATGTGCCCCACCTCGTCGCGCTTCGGCGACTTCAGCTCGGACCCGGCGCTGAGCCCCCCGATCTTCTTCAGCGCCCCGGCGATGCCCTGGGTCTGGCGGGTGTACTGCACGGCCGAGGCGTCGGCCAGGTACTCCCGCTGCCGGGAGACCGACGCCTGAATGAGCCGCCCGGCGAGCACGCCGACGTAGCCGGCCACCAGCAGGGCCAGGCCCACCAGCGCCAGTGGGGCGGCGCTGCCGCCGCTGTTGTTGCCGCGCGACCGGCCGCCGCCGATGACCCCGGCGCGGGCCAACCCGCGACCGATCACGGTCAGGAAGAGGATGCCGAACAGCAGGCCCATCAGCCGGATGTTGAGCCGCATGTCGCCGTTGACGACGTGACTGAACTCGTGGGCGATCACCCCCTGGAGCTCGTCCCGGTTGAGTCGCTGCAACGCGCCCCGGGTGACGGCGACGGCAGCGTCGGACGGGGTCCACCCGGCGGCGAAGGCGTTGATCGCCGTCTCCTCCGGCAGCACGTAGACCTCGGGCACGGGTACGCCGGAGGCCAGCGCCATCTCCTCCACGACGTTGCGCAGCCGGCGCAGCTCCGGATCGGTGGTGTTCGCCGGCACCGGCACCCCGCCCAACTCGCGGGCCACCTTCCCGCCGCCGCCGCGCAAGGCGAGCGTACGGACCAGGGCGGCCAGCCCGATCGCGGCGAGGGTGGCGACGGTGACCATGGCGATGAACCCGGCGAGCTGGGCGGGATCGGCGGCGGTGGCGTTGAAGGCGAACAACGCCGCTATGTTCACCACCACCACGATCCCGAGCACAGCCAGCACGAACAGCAGCACCAGCCGGGTCGACAGCCGACGCACCTGGCGCTGTCGTTCGAAGAAGTTCATCGGCACCCGATCAGAACGAGACCTGCGGCGCCTGGCGCTGCTGCGGGTCGTCGGGCTGGAACAGCTCCGCCGGGCCGAACGAGAACATCCCCGCCACCATGCTGGCGGGGAACACCTCGCGCTTGTTGTTGTAGGCCATCACCGCGTCGTTGTACGCCTGCCGGGCGAAGGCCACCCGGTTCTCCGTCGAGGTCAGTTCCTCCGACAGTTGCATCATGTTCTGGTTGGCCTTGAGGTCCGGGTACGCCTCGGAGAGCGCGAACAGCCGACCCAGGGTGGCGGTGAGTGCGTTCTCCGCCCCGCTGAGCTGCTGCATCGCGGCCGGGTCGCCGGGGGCCGCGGCGGCGGTGGCCTGTGCGTTGACGGCGGCGTTGCGGGCGTTGATCACCGCCTCCAGCGTCTCCCGCTCGTGTTTGAGGTAACCCTTCGCGGTCTCGACCAGGTTGGGGATCAGGTCGTGCCGCCGGACGAGCTGCACGTCGATCTGGGCGAAGGCGTTGCGGTACGCGTTGCGGGCCCGGACCAGCCCGTTGTAGATCGACACGCCGAAGCCGAGCACCGCCACGACGATCAACACCAGGCACACCAGTCCGATGATCAGTTCCACGGCTGCTCCCTCGGTGGGATCGGTTGTTCCGCTGATCATCGTACGTTCGTTGGTCCAGGCCCGCTCCTGCTCACCGTGCGGATCGACGCGCCTTGACCACGCTCTCGGCAATGTCCCAGAGGGTGATCGCGACGATCACCACGACGCTGATCCGGGCAACCGTGTCGAGGCCGCCGTCGCGCAGCCAGGCGAAGCGGTCGACGAACTCCGGGTTGAGCAGCCGGTCGCCGAGCAGCAGCCAGATCGCCGGCACCGCGAACGCCAGGCTCAGCACGGCGTTGCCGACGACCAGCGACCAGGTCCATCGGCGGGCGCGGTACTTGCCGATCTCCAGCGCGATGCTGGCGAGCAGGACGACGAGCAGCAGCGGCAGCCAGAGCGTCCACAGCGCCGGATCGAGGATCGGCAGGCGCTCGCCGTCGGGACCCACCACGGACTGGAAGTGCTGCCACGGCAGGAAGGCGATGAACAGGCACAGGAACACGATCGAGGCACACACGTCGGTGAGCGTGATGTCCCGCTCGGTGGGGTGCTCGGGCAGTTGGTCGACGCTCCACTCGGGCAGGTTCAGCGGAGTGCCGAGGCGTTCCATCACCGCGAAGACAAGGGTCACCCAGAAGGCGATCTGCACGGCGACGGTGAACGCCCCGACGATGCCCTCGCCGATCGCGCCCGCCGCGTTGTCGGCGACGGTGGCCTCGAGTACGCCCATCAGCACCCCGACGATGGCGGGAATGGTGCTGAGCAGCACGATCAGCAGCCGTTGCCAGGCCAGGTAGTACTCGGGACCGATGAGTTGAAGCCGCCGGTCGGTGTATCGGGCGGCCAGTTGCGCGGGGTTTCCCAGCTCGGTGAGGACGTCGCGTTCCGCGGTGGCGGCGTCGACCCCGTCGGCGGTCCGGCCGTCGACCATGTCGCCGATGGAGGCGCGCAGTTCGGTGGCGATCTCCTCGCGCCGCCCGGTCGGCACCGAGCGCAGGGTGGCGGCCAGGTAGCGGTCGGTCAGGGAGGTCATCGGGGGGCTCCTTCGATCAGGGCGGTGAGGGAGGTCTGTACGGCGGCGAGGTCGTCGAGCAGGCGCCGCAGCATCTGCTCGCCGGAGTCGCTGGTGCGGTAGAACTTGCGGGGTCGGCTCTCCTCGGTGTTCCACTCGCTGGTCAGGAGCCCCTGCTCCTCCAGCCGCCGTAGTAGGGGATAGAGAGTGTTCGCGTCGACCGGGAAGCCGTGCCCGGTGAGTCGTTGCAGCAGCGCGTAGCCGTAGTCGGGTCGACGGAGCGCGACCAGACTGGCCACCACCACGGTGCCTCGACGTAACTCCTGTAGATGGGTCCGTAGGACGTCATCGCTGACCATGTGTCACACTATACTGTGTGGCACACACTGTTGTCCATCACCTAACGATGTTCGCGGGACGATATCGTGTCGGCGGTAGCGCTTCGCGTCGCTGTGCGGGTCGTCGAGCACCGGGCGCGGCGCGCTGGAGCGGCCGACGACGGCGGGGTTAGGGTTAGCGCCGACCGACTCGATCAGCTGACCCGGGGGGCCTCCGCATGGGCGATTCGTTCGCGCATCTGCACGTGCACACGGAGTACTCGATGCTTGACGGGGCGGCCCGGCTCAAGGATCTGTTCGCCGAGGTCAAGCGGCAGGGGATGCCGGCGGTGGCGATGACCGACCACGGCAACATGCACGGCGCGAACGACTTCTACAAGCAGGCGATGGCCGCCGGGGTGACCCCGATCCTGGGCATCGAGGCGTACGTGGCACCGGAGTCACGGTTCCACAAGCAGCGGGTGCGGTGGGGCCGGCCGGAGCAGAAGAGCGACGACGTCTCCGGTAGCGGTGGGTACACCCACAAGACGATCTGGGCGCGCAACAAGACCGGCCTGCACAACCTGTTCGCGCTGACCTCGCGCTCCTACACCGAGGGCTACTTCGTCAAGTGGCCCCGGATGGACACCGAACTGCTGGCCGAGTACGCCGACGGACTGATGGCCACCACCGGCTGCCCGTCCGGCGAGGTGCAGACCCGGTTGCGGCTCGGCCACGACGCGCAGGCCCTCGAAGCCGCCGCGAAGTACCAGGAGATCTTCGGCAGGGAGAACTACTTCCTGGAACTGATGGACCACGGCCTCGACATCGAGAAGCGGGTCCGCGACGGGCTGTTGGAGATCGGTCGCAAGCTCAACATCCCGCCGGTGGTCACCAACGACTCGCACTACACGCACGAGGCGCAGTCCGAGGCGCACGACGTGCTGCTCTGCGTACAGACCGGCAGCAACGTGGCCGACCCGAACCGGTTCAAGTTCGGCGGCAGCGGCTACTACATCAAGTCGGCCGACGAGATGCGCGGCGTGGACCACTCCGACCCCTGGCTGGAAGGTTGCCGCAACACGCTGCTGGTGGCGGAGCGGGTCGACCCGACCGGGATGTTCGAGTTCCACAACCTGATGCCGCGCTTCCCGGTGCCCGAGGGGGAGACCGAGGAGTCCTGGTTCCGCAAGGAGACCTTCGCCGGCCTGGCCCGCCGGTACCCGGAGGGCATCCCCGAGGGGCACGTCGTGCAGGCCGAGTACGAGTTGGGCGTCATCATCCAGATGGGCTTCCCGTCGTACTTCCTCGTGGTGGCCGACTTCATCCAGTGGGCCAAGGCGCAGGGCATCGCCGTCGGTCCGGGCCGTGGTTCCGCAGCCGGTTCCCTGGTCGCGTACGCCCTGGGCATCACCGACCTGGATCCGATCCCGCACGGGCTGATCTTCGAGCGGTTCCTCAACCCCGAGCGGGTCTCCATGCCGGATGTCGACATCGACTTCGACGAGCGTCGGCGCGGAGAGGTGATCAAGTACGTCACCGACAAGTGGGGTGAGGACAAGGTCGCCCAGATCGCCACCTTCGGCACCATCAAGGCGAAGGCCGCGATCAAGGACTCGGCCCGGGTGCTCGGCTATCCGTACGCGGTCGGCGACCGGATCACCAAGGCGATGCCACCCGCGGTGATGGGCAAGGACATTCCGCTCACCGGCATCTTCGACCCGAAGCATCCGCGGTACGCCGAGGCCGGCGAGATCCGTGGGTTGTACGAGTCCGACCCCGACGTCCGCAAGGTGATCGACACCGCCAAGGGCATCGAGGGGCTGATCCGGCAGACCGGCGTGCACGCCGCCGGCGTCATCATGTCCGCCGAGCCGATCATCGAGCACATCCCGCTGATGCGCCGGGACGCCGACGGGGCGATCATCACCCAGTTCGACTACCCGACGTGCGAGTCGCTCGGGTTGTTGAAGATGGACTTCCTCGGCCTGCGCAACCTGACCATCATCGACGACGCGCTGAAGAACATCGAGCTGAACCACGGCCGCAACGTGGACCTGCTCAAGCTGCCGTTGGACGACAAGCCGACGTACGAGCTGCTGGCCCGGGGGGACACCCTCGGTGTGTTCCAGCTCGACGGCGGGCCGATGCGGTCGCTGCTGCGGCTGATGAAGCCGGACAACTTCGAGGACATCTCCGCCGTCCTGGCGCTCTACCGACCCGGCCCGATGGGTGCCAACTCGCACACCAACTACGCGCTGCGCAAGAACGGGCTCCAGGAGATCACCCCGATCCACCCGGAGCTGGCCGAGCCGCTGGAGGAGATCCTCGGCCCGACCCACGGTCTGATCGTCTACCAGGAGCAGGTGCAGCGCGCCGCCCAGGTGCTCGCCGGGTACAGCCTCGGCAAGGCCGACCTGCTGCGCCGGGCGATGGGCAAGAAGAAGAAGGAGGTCCTCGACAAGGAGTTCATCCCGTTCCGCGACGGGATGAAGAGCAACGGCTACTCCGACGAGGCCATCAAGACCCTGTGGGACATCCTCGTCCCGTTCGCCGACTACGCCTTCAACAAGGCACACACCGCCGGCTACGGGCTGGTGTCGTACTGGACCGGCTACCTGAAGGCCAACTACCCGGCCGAGTACATGGCGGCGTTGCTGACCTCCGTCGGTGACGACAAGGACAAGATGGCCATGTACCTGTCGGAGTGCCGGCGGATGGGCATCCAGGTACTGCCGCCGGACGTGAACACCTCGGCCGGCCCGTTCACCCCGGTCGGCCGGGAGATCCGCTTCGGCCTCGGCGCGATCCGCAACGTCGGCGCGAACGTGGTCGCCGCGATCATGCGCTGCCGCGAGGAGAAGGGCGAGTACGCCGACTTCTACGACTTCCTGTCCAAGGTGGACGCGGTGGTCTGCAACAAGAAGACCATCGAATCCTTGATCAAGGCGGGGGCGTTCGACTCGCTGAAGCACCCCCGCAAGGCCCTGCTCGCCGTGCACGCCGACGCCATCGACGCGTACGCCGACGTCAAGCGCAAGGAGGCCGTCGGGCAGTACGACCTGTTCGGCGCGGGCTTCGGGGACGCCGAGGTGGCGACGAACACCACGGTCATGCCGGTCATCGCCGAGGGGGAATGGGACAAGCGCGACAAGCTCGCCTTCGAGCGCGAGATGCTCGGCCTGTACGTCTCCGACCACCCCCTGTTCGGCCTGGAGCACATTCTCGGCGCGGCGGCCGACACCACCATCGCGGCGCTCTCCGAGGAGGGCACCGTGCCCGACGGCGCGGTGGTCACCCTCGCCGGCATCCTCTCCGGCGTGCAGCGACGGGTCACCAAGCAGGGGCGGGCGTGGGCCTCGGCCACCCTGGAGGACCTGGCCGGTGGCGTGGAGACGCTGTTCTTCCCGAACACCTACGAGGTGATCGGGCAGTACATCGCCGAGGACGCGATCGTGGTGGTCAAGGGTCGGGTCGACCGGCGCGACGACACCCCGCGCATCATGGCGATGGACATGTCCCTGCCGGACATCAGCACCAGTACGGCGAACAAGCCGGTCACCCTCACCATCCCGGTGACCCGCTGCACTCCGCCGCTGGTGGAACGCCTCAAGGAGACCCTGGTGCTGCACCCCGGTGACGCCGAGGTGCACGTCAAACTCCTCAACGGCACCCGCACCACCACCCTGCGCCTGAGCCCGGTCCGCGTGGCCGCCACCACCGCCCTGATGGCCGACCTGAAGAGCGTCCTAGGCCCCGCCAACGTCACCTGACCCCCACCCACCCCCTGCCAGCTCCCTGTTGATCATGAGGTTGACGGTTCATCCATAGATCAAAAATGCCGCCAACCTCATGATCGACGTGAGCGGTCGGGTGGGTGGGGG
>NZ_JAGPXQ010000070.1:0-17683 GCF_018070435.1 Micromonospora sp. C51 | reverse complement strand
GGTGGGTGGGGGCCGCTGGGGTGGGTGGGGGGCCACTGGGGTGGGATTGGCGCTTAGGGGTGGGGCGGCGGGGGGTTAGCGTCGGGGTGTGGATCTGGAGCAGGCGCAGAAGCTGTGGCAACCGCAGCCGGGCTGGCTGAACACCGCCAGCTACGGGTTGCCGCCCGATCCGGCCTGGGACGCCTTGCAGGACGCGCTGGCCGCCTGGCGGGTGGGGCAGGGATCGTGGGAGGACTGGGGCGCGTCCACCGACAGGTGTCGGACGGCCTTCGCCCAACTGGTCGCGGTACCGGTCGCCGACGTGGCGGTCGGTGCCACCGTCTCCCAGTTGCTGGCGCCGGTCGCCGCCGCGCTGCCCGCCGGTGCCCGGGTGCTGGTGCCCGAGGTCGAGTTCACCTCCAACCTGTTTCCCTGGCTCGTCCAGGCCGAACGGGGCGTCGAGGTGCGCACCGTCCCGCTGGACGAGCTGGCCGCCGCCATCGACGGTGACACGGATCTGGTGGCGTTCAGCCTGGTGCAGTCCGCCGACGGCACGATCGCCGCGTACGACGAGATCGTCGCGGCGGCCCGGGCCCACGGCGCGCTCGTCGCGGTGGACGCCACCCAGGCGTGCGGTTGGCTGCCGTTCGACGCGGCCCGCGCGGACGTCGTGGTGACCGGCGGATACAAGTGGCTGATGGCGCCCCGGGGCACCGCGTTCGCCTACCTGGCGCCCGGGCTGCGGGACCGGCTGCGACCCGACGCCGCCGGTTGGTACGCGGGTCGCGATCCGCACGCCTCCTACTACGGGCCGCCGCTGCGGCTGGCCGACGACGCCCGCCGGTTCGACCTCTCGCCGGCCTGGTTCAGCTGGGTGGGTGCCGCTCCGGCGCTGGAACTGCTGCTGGAGATCGGCGTCGAGCAGGTGCGGGCGTACGACGTGGCGCTGGCCAACCGGTTCCTCACCGGTCTGGGGCAGCCGACCGGGCACAGCGCGATCGTCACCGTCGAGGTGCCCGGCGCGCAGGAGAAGTTGGCACGCGCCGGGGTACGCGCGGCGGTGCGGGCCGGTCGGGTCCGGGCCTCGTTCCACCTCTACTCCACCACCGAGGACGTCGACCTGGCCCTCGACGCGCTCACCTCCTGACCGCGCCGTCCGACGCCGCACCGGATGGCTCGCCGGTGTGCTGACGGCGCTCGCCGCCCGCCCTCATCACCTGACCGGTGAGGGCGGGCGGCGCTGTCCCCGGCCCGGGTCCGCCGGCCTCCCGCCACCCCGGCCGGGTCCGCCGGCTACACCAAGTCGTTGTGGGCCTCGTTCGGGCGCCTCCCGCCACCCCGACCCGGGGGAGGTGCGGGACCTGTCCGCGACGGCGCCGCCGGCTCACTTGCCGGTGACGATGCCCGGGTTGATGCACAGGCCCGGCGAGCTGCCGTGCTTGTCCGCGATCTCCAGGCAGCGGGTCACCTTGTCCACCGTCGCGTTGGTTTCGGTGACCTGCTTCTGGATCTCGGCGTTGAGACGGTCCTGTTCGAGGTTGCGGGTCTGCGCGAGCTTGTCCTGGAACGCCTTGATGTTGCCCTCGGTCTTGTCGTCATGGTTGACCCGGGTGATGGTGACCGACAGGATCTCGACGTCGTCGGCCAGCCTTCCCTCGGCGTTGGACTTGATGCTCGCCGAGAAGGGCTTGAGGTCGACGTTCAGGTTGCCGGTCTTCGAGTCGATGCGCTCCAACGGGTTGTAGGTGGCGAAGGCGTCGTTCACCGCGCTGTCGAGTTGGACGCCGACCCGCTGCCCCCGGAAGCTCTCGAAGTCACCCTTGTAGTCCATGAACTGCTGGGGGGCGTTCTCGGGCTGGACCTGCCACTCGACCAGCACCTCCACGCACGCGTCCGCGAGGGTGCCGGTACGGACCCGCACGCAGCTGTCGCTGCCGATGTGGTCGTACTTCTGCCGCCCGGCATCCCACTCGCCGACCCGCTGCCACGGGGTGACCCACTTCAGGCCGGAACCGGTGACCTCACCGGTCGGCTTGCCGAAACTGGTGACGATGCCGACCGAGCGGATCGGTACCGAGTGGGCGCTCGACGCGACGGTGAGGATCGCCGTACCGGCCAGGGCGCCGATGGCCGTCAGGACGCCGATCTGCCGCACCTGGCGCTGCGAGCTGAACAGGGCGACGGCGACCGCGATGATCGCGATGACGGCGGCGACGATCGCCAGGATGAAGCCGAAGGGCATGGCGGGACCTTTCCGGGAACGGCCTTACTGAGTTGATCATCAACGTAGCCGGCCGGGTCAAGGCCGTGGCGAGCGCATCCGTGGCGGGCCGTCCCGACGAATCCCCCGGTGGAGACCTGTCCACTGGGAGGAAGTCTGGTGTCTGGGGTACCGATACCCGCCGAGGTCGTGCAGGTCGCGGGCAAGCGCCTGACGGCCGCCGCCGAGGAACTCGACGGCAACCGGGTCGCCGCACTGGTCGTCGAACTGGCCGAGGAGTGGGGAGTGGTGCGGCTGTGGGACGACGTCTGCGTGCCGGTGCTCGCCGCGCTGACCGGGCGGACCGCCGTCGGGATCGCCGTCGAGCACGCCCTGTCCGAGGGCGTCCGGGCCGGCCTGGACGTGTTCCGCCGCGATCCGGGCGTCGGCCCGCCCACCGGGGGCGTGCTGCTGGCCGGGGCGGAACAGGAGGAACACGGTCTCGGACTGCACGCGCTGGCCGCCGCGTTGCGTGAGCGCGGCCGGGGCTGCCTGCTGGTCGGGCCGGCGCTGCCGTGGGCGGCGTTGGCCAGCGCCGTCGGTCGGGCCCGGCCACACGCCGTCGCGGTCTGGTCCCAGGCGCCGGTGACCGGCCGGTCGTACCGCATCGGGCGCTTCGCCCGGGAATTCCCGGCGGTCCGGGTGTACGGTGCCGGGCCGGGCTGGGTCGAGCCGCTCGTCCCACCCGTGACGCGTCTCGACTCCCTCTCCGTCGCCGTCGAGGTGTTGTAGGCAAGTCGCCGCCCTCATGGTGACGCGGGTCATACCGATACGGACCCGTTCCGTATCGTAAATGCCCTACGCTCAGGAGTCGACGCGGACGGGACCGATCGAAACCGGGGGCGGAGATGCAGCCGAACGAGAACACCGGACATCCGAGGAGGTGGGCGATCCTCGGGGTGCTGGTGATCAGCCTGCTCGTGGTCGTCCTCGACAACACCATTCTCAACGTCGCGCTACGCACGCTGGCCGATCCGGTGCACGGGCTCGGGGCGAGCCAGGGCGAGCTGGAGTGGTCGATCAACTCCTACACCCTGGTCTTCGCCGGGCTGCTGTTCACCTTCGGTGTCCTGGGGGACCGGGCCGGCCGCCGCCGAATGCTGCTGATCGGGCTCGCGCTCTTCGGCCTGGCGTCACTGCTGTCGGCGTACGCGCAGACGCCCGGCCAGTTGATCGCGGCCCGGGCGCTGATGGGAATCGGCGGCGCGGCCATCATGCCGGCGACGTTGTCGATCATCTCCAACGTCTTCGACCCCCGGGAACGAGCACGCGCCATCGGCATCTGGGCCGGCGCGGTCGGTCTGGCGGTGGCCATCGGGCCGGTCCTCGGCGGGCTGCTGCTGGAGCACTACTGGTGGGGCTCGGTCTTCCTGATCAACGTGCCGGTGGTGGCGCTCGGCGTGGCCCTGGTCGCGTTGCTGGTGCCCGAGTCGCGCGACCCGGAACCGGGCCGCATCGACGCGTTCGGTGTGCTGCTCTCGGTGGTCGGCCTGGTCGCCCTCACCTACGGCATCATCGACGGCGGCGAGCACGGTTTCGGTCGACCCCTGGTCTGGGCCTCGATCCTCGGCGGCGTCGCGGTGCTGGCCTGGTTCGTCCGGCACGAGCGACGCAGCAGCCACCCGGCGCTGGACGTCCGACTGTTCCGGGTGCCCCGGTTCGCCGCCCCGGTGGCGATGATCGGGCTGGTCTTCTTCGCCGCGATGGGCGTGATGTTCTTCAGCTCGTTCTACCTGCAACTGGTGCGCGGGTACAGCCCGCTCGAGACCGGCCTGCTCTTCCTGCCCTTCGCGGTCGCCCAACTCGTCTTCGCCCCGCGCAGCGCCACCATGGTCCGTAGGTACGGCAGCCGGGCGGTGTCGGTGGTGGGGCTGGTGTTGACCTCGGTGGCGTTGAGCGCGTTCGCCTTCGTCGACGCCGCCACGCCCATCTGGCTGGTGCTTGTCGCCTTCTTCCTACAGGGCGTCGGGATGGCCAACATCATGCCGCCGGCCACCGAGTCGATCATGTCGGCGCTGCCCCGGGAGAAGGCCGGCGTGGGTTCCGCGATCAGCAACACCATCCGGCAGGTGGCCGCCGCGCTCGGCGTCGCGGTGATCGGCTCGGTGCTGGCCGCCGGCTACCGCAACGGGATCGAACCGGCCCTGGCGGATCTGCCACCGGCAGCCGGCACGGCAGTCGGTGAGTCCCTCGCCGGCGCGTACGCGGCAGCCGGCCAGCTCGGTCCGGCGGGCCCGCAACTGATCGCGGCGGCCAACGACTCCTTCGTCTCGGCCATGCATCTGTCGGCCACGCTGGCCGCGCTGGTCGCCGCGGCCGGCATCCTGGTGGCCCTGCGCTTCATGCCCGGCCGGGCCACCACCGGCGGGCCGGCGACGATCGGCGAACCCGGGTTGGCCGCTGCCGCACCCGGGCAGGGACAATGAGGGGATGACCAGCACCGCGGACGCTGCACGACCACCCGGGCGGCCACGCAGCGTCCGCGCGGACGAGGCGATCATCGAGGCCACCCTGGATCTGCTCGCGGAGGGCAGCACCATCGAGACGATCTCGGTCGAGGCGATCGCCGCGCGGGCCGGGGTGGGCAAGGCCACCATCTACCGCCGCTGGCCGGGCAAGGACGCGCTGCTGCGCGACGCGTTGCGTCGACTCAAGGGCGAGCCGCCGCAGCCGTCCGGAGGGTCCGTCCGCGAAGACCTGATCACGCTGGTGACCGCGATCGGGCACAACGTCGACCCGCGCGCGGCGCAGATCATGCCCTGTCTGGTGCCGGAGATGAAGCGCAGTCCCGAGCAGTACGCGTTCTACCAGAGCATCGTGGAGCCCCGCCGGGCGGCGATGCGGGAGGTACTGCGCCGTGGCGTCCGCGAGGGCGAACTGCGCACCGACATCGACATCGAGGTGACGATGGCGATGCTCACCGGCCCGATGCTCATCCAACGGGTGATGAACTGGAACCCGGACCTCGACGAGGCGACCCTGCCGGAGAAGGTGGTCGACGGCGTCCTGGCCGGTATTCGCGCTCGCTGACCCGCGCCGCCGACACATCGCACGGCGCACGGTGTCCGACGGTCGCTCAGCCGGCCGGCGTACGCAGTCGGTGCAGGCGCAGGGCCAGTTGCACCTCCAGGGCCCGATCCGGCCGCTGCCAGTCGGCGCCGAGCAACTGCCCGACCCGTTCCAGACGCTGGGTCACCGTGTTGACGTGCACGTGCAGCTGCTCGGCGGCCCGGGCCAGGCTGCCGCCCACCCCGAAGTACGCCTCCAGGGTCCGCACCAACGCGGTGCCCCGCCGGGCGTCGTATTCGATCACCGGCCCGATGGTCGCGGTGAGGAACCGGCTCACGTCGGCGTCGCCGCCGTCATCGACGGCGCCCAGCAGCAGCCCGACGAAACCCAGCTCGGCGCTGCTCGCCCCCTGCCCGGCCCGGCCCAGCGCGCCCAGCGCGGTCAGGCAACGGTCCGCCTCCCGGAACGCGGCGGCCAGCGACGCCGGGCCCGTCGACGGGCCGCTGGCTCCCGCGGTCACCGGCCGGCCGGTGATCCGGGACAGGTCCCGGGCCACCGCCCGGGCGCTGCCACCGGCGTCCTGACCGGGCAGCATCAGCGCCACCCGGCCGTCCCGCGCCGCGGCCAGCCCGCCCCGGGTCGAGGCGTACGTGGTGGCCCAGGAGAGCACCCGTTGCCGGGCGGAGCCGGTCGCGGCGATGGCGTCGTCGCCGACGGCCACCAGCACGTGCGGCGCGTCCAGATCCACGCCCAGCCGACGCGCCCGGCTGCGCAGCGCGTCGGTGTCGCGCAGCGGCCGGGCGATCAGATCGTCGAGCAACTCGCCCCGGACCCGCCCCTCCGCCTCGGCGACGGTCCGCCGGAACAGCAGCAGCAGGGCGGTCACCAGCGCCGCCCGTTCCAGGATCCGCTGGTCGGCGTCGGCCGGTTCACCGTCGGGACGCAGCACCAGCACGCCCAGGTTCTCCGCGCCCGCCACCACCGCGGCGTACCACAACCTGCCGCGGCGTACGCTGCGTCCCTCGGTCCGCGACGCCGCGACCGCCTCCACGATCTCCGCCCGGTCCGGCTCGTCGATCTCACCGACCTGGGCCAGCCGCCGCCCCTCGGCGTCCAGCGCCAGCAGCGCGCCACCGAGCACGTCGGTGACCGCCGCGGCCACGTCCTCCACCCCGCCGCCGCGCAACACCAGCGCGGTCATCCGGTCGTGCGCCGCTGCGGCCCGCTCCACCGAACTGCTGTGCGCGCGGATGGTGGTGTTTGCCGAGGACAACTCCTCCAGCGCCGAGCGGGTCTCGGCCAGCAACCGCGCGGTGTCGATCGCCACCGCGGCGTGGGCCGCCAGCGAGAGCAGCAGCGCCACCTCCTCGCGGGCGAACGGCCGGGCCGAACGGTTGGCCGCGTAGAGCACGCCGATGCTTGTCGAGCCGAGCCGCAGCGGCACCCCGAGGATGGCCACCAGCCCTTCCTCGCCCACCCCGGCGTCGATCTCCCGGGTGTGGTGGAACCGCTCGTCCTCCGGGTAGTTCGCGGTGACGTACGGGGCGCCGGACTGGGCCACCAGACCGCCGAGCCCGGCGCCCATCGGCAGCCGCAGCCGCTGGAACCGGGCGGAGACCGAGCCGTCGGTCACCCGCATGTAGGTGTCACCGCGCTCGGCGTCGTCGAGCGTCATGTAGGCCACGTCCGCGCCGAGCAGGTGCCGCGCTCGGTGCACGATCGCCCGCAGCACCTCGTCCAGGTCGCGCAGCCCGGCCAGGTCACTGACCGTGTCGTACAGGCCGGACAGCTCGCTCTCCCGGCGGCGACGGCGCTCCAGCAGTGCCCGCACCCGCAGCGCCACCGTCTTGGCCTGCTCCAACTCGGCGAGTCGCTCGGCGGGCAGCCCGGCCGAGCGGGCGGCGACCAGCGGTCCCTCGAACTCGACCGTGGCCGCCTCCCGGGCGAGCAGTTCCAGGAACTCCACCGGCGACGACATGACGGACATTCTGCGGGTGGCCGGCGTCAGTTCGCCGTCCAACCCCCGTCGAGCGCGATCGAGGCACCGGTGAGGAACCCGGCCGGCGGCGAGCAGAGGTACGCCAGCAGTTCCGCCACCTCCTCCGGCTCGATCAGCCGCTTGACCGCCGCACGGGCCAACATGATCTTCTCGATCACCTCGGACTCGGGGATGCCGTGGGCGGCCGACTGGTCGGCGATCTGGCTCTCCACCAGCGCGGTGCGCACGTACGCCGGGTTGATGCAGTTGGCGGTCACCCCGTGCGCCGCGCCTTCCAGCGCCACCACCTTCGACAGCCCCTCCAACGCGTGCTTGGCCGAGACGTAGGCGGCCTTGTAGGGCGAGGCGCGCAGCCCGTGCACCGAGGAGATGTTCACGATCCGACCCCAACCGCGGGCGTACATGTGTGGCAGTGCCCGCCGGATCAGCAGGAACGGCGCCTCCACCATCACCCGCTGGATGTACTCGAACCGCTCGACCGGAAAATCCTGGAGCGGTGCGACGTGTTGCAGCCCGGCGTTGTTGACCACGATGTCGACGTCGGCGTCGAGCGCGTCCACCGCCGCCGGATCGGCGAGGTCCACCCCCTCGGCCCGGCCGCCGGCCTCGGCGGCCACCTGCTTGGCCGCCTCGACGTTGCGGTCCACCACCACGACCGTGGCGCCGGCCGCGGCCAGCCGCAAAGCGCAGGCCCGGCCGATGCCGCCGCCCCCGCCCGTCACGAGGGCGGTACGACCGGCCAGGTCGACGTTCACGACGTGGGGGACCGCCACGGGTTCTGCCGTCATGGCGCATGAAGTTACGAGCTGTGTGGTCGGGCGCACATGGGATGGCGGCACATACTCCCGCCGTACTGTGTGGTCGTCGGCTACATCCCGGCCGCACCCGCCACGGCGGTCGAGTCGCGCTCGGCAGGAACGTGGCCGTCGCGGTCGCGTCGGGCGTGCGATCACGGGCGTGTCCCGTGGCGCGCCGTCGCGGACGCATCGGTAGGGTGTCGAACACACGTACTGGCTGACGGTGGGAGGGAGGCGGCGTGCGGGTGCTCGGCGTCGACCCGGGGCTGACCCGGTGCGGCGTCGGCGTGGTGGAGGGGGTGCCCGGTCGGCCCTGCACGCTTGTCGCCTACTACGTCGTCTACACCGACCCGGCCGACGAGTTGCCCACCCGCCTGCTGCACCTGGACCGCTCGCTTACCGAGTTGGTCGCCGAGCACCGGCCGGACAGCGTGGCCGTGGAGCGGGTGTTCAGCCAGCACAACGTGCGTACGGTGATGGGCACCGCCCAGGCCAGCGGGATCGCGGTGCTGGCCGGGGCGCGTGCCGGGCTGCCGGTGCAGACGTACACCCCGAGCGAGGTCAAGGCGGCGGTGACCGGTTCCGGCCAGGCGGACAAGGCCCAGATGACCGCGATGGTCACCCGGCTGCTGCGGCTGCCCGAGCCGCCCCGGCCGGCGGACGCCGCGGACGCCCTCGCGCTGGCCATCTGCCACGTGTGGCGCGGCGGCACCCGCTCGAAACTGGCCGCCGCGGCGGACCGGGTCAGACGAGGAGGAGCGAGATGATCGCCAGTGTGCGTGGCGTGGTGACCGCCACCGGCCCGGACCACGCGGTCATCGAGGTCGGCGGGGTCGGCCTGGCGGTGCAGTGCGCCCCCGGCACCCTCGCCGACCTGCGGGTCGGCCAGCCGGCCCGGCTGGCCACCAGCCTGGTCGTCCGGGAGGACTCGCTCACCCTCTACGGCTTCGCCGACGACGACGCCAAGGTGCTGTTCGAGCTGTTGCAGACCGCCAGCGGGGTCGGCCCGCGGCTGGCCCAGGCGGTGCTCGCGGTGCACACCCCCGATGCGGTACGCAAGGCCGTCGCCAACGCCGACACGGCGGCGCTGACCCGGGTGCCGGGCATCGGCAAGAAGGGCGCCGAGCGACTGGTGCTGGAGCTGCGCGACCGTATCGGCCCGGTGCCGGTGGGTGCCGACGGCGCGGCCGGGGTGACCGGCGGCAGCTGGCCGGATCAGGTCCGCCAGGCGCTGGTCGGGCTCGGTTGGACGGCCGGCCAGGCCGACCAGGCGGTCGCCGCCGTCGCCGAGAGCGTCGACGGTCCCACCCCGCCGGTGCCGGTGCTGTTGAAGCAGGCCATCCGACTGCTGGGTCGGACCCGATGAGCAACGAGAACCTGGTCTCGGCGTACGTCAGCGACGCGGAGCTGGACGCGGAGGTCAGCGTCCGGCCGAAGCGCCTGTCCGAGTTCATTGCCCAGGACCGGGTTCGCGACCAGCTCGACCTGCTGCTTCAGGGCGCCATGCGGCGCGGCTCGCCGCCCGACCACATCCTGCTCTCGGGCCCGCCGGGCCTGGGCAAGACCAGCCTCGCCAACATCGTGGCCGCCGAGCTGGGTACCGGGATCCGGGTGACCAGCGGGCCGGCGATCGAACGCTCCGGTGACCTGGCGGCGATCCTGACCAGCCTGGCCGAGGGGGACGTGCTCTTCATCGACGAGATCCACCGGATCGCCAGGCCGGCGGAGGAGTTGCTCTACAGCGCGATGGAGGACTTCCGGGTCGACGTGGTGGTCGGCAAGGGGCCGGGCGCCACCGCCATCCCGCTCGACGTGGAGCCGTTCACGCTGGTCGGCGCGACCACCCGGTCGGGTCTGCTCACCGGCCCGATGCGGGACCGGTTCGGCTTCGTGGCGCACCTGGATTTCTACGCGCCGGCCGACCTGGAGACGCTGCTGCACCGCTCGGCGCGGATCCTCGGGGTGCCGATCACCGAGGACGGGGCGGCGGAGATCGCCGGCCGGTCCCGGGGCACGCCCCGGATCGCCAACCGGCTGCTGCGCCGGGTGCGCGACTTCGCCGAGGTGCGCGCCGACGGTGTGGTCACCGTCGCGACCGCCCGGGCGGCCCTGACCGTGTACGACGTGGACGTCCTCGGGCTGGACCGGCTCGACCGGGCGGTGCTGACCGCGCTGGTGGACTCGTTCCGGGGTGGTCCGGTCGGCCTGTCGACCCTGGCCGTGGCGGTGGGGGAGCAGCCGGACACCGTCGAGGAGGTCTGCGAGCCGTTCCTGGTGCGGGCAGGGCTGCTGGCGCGTACGCCCCGCGGCCGGGTGGCCACCGAAGCCGCCTGGCACCATCTGGGCCGTACGCCGCCGAATGGTACATTTGCCACAGAAGCTCCTCCCGCGCCCGATCTGTTCTCGCTGGACGTCGGCGAGCCGTGATCTGTTCGTGATCTGTGCCGCATTCGGCGTTCCCAGGCAGAGCGACTAGACTCGCCGCGGTCTGTACAGGACGTGAAAATCCGCCTCCGTTGCGGCGCCGACGCGCCGGTCCGGCGGCCAATGGGAAGGTCGACAACCGTGCACTACGCAGCAGAAGGCGGCGGAGCGGGAGGCTTCACGCCGATCCTCATGATCGCTCTGCTCTTCGGCGTCATGTACTTCATGATGATCCGTCCGCAGCAGAAGCGCCGCCGCGAGGCCGAATCGATGCAGTCCAACCTCTCCGTGGGCGACGAGGTGGTCACCATCGGCGGGCTCTACGGCACGGTCACCGGTGTCGAGGACGACAGCGTCCTGCTGGAGGTCGCTCCCGGAGTGCAGACCCGCTACGCCCGGCCGGCGATCGCCCGCGTGGTCACCCCGGCAGAGCGCCCGGTCGAGTCGCCCGTCGAGGAATCCGACTCCGTCAAGGACTGACGCCGCGTCCCATCCGGGTCGCCGGTCCCCCGGCGGTTCGGGCGGGAGGTGCCCACGCGCGTCCCCGGGTGGGTGCCATCCTCGAATTGCGCATTGAGACAATTGGATAGAAGGCCGACGCCGGGCGCCGGCGCGCCGACTCGTACCCGGTCCACGCTCCGCGTCGACCCCCGGAGGCGGCGGCGCCAGCCTGAGCGCCGTCGGAAGGCAGACCGTCGGCCGGGGGATTCCGGCCGACCCGCCGCCGCACCCGCGGCGGCGTGACCACAGGGAGACAGGACAGCCGTGGCACCACCTCAGGGACAGATGCGCCCGGGACGGCAGTTGGCCGTGCTCGGGGCCATCTTCGTCGTCCTCTATCTTTTGGTGTTCTTCTCGGGCGGCGCCAGCGGTGGCTGGAAGGACCGGCTCGAACCCCGCCTCGGTCTTGACCTGGTCGGCGGCACACGGCTCACGCTGGAGGCCACCAACACCCTCGACGGCCGCGCCCCCACGGCGGAGAACCTGGAGCGGGCCCGCCAGATCATCGAGAGCCGGGTCAACGCGTACGGCGTGGCCGAGGCCGAGGTGGTCACCGAGGGCGACCGCAACATCGTCGTCTCCCTGCCCGGCGAGAACCGCGAGCTCAACGAGGTCGGCAGCGCCGCCGAGCTGCGGTTCCGGAAGGTCCTGAAGATCGCCGACGGCAGCGGGTCGATCCCCTCGCCGGCACCGAGCGAGAGCCCTTCGGCGACCCCGTCCGGCTCCGCGAGCCCCGAGGCCACCCCGTCCGGCTCCGTGAGCCCCACGCCGGACGCCGAAGCCTCCTCGTCGCCCGACGCTGGCGGTCAGGGTGGCGGCGCACCGACCCCGACGCCGTCGGCGACCCCGTCGCCCACCCCGTCGGCCACGCCGGACGAAGAGGTGACGCAGAGCATCGAGGAGCAGCGCCGCGCCGTCGAGCAGAAGGTCGGCGCCGAGGCGTGGGCCGCGGCGAGCGGCTTGCAGGCGCCGGCCGATCTCAGCGCCGACCCGTCGCTGGCCGACAAGCTCAAGCCCTTCGGTGAGCTGAGCGGCCGCGAGGTCGCGGTGCTGCCGGCGCAGATGCAGTTCAACGTGCCGACGATCAGCTGCGCCCAGCTCGACGACCGGCCCCCGGCGTCCATCTCCGACCCGGAGCAGCAGGTCGTCGCCTGCGAGGGCGGGTACGCCAAGAACCTGCTGGACGTGGCGAAGGTCCTCGGCACCGACGTCTCCGACGCCAATGCGGTGCGCGACCAGACCAGCCAGTGGGTGGTCAGCCTGAACTTCACCGGCTCCGGCCAGGACAAGTGGACCGCGCTGACCCGCGAGGCGTTCAACAACGAAGGCCAGGCGTGCGACGCGTCCGCGCTCGGTGACGAGGGCAAGTGCCGGGTCGCCGTGGTGCTGGACAACAAGATCATCTCGTCGCCGCAGATTCAGGGTGTGCTCACCGGCAACTCGCAGATCACCGGCAACTTCAGCAACGCCGAGGCCAGCGAGCTGGCCGGCTACCTCAGCTACGGGGCCCTGCCGGTCACCTTCGAGGCGCAGGAGCAGCAGAACGTCACCGCCACCCTGGGCGCCAGCCACCTGCGGGCCGGTCTGCTCGCGGCCGGCATCGGCATGCTGCTGGTCATCATCTACTCGTTCTTCTACTACCGCCTGCTCGGCTCGGTGATCTTCCTGAGCCTGATCCTGTCGGCGTTGCTGCTCTTCGGCGCGCTGGTGGTGCTCGGCCGGCAGATCGGCTTCACGCTCACCCTCGCCGGCATCGCCGGCATCATCGTCTCGCTCGGTGTGGCGGCGGACTCGTTCGTCATCTACTTCGAACGCCTCAAGGACGAGATCCGGGAGGGACGCAGCCCGCGTAGCGCGGTACCCCGGGCCTGGGTCCGGGCCCGCCGGACGATCATCTCCGCCAACGCGATCACGATCATGTCGGCGGTGGTGCTCTACATCGTCTCGGTCGGCACGGTGAAGGGCTTCGCCTTCGCCCTCGGTCTGGCCACGGTGCTGGACCTGCTGGTGGTCTTCCTCTTCCGGCATCCGATCATGACGATGTTCGCCCGTACCAAGGCGTTCCTGTCCCCACGGGTCAGCGGTTTGGGCCGGGCACTGCCGGCCCGGTCGGAGCAGGCCCCGTCCCGCAACCAGCGTGTCAAGGAGGCCTGAGATGGCTGAGACTGGTCTGGCAGCCCGCCTCTACCGAGGTGAGGCCGGCCTCAACATCGTCGGCCGGCGCAAGATGTGGTTCACCGTCGCCGCCGTGCTGGTGCTGATCGCGCTCGGTAGCGTCATCTTCCGGGGCTTCAGCCTCGGCATCGAGTTCGCCGGCGGCAACTCGTTCCAGGTGCCGACCAGCGTCGGCACCCTGGAGCAGGCGGAGGAGCGCGCGGGCGAGGTGCTGGCCACCGCGGGTGAGGGTGCCCGGGTGGTCACCACCCAGCAGGTCGGCGGTGGCGGCGACGAGTTCTACGAGCTGCGTACCACCGAACTCGACGCCGAGCAGGCCGAAGCGGTCCGGACCGCGTTGGGTCAGGTGTTCAACATCGACCCGGCGGAGATCGCCAGCAACCGGGTCAGCGAGGCGTGGGGCAGCCAGGTGACCAACCGGGCCCTGCTCGGTCTGGTGATCTTCCTGGCGCTGGTGACCGTCTACCTGGTCCTGCGCTTCGAGTGGCAGATGGCGGTCGGGGCGATCTTCGCCCTGGTGATGAACCTGGTCCTCACCGCCGGCCTCTACTCGATCGTCGGGTTCGAGGTCACCCCGTCGACGATCATCGGATTCCTCACCATTCTGGGCTTCGCCCTGTACGACGTGGTGGTGGTCTTCGACAAGGTGCAGGAGAACACCAGAGGGATCACCGCGAACAACAACCAGACGTACGGCGAGGCGGCCAACCTGGCCGTGAACCAGAGCCTGATGCGGTCGATCAACACCTCGGTGGTCGCCCTGCTCCCGGTCGGCGGCATCCTGTTCATCGGTGCCGGCCTGCTCGGCGCGGGCACCCTGAAGGACCTCGGCCTGGTGCTCTTCGTCGGTATGGCGATGGCCTTCCTCACCTCGATCACCCTGGCCACCCCGCTGCTGGTGGTGCTGAAGAACCGCGACCCGCGGATCCAGGCGCACAACAAGCGGGTGCTGGCCCGGCGGTCCACGGTCAGTCGGGGCGAGGCCCCGGCCAAGGCGGGTGGCCCGTCGCGCCCGGTCGAGCGGGAGGAGGAGCCGGTCACCGCGGAGACCGGCGCCCTCGCCGGTGCCGCCGCGCCGAAGGTGGGCGCCCGGCCGGCAGGCAAGCGTTCCGGCGGTGCCCGGGGTGGGCGTCCCGGTGGCGGCAACCGTCCGGGCGGCGGAAAGCGACGCTGAGGACGCCCGGGGCGACCCGGTAGAAACAGGTACCGGCGGCGTCCTGCATGCTGTGCGAGCAGTGTGCGGGACGCCGCCGTCGTGTGGAAGGGAAGCGGAACTGCCGTGACGGAGACCCACAGCACCGGGGTACGCGGGGACAGCGGGCCGGAGGTGGCCCGGCTGGTGGCCAGCCGGGTGCTCGACGTGCCCGACTTTCCCAAGCCCGGCGTCATGTTCAAGGACCTGATGCCGTTGTTCGCCGACGGTGACGCCTTCCGGGACGTGATCGACGGGATCGTCGCGTACCACGGGCGGGAGTCCTTCGACGCCGTGGTCGGCATCGAGGCGCGCGGGTTCGTGGTCGCCGCCGCGATCGCGTACGCGACCGGGGTCGGGGTGGTGCCGGTGCGCAAGGCCGGCAAGTTGCCCCGGCCGGCGTACGCCGCCTCCTACGAGCTGGAGTACGGCGAGGCCACCCTCGAAGTGCACCAGGACGCCTTCACCGCCGGTCACCGGGTGCTGGTGGTCGACGACGTGCTCGCCACCGGCGGCACGGCGGCGGCCACGCTGGATCTGGTGGAGCGAGCGGGTGGCACGGTGGCGGGTTTCACCGTGCTGCTGGAGCTCTCCTTCCTCGGCGGGCGCGACCGACTGGCCCCGCGTCCCGTGCATGCCCTGTTGACCGTTTGAGGCGTCGACGGCCCCGGACGGGCCCGGCACGGTCCGTCCGGCGGAGCGGCACGGCCCCCCGGGTGGGGGTAGCATTGCCCATTGCTGACCGGGCGGTTACCCGCCTGTGCGGCGCTAGACCAGACCGGCCGGCGCACGGTCGGTGTCGTCCCGGCGAGCGGTGAGGAGGCCGGTGTCCCACGAGGTCGTTCCTCCGGTGGAGGGCACGGTGCACCCGACAGGTGACGCGGAGGGCTCGCTTACCGACCGCAACGGCGCCGCGGCGGCGCCGGGTGGCGGGTCGAGCGCGGCGCAGCGGACCGGAGACCCGGCTCGTCCGGCCGCCGGCTCCGGGGACGGCGACTCCTCGACGGCCGGTGGATTCGGCCTGTCCCACGCGCCCACCGGGCGGCGGGTCCGGGCCCGGTTGGCCCGGTTCAACGCGCCATGGCAGTCCTCCCAGGTCAGCGAGGTACTGGAGCCGCTGATCGCGTCGCACCGGGAGAATCACCCCAAGGCCGACGCGCGGCTGTTGCAGCGGGCCTTCGACACGGCGGCGCGCTGGCACTCCGGGCAGTACCGGAAGTCCGGCGACCCCTACATCACCCACCCGCTCGCGGTGGCGACCATCCTGGCGAACCTGGGCATGGACACCACCACCCTGGTCGCGGCGCTGCTGCACGACACCATCGAGGACACGGAGTACACCCTCGACCAGATGCGGTCCGACTTCGGTGGTGAGGTCGCCCTGCTGGTCGACGGGGTCACCAAGCTCGACAAGGTCAAGCTCGGTGACGCGGCGAAGGCCGAGACGATCCGCAAGATGGTCGTCGCCATGGCCAAGGATCCGCGCGTCCTGGTGATCAAGCTGGCCGACCGGCTGCACAACATGCGGACGCTGACCTTCCTGCCGCGCCCGAAGCAGGAGCAGAAGGCGAAGGAGACGCTGGAGATCCTCGCCCCCCTGGCCCACCGGCTCGGTATGAACACGATCAAGTGGGAGCTGGAGGACCTGGCGTTCGGGACGTTGTTCCCGAAGCGGTTCGAGGAGATCAACCGGCTGATCGGGGAGCACCAGCCGCAGCGGGAGGCGTTGCTGCGGCAGGTGACGCAGAAGGTACAGACCGACCTGAAGGCCGCCAAGATCAAGGCGGAGACCACCGGCCGGCCGAAGCACCTCTACTCGATCTACCAGAAGATGATCGTGCGGGGGCGGGACTTCAACGACATCTACGACCTGGTGGGCGTACGCATCCTGGTCGACACGGTGCGGGACTGCTACGCGGCGCTGGGGGTGATCCACGCGAACTGGCAGCCGGTGCCGGGCCGGTTCAAGGACTACATCGCCATGCCGAAGTTCAACATGTACCAGTCGCTGCACACCACGGTGATCGGGCCGACCGGTAAGCCGGTGGAGATGCAGATCCGCACGTACGCGATGCACCGTACGGCGGAGTTCGGCATCGCGGCGCACTGGAAGTACAAGGAGCACAAGGGCACCCAGATCGTCGGTCCGCCGGCCCACATCGACGAGATGACCTGGCTGCGGCAGCTGCTGGACTGGCAGCGGGAGGCCGCCGACCCCAGCGAGTTCCTGGACGCGTTGCGCTTCGACCTGTCCAGCCAGGAGGTGTACGTCTTCACCCCGAAGGGCGACGTGATCCCGTTGCCGACGGGGTCGACGCCGGTGGACTTCGCGTACGCGGTGCACACCGAGGTGGGGCACAAGTGCATCGGGGCGCGGGTCAACGGCAAGCTGGTGCCGTTGGAGTCGACGCTGTCCAACGGCGACGTGATCGAGATCTTCACCTCGAAGTCCGACACCGCCGGCCCGACTCAGGACTGGCTCGGCTTCGTCAAGAGCCCCCGGGCGCGGACGAAGATCCGGCAGTACTTCAACAAGGAGCGCCGCGAGGAGGCGATCGAGGAGGGCAAGGACGCGATCGTCAAGGCGATGCGCAAGCAGGGCATGCCGTTGCAGCGGATGCTCACCTCCGACAACCTGATGGCGATCGCCCGGGACCTGCACCTGGCCGACGTGGCGTCGCTGTACGCCGCGGTCGGCGACAGTCAGGTCTCCGCCCAGTCCGTGGTGCAGAAGCTGATGGCCTCCTACGGCGGGGAGGAGGGCGCGGCCGAGGACATCGCCGAGACCGCCGTGGCCACCCGCCCGCCGCGCAGCCGCGCCTCCAGCCACGACCCCGGTGTGGTCGTACGCGGGGTCAGCGACGTGTGGATCAAGCTGGCCCGCTGCTGCACCCCGGTCCCGCCGGACTCGGTCTTCGGTTTCGTGACCCGTTCCGGCGGGGTGAGCGTGCACCGCGACGACTGCGCCAACGCGGAGGACCTGCGCGCCCAGGGCGAGCGGGTGGTCGAGGTGAACTGGAAACTCACCTCCGCCTCGACGTTCCTGGTGGCGATCCAGGTGGAGGCGCTCGACCGGCACAAGCTGCTGGCGGACGTCACCCGGGTGCTCTCCGAGGAGCGGGTCAACATCCTCTCCGCCACCGTCACCACCACCCGCGACCGGGTGGCGGTGAGCCGGTTCAGCTTCGAGATGGCCGACCCGAAACACCTCGGCCACCTCCTCGCCGCCGTACGCAAGGTCGACGGCGTCTTCGACGCCTACCGCGTAACCTCTGGCGCCTAACCCCCCACCCCACCCCCGCCCTGACCCTGTTGATCAAGAAGTTTTGGTCTCGATCCGGCCGGAT
>NZ_JAGPXQ010000007.1:0-230985 GCF_018070435.1 Micromonospora sp. C51 | reverse complement strand
CGTCGCGGGGTGCTGGGCGGCCAGGTCTCCTGAGCCATCAACGGCAACCCGATGAAAGCCACACCCAGCACCCCCGGATGAGCCAACCCTACGAACTGGGCGGTCATCACGATCAAGAAGGTAGGACCCCGATGAGTATCGACGAACTCACCAGCACGATCACCGACATGTACCGATCACTGGGGGATCGGTCCGCCTTCGACGCCCACCTGCACCCCGATCTGACCATCTGGGAATCCGACGCCGACCGGCTGCTCACCGGGCTGGCCGCGCTGGACGTGCTGCGTGACCGCCGGGCTGCCGAGACCACCGGACCGGCACCGGTCAGTGTCGCTCCGGAACAGCTGCACGCCGAGTCGTGGGACGACACCGGCCTGGCCCGGTACGTGCTGCGGGCCCGGCACGCCGACGACCGACCGGACGTCTGTTTCCGGGTCACCGATGTGCTGCGACGCGACGACGCGGGCTGGCGGATCGTGCACCACCACGCGGAGGCCCTGCGATGAGCGACGACCAGCCCACCACCGACGTCTACGACCTGCGGATCGTGGTGGAGCGCATCGAGGGGCGCTCGGTGTGCGGCATGAAGCCGGGCGACCACGTCGACCTGACCGAGTCGTGCCGGTTGCGCATCCCCGAGGGCCAGCACTTCTGCCTGTACGCGCTCGCCGCGTGCCTGCCGCTGCTACCGGCCAAGCAGCGGGCCCTGGACGACGGGGACTGGATGGCCCGGGACAGCCACGTCGCCTGCCCCGACCCGGAGGAGCGGCTGATCATGCGCATCGAGCGCACCGGACGGCGGCAGATCCCCACCGAGGAGCTGACGTGACCCGCCTGGTGGGCGTCGGCCTCCAGTCGGACAAGTCCGCCGACGAGTACGCCGTGCTGGCCGAGTTGGCCGAACGGCACGGCTTCGACGTGCTGTCGGTCTTCGGTGACCTGATGTACCAGCCGCCGCTGTTTCCGCTGCTGGTGGCCGCCCGGCACACCCGCCGGATCCGGCTCGGCGCGGCCTGCCTCAACCCGTTCACCCTGCACCCGGTGGAGGTGGCCGGTCAGGTGGCCGCCCTCGACCTGGCCTCGCACGGCCGCGCGTACCTCGGCCTGGCCCGGGGCACCTGGCTGCAGCAGGTCGGGGTGGCGCAGACCCGGCCACTGCGGCGCATCGCCGAGACGGTGCAGATCGTCCGGCGGCTGCTCGCCGGTGACGACGGTGGTTTCGTCGGCCGCGAGTTCACCGTGGCCCCGGGTACCGCGCTGCGGTACACCCCGGCCCGGTCGGACGTGCCGGTGCTGGTGGGCACGTGGGGCCAACAGACCGCCCGGTCCGCCGCCGCGTTCGCCGACGAGGTGAAGGTCGGCGGGTCGGCGAATCCGGCGATGGCCAAGACGATGCGGGCGTGGCTGGACGAGGCGGCCTCGGGCCGGGACACCGGGGTGGTGCTCGGCGCCGTCACCGTGGTCGACACCGACGGTGCGCTGGCCCGACGGATGGCCCGCACCGAGGTCGCCATGTACCTCGCGGTGGTGGCCGCCCTCGACCCCACCGTCGAGGTCGACCCGGAGTTGCTGGCCCGCATCCAGCAACACGTCACCCGCCGCGAGGACGACCTGGCGGGTGCGCTGATCGGTGACGACCTGCTCGACCTGTTCGCGTTCTCCGGTACGCCCGAGCAGGTCGCCGCGCAGGCCGCGGCGGTCTTCGACGCCGGGGCGAGCCGGGTCGAGTTCGGCACCCCGCACGGCTTGACCCCGCAGCGCGGGATCGACCTGCTGGGTCGGCGGGTACTGCCGCTGCTACGCGACTGACGGTCGGACGGGTGGGCCGGGTCAGCGTCGCCAGGCCGACCAGAGTTCGGCGTACCGGCCGCCGGCCGCGACCAGATCGTCCGGGGCGCCGAGTTCGACGATCCGGCCGTGCGCCATCACGGCGATCCGGTCGCAGGTGTGTGCCTGGCTGAGCCGGTGGGCGACCACGACGGCCGTGCGGCCCCGGATCAGGGCGGCGCTGGCCCGTTCGAGCTGTCGGGCCCCCGCGCTGCCGGCCTCGGCGCTGGCCTCGTCGAGGACGACGATCGGTGGGTCGAGCAGGGCGATCCTGGCCAGCGCCACCTGCTGCGCCTGACCGGCCGTGAGCGGGTGTTCGCCGTCGCCGACCCGGGTCGACAGCCCGTCGGGCAGGGCGTTGACCCAACTGTCGGCTTCGACCAGCCGCAAGGCGGCGTGCAGGTCGTCGTCCGAGGCGGCCGGAGCGGCGAGCCGCAGGTCGTCGGCGAGGGTGCCGGCGAAGACGTGGACCTCCTGGGTGACCACGCCGACGGTCCGGCGCAGCTCGGCGGGATCCAGCTCGCCGATCCGACGGTCACCCAGCCACACCTCGCCCTCGGCGGCGGGGAAGACGCCACCGAGGATGGCCGCGAGGGTGGTCTTGCCGGCTCCGCTCTCGCCGACGATCGCCAACGACTGACCCTCGGCGATCTCGATCGAGACGTCCTGCACGACGGCAGGGCCGCCGGGGTAGCGGTGCCACACCGACTTGGCGGTGACGCTCGCCGGCAGCCACCCGGAGACCGGCCCGGCCGGGCGCGTCGCGGGTACGTCGAGCCCGGAGATACCGACGAGCCGCGCGAGCGCCGCGCCGGCCGACTGGATGTCGTTGAACGACATCAACAACAGGCCGAGCGGGCCGAAGAGTCGATGGAACAGCAGCGCCGCGGCGGTGACGTCGCCGACCGTGCTGTCGCCCGCGCGTACCAGCAGGAAGCCGGTGAGCAGCACGGCGGTCAGGCCGAGCGCCTCCGCGTAGTTCATCGTGTTCGCGAACCAGAGGAAGCCCCGCACCGCGCGCAGGCGCGCCACCACCGCGTGCCGGGAGGCCTGCTCGACCCGTCGGCTCTGGCGATCCTGCATGCCGTACGCGTGCACCGTCCGGGCACCGGTGAAGGTGTTCAGCAGGCTCTGCGTACGCACCGCCGCGGCCTCCCGTTCGGCGGCGTACAGCCGTTTCGCCTGCGGCACGAAACGGCGCAGGCTCAGCACGTACACCGGGAAGACGACCAGGAACGCGGCGGCGATGCGCCAGTCGAGGGTCGCGAAACCGGCGAAGGTGATGACAACGGTGACCAGTGCGGTGAAGATCCCGGCCGCCAGCCGTACCGAGTCGGTCACCCGCTCCACGTCCTCGGTGACCCGGGAGGCCACGTCGCCGGACCCGGCGCTCTCCAGCCGGGTCGCGTCCATCCGCAGCGCCCGGTCGAGCACCTCTTCGCGGAGGTCGGCACAGGCACGCATGCCCCACTCGGTGACCAGCCAGTTGGCCGCGCCGGTGAGGACCGCGGCGGCCAGGCCCGCGCCGAGGATCAACGCCGAGGTCAGCAGCAGCGAGCCGACGGTGCCACCGGCCACCACCAGGTCGACCAGCCGGCCGAGCAGGATCGGCACGACGACGGCCGCGACACTGGCCGCCGTGGCCGCCGCCACCGATGCCCAGGCGAGCAGCGGGTAGCGCCGCAGGGCCCGCCAGAAGGCGGTGAGGGTCTCCCGGCCGGTCGCGACCGGCAAGATCGTTGCTCCCGGGGTCATCGCAGCACCACCTCCGCGTACGACGATTCGGCGAGCAGGTCGCGGTGCCGCCCGACGGCCGCCACCCGACCGGCGCGGAGGAAGACGACCCGGTCGCACCGGTCGAGCAGCGGTGCGCTGGTGGTGACCAGGACGGTCGCCCGGCCGTCGCCGGTCCGGTAGGCGCGGATGCCGTCGGCGATGGCGTGCTCGGTGACCGCGTCGATCGCCGTGGTCGGGTCGCGGAAGACGGTGACCGGGCGGTCGGCCAGCAGCGCGCGGGTCAGGGCAAGCCGCTGCCGCTGGCCGCCGGAGAGGTTCAGGCCGTGGTCGACGAGTTCCCGGTCGAATCCGGCGTCGTCGGCGAGCAGGTCGCCGACGGCGGCCGAGGCCATGGCGGCGCGCAGGGCGGTGTCGTCCCGGTCGTCGCCGGTCTGGAGCACCTCCCGCAGCGTGGTGCCGAACAGGTCGACGCCGTGCGGTTCGACAAGCACGGTTCGCCGCAACGAGGCGAGGTCCAGCTCCCGCATCGGCGTGCCGGCCAGCTGCACCTCGCCCCGGTCCGGCGGCCGTGCCCCCGCGAGCAGGTCGGTGAGATCGTCGGCGGTGCCGGTCTCCGCGGTGACGATGCCGAGCAGCTCGCCGGGGGCCACGGCGAGATCGACGCCGTCCAGGCCCGGCGCGTGCACCCGGTCGAGGCGCAGCGTTCCCGGCCGGGCGGGATGCGTCCCGGACGGCACCCGCTCCGGGGCGGCGAGCACCTCGGCCACCCGGGCCGCGCTGGCCCGTGCCGTGGCCAGCCGGAAGACGCAGTCGGCGAGGTTGAGCACCGGATCGGTGAGGAAGGTGGCCAGCCCGACGACCGTGATGAGCTGGCCGACCGTGATCCGTCCCGCCAGGGCGTACCAGCCAGCCAGCGCGGCCACGGCGGTGATCAGCAGGCCGGTGGTGAAGGTGGACGCGCCGACGAACGTGGCACCGGCCTTGACCGTCCCGATGCCGGCACGCAGCGACGTACGGCTGGCCGTGCGGTAACGGCCGACGGCCTCGTCGACCCCACCGAACCCGCGCAACGGTCGCAGCCCGCGCAGCAGGTCCGACGCGACGGCGGCGGCCCGACCGACCGCCTGCTGCTGGGCGGACGTGCGGCGACCCACGATCGGCCCCAGCGCGTTGAGCCCGAGCACCAGGATCGGCACGCCGACCACCAGGCCGAGCCCCAGCGACAAGTCGATCCGCAGCAGCACGACCGTCGACACCGTCAGCCCGACGAGCGCGCTCACCCCCCGGCTGCCCAGTTCGAGCAGTTCGGCGGCGGACTGGGTGTCGGAGGTCGCGATCGACAGCAGCTCCCCGCTCTGGCGGCTGGTCCGGACGCCCTGACCACCGACCACCCGCCGGACCACCCGCATCCGCAACTCGTGCGACTCCTCGGTCACCGCCCGGGACAGGAACCAGAAGCCCGACCGCCAGCCCATGGTGAGGGCGGTGAACAGCGCGAAGATGCCCAGTACGGACCAGAGCATCGCCGAGGTAGATCCGGTTCCGACGGCCTGGTCGATGACCAGGCCGATGGCCACCGGGACCAGAGCCTCACACAGCTGGTGCAGAGACCAGAACGCGGCGCACAGCGCGGTGTCGCGACGCTGCCGCCAGAACATTCGGCGGATCAGTCGCCCCGTGGTCTGTGTCATGCCCCCGCCTCACGTTCGCTGAGTTAGGGCAGGCTAACCTGCTGTCCTCGCTGATTGCCATTCGCGGGTACACCGTGCGGGCCAGGTCTCAGACCTCGGCGTGCGGCAGCGGTGGCCGGTCGAGCCCGGCCCACGAGCGCAGCAGCCGACCGCCGATGGAGTCGGCCGGTCCCGAGCCGGGACCGCTGCGGACGCGTTCGACGATCTCGGCTCGGGTGAACCACCGGGCCTCCGACAGTTCGCGTCCGTCCACCGCGATCGTCTCCTCGACTGCCCGGGCGACGAAACCGACCATGAGACCGGCCGGAAACGGCCATCCCTGGGAACCCTGGTAGGTGACCGCACCGACCGTCACGCCGGCCTCCTCACCGACCTCGCGACGGACGGCGCCCTCCAGGCTCTCGCCGATCTCGACGAAGCCGGCGAGCAGCGAGAAGCCGTCCGGGCCGGCACCGTGATGGCGGGCGAGCAGGCAGCGTGGCTGCGGACCGGGGGCTTCCACCAGCACGATGACGGCGGGCTCGATCCGGGGGAACAGCTGCCGACCGCAGTCGGGCCCCTGGCAGACCCGCAGGTGACCGGTTTCGGCGCTGACCGTGGCCGCGCCGCAGGTGCCGCAGTATCTGGCGTGCCGGTTCCAGTAGAGCAGGCCGCGCGCGTACGCCAGAGTCGCGGCGAGTGGCTCGGGCAGGGTGGTGGCCAGTCCGCGCAGGTCGGCGCTGCGGTGCGCGGTAGCCAGGCGCAGCGCCTCGGTCTCCTCGACGTCGCTGAGATCGGCGGCGAAACTCGCCGTGGTGCCGTCGAGGCCGAGCAGGGCGGTCTGACCGGCCGCCACCACCACGGAGCGGGCGGGTGGACCGGTGAGGCGCACCGGCCTGCCGTCGGCCGTGAGCAGTGGCCGGTCGCGCCACATGGGTAGCACCTGGCTGTCGTCGCGGTCGAGCAGGTCGGCGACCCGGGCCGGGTCGGCGCGCAGGCCCGCGGCCCGGTCGTGGGGTGTCGCGGTGTACGCGAGGCCGTGGAACACCATGCCGCCGATCGTGCCGGACGCCGCGGCGGGCGCGGTCACCGGCCTCGGAGAGAAGCGGAATGGCGCGGCACCGGAATCATCGGGCCACGACGCGGTAATCCGGTACCGGTGAACAATTGACCAATTGCCTCCCGGGTACGGCTATTCGCTGAACCAGTCGAAACGCCGTACCCGGGAGTCACCTCAGAGGGGGCGGATGTTCTCCGCCTGAAGGCCACGCTGGCCCTGGGCGACATCGAATTCCACCCGCTGGTTCTCCTCCAGACTCCGGAAGCCGCTGGCCGAGATCGCCGAGAAATGGGCGAACACGTCGGCGCCGCCCCCGTCCTGGCTGATGAAGCCGAAGCCCTTGTCCGCGTTGAACCACTTGACGGTGCCCGAAGCCATGTCTTCTCCTCGCAGGCTGTCGAAATGCCGCACGTTGCGGCCTTTCGTGGGTCGCCGCGTTGATCACCCGTGTCCGGAGAGGACGAGAAAACAAAGAGCGCCCCAGGGTTCGGATACCCTCAGGCGCTGGCGACGTCTACGGAAATCAAAACTGCAACGTGGCTCACCATAGCATGGAAATGAGTCAACCGGGCCTGATGAGCTGACCGATCCTCGCTGTACCACCCGCTAAAACAGGTTTCTCCGTGACGTGGAGGGCTGCTTCGCCCCCGCGGTACGGGACTGTTTCGTTCCGGGTCGCCGGGGTGGGTCAGGGCAGGATGGCGTCGACGTAACCGCCGTCCACCCGCACCGCCGCGCCGGTGGTGGCCGAGGCCAGCGGCGAGGCCAGGTAGACGACCAGGTTCGCGATCTCGGCCGGCTCGATGAGACGTTGCAGCAGCGACTGCGGGCGGTGCCGGAGCATGAACTCCCGCTGCGCCACGTCCCAGGGCAGGTCGTCGCCGACGAGCGAGCGGACGAACTGCTCGACCCCGCCGGTGTGGGTGGGCCCGGCGATGACGCTGTTCACGGTGACCCCCGAGCCGGCGGCCTCCTTGGCGAAGCCCCGCGACACGCCCAGCAGGGCGGTCTTGGAGACCCCGTAGTGGATCATCTCGGCCGGGATCACCACCGCCGAGTCGCTGGCGATGTACTGGATCCGGCCCCAGCCGCGCTCGCGCATCCCCGGCAGGTACGCCCGGGTCAACCGGATCGCCGCCAGCACGTTCACCTCGAAGTACCGCCGCCAGTCGTCGTCGGTGATCTCCATGGCGGGCTGGGCGCCGAAGATGCCGAGGTTGTTGACCAGGACGTCGACCTCAGGGAGCGCCTCGACCGCCGTGATCGCCCCGTCGGCCGTGGTCACGTCGGCCGGTACCGCGACGAAGTCACCCTCGCCAAGCTCGGCCAGGGCGCGGTTCACCGAGTCGGTGGAGCGTCCGTTGATTCCCACCCGGGCTCCGGCCGCGGCCAGCCCGGCGGCGATGGCCCGGCCGATGCCCTGGGTCGAACCGGTGACGAGCGCCGTCCGGCCAGTAAGATCAATTCGCATACCGGCCATTCTGCCGAACCGAGACGGCGTCGACGGTCGGGTCGTGCGCGTACCAGGCGTGGCCCCTTGGGGCAGCGACGACGTCGGTCGGGCCGCGGCGGTCTCCGGCAACGGCGACACGGCGGGTCACGGAGGGCCGCCCGGCACCGGACCGCCAGTTGTCCGGTACCGGGCGGGTCCGCCCGACGAGCCACTCGATGTGCTGTTCGGCGACCGGGGCGAGCGGGTCAGTTCGCCGTGCAGGTCGGTGTGGGTGTGCTCGGCGTGCCGGTGGTGGAGCCGAGGAAGCCGAACGAGGTGCTGGCGCCCGCGGCGAGGTTGCCGTTGTAGCTGACGTTACGGGCGGTCACCGCGGATCCCTGGCTGGTGACGGTCGCGTTCCAGGCCTGGGTGACCGTCTGCCCGGCCGGGTACGTCCAGGTCACGGTCCAACCGCTGATCGCCGAACCGCCCGCGGTGACCCGCACCTCGCCCTGGAAGCCGCCGGACCACTGGTTTGTCACCGTGTAGGTCGCGGTGCAGCCGCCTCCGCCGGGCGGTGGGGTGGTGGGCGGTGGGGTGGTCGGCGGCGGCGTGGTGGGCGGTGTGGTCGGCGGGGGCGTGGTCGGCGGGGGCGTGGTTGACCCGCCCCAGCCGGCGGTCGAGTCCAGCCAGGCCGCGCGGCGGAGCATCCAGTCCCGCATGAACTGGACCTGCCCCTGCCAGGTCGGCGCGGTCGGTGTGATGAACGGCCCGACGTTTCGGTTGCTCAGGTTGGGCCAGCGCTGGAAGTTGCGCTGTGCTCCGTTGGTCAGCGGCCCGGTGAGGGCGTCGATGCGGGACTGCAACGACGCGTCGGAGAGCGGACCCCGGCGCAGCGCCTGCCAGCGCACCCGCACCTCGTTGACGAACGCCGGATCGCGCATCAACTGCGTGTACCAGTCGTTGGCCACCGGCTGGCGGACCTGCTGGTACTGCCAGCCGGCGGTCTGGTCGTTCTGGAAGAAGCCGCCCACGCCGAAGCTGAGGTCGTAGTCCCAGAGCGGCCCGGCGAAGATCTTGGTGTCGCGGTCCTTGTGGAAGTAGGCGCTGCGGATGTAGGAGTCCATCTCCCGGCTCAGCTCGTTGATGATGAGCTGGTCGATGAAGGAACCCACGTCGATGTACGCCCGGTAGCCGCTCACCGGATCGGCGAAGTTCGGTGCCCGCAGCACGTTGTGGAACTCCTGGATGTGGTTACGCAGCCAGTCGCGTTGCTCGGGCTGCAGCGGCGACGGGTCGGCGACCTCAAGGTAGTTCCAGCAACTCGCCGCCGGCCCGGTGCACGGCAGGGTCGGCTCCTCGGCGGCCATCCACTCGAACTTGAAGATGTAACCGCCGGTGATCTTCGGCAGGGTCCGGTCGTCCTCGCGGAGCTGCTTGAGGTCGAGACGGTCCTTCGAGTTCTTGATCGTCTCGACGAGCATGTAGACACCCATGTAGTCGTCGGAACCGACCGGCCCGGCGTCGGTGTTCAGGTAGAACTCCGCAAAGGCGTACCGGGGTGCCGGCAGGCCCATCTGCCGCCCGAGGTCGTAGACGAACGCCTCCCGGATCAGTGCCTTGTCGCTGAACGGCCCGCGTAGCACCCAGTCGGAGTCGGCCGGCATGCCGAGCACCGGATAGTCGGCGTCATCGTCGGCGTTGTCCCAGAATTCGAGCCGGAACGGCGTCTTGGCGAACATCGCCGACGACTGCCCGCGCAGCCGGAACCCGGCCCGGGTGGCCACGGTTGGTGCGGCGGCCAGGGAGGTGCTGCCGCCGCCCGGCTCGAAGATCATCGTGGTGGCGTCGAAGTACTCCCGGTCCGGCCGGCCGGCACCGTACGAGTCGATCAGGACTACCGGCAGGTCGTGTGTGGTGCTGGTGTTGCGCGCGACGTACATGGCGGTGCCGGGCGCACCCGAGGCGGTCTGCCCGACGAACGCCTGGGCCCGCAGTTGCGTCGTACGGGTGAAGCGCAGCGCCGCGCCGGAGTAGAGCGACGACTGCGCGTCGGGCAGGCGTCCGTCGGTGGTGTAGCGGATCTGGGCACCACTGACGGTGGTGCTCAGCGACACCGAGACCTCGCCGGAGAAGGTGCCACTGGGAACGGAGAAGCCGATGTCGCCGACCAGGTCTTCGGCTGCCTCCGCAGCCGCGGCGGCGTCCGCGGCGGTGCGGGAACCGGTGGTCCGGTCGACCGGGATGGTGGAACTGGACGTGCCGGCGAGGGGCTCGGCACCGGCCGGTGCCGGCGACGGGACGAGGAACCCGGTGACCAGCACGGCGACGGCCGCGATCCCCGCGATGCGCAGGGGTGCCGCCGAGGTGCCGACGCTGCGGTCGGTCAGACGCACGATGCCTCCTGAACGGGACGGTGGGTGGTGGCGGTCGGTGCCGTGCCCACCGACGGGGTGGTGCGGAAGTGCCGACGGAGCGTCCGGCGCCAGGGCGAATCCGGCAGGTCCGGACGCAGCGCGGCCAGGCCGGTGGCGTACTTGGAGATGCGGGCGGGCCGCAGCCCTCGCTGCCACAGCAGCCGGTCGGCGGGCGATGCGGCGGCGCTGGTCTTGGTCTCGACCACGGCCAGATCCGGCAGGTGCAGTGAGGTGCCGCCAGCCTGCCAGGCGAGCCCGGTGTCGATGGTGACCCGGCTGGCGGTCGCCGGCAGCAGCAGTGTCGCCCGCCGGTAGCTGGTGACCAGCACCGGGTCGAGGGCGCTGCCGGCGGGCGGGCAGATCGCCTCCCGCGCGAGCGCCTCGTCGACGAATGCGCGACCGGGAAGCACTGTCGTGCGGTCGTGCGGATCGTACGGCAGCCGGTGTTTGGTGATGCTGTCGCGCGCTCCGCTGATCTTGACCTCGAGCCAGCACTGGGCCGAGTCGAGGTAGGTGCGGGTGCGCACCTTGAAGCGGCGTCGCCGCCGGTAGGCCGCGCAGTGATAGCTGGCCAACCTCGGGGTGTCGAAGTAGACCGACTCGTAGCGGAAGCTCCGCGCACCGTCGATCTCCAGCACCCGTGCGTCCGGGATGAGCTGCTCCAGCAGGTGTGGCAACCGGTCGAGCGGGACGAGGTACTTGCGGTCCACCCTGGTCTGCAAGGCGGCCCGTTCGATGAGTTCGGTCAGCCCGATGGTGTCCATGGCCGCCAGGGGCGCGGTGATCGGCTGGATGCTCATCGGGCGGCTCCCGCCTTGGCCGGCGTCGCGGTGGCTCTGGTCGCCCGGCCCTTGACCGAGTAGCGGACGTCGACCACGGTGGTCTCGTTGACCAGGTCGAGTCGCTGCACGGTGGCGACGTGCACGCGTGCGCCGAGCAGCTGCTCCAGTTGGGCCACGAGGGTCACGTGGTCGGTCACGGCCGAGTCGAGCACCATGATCTGGTGCCGGTAGTGGCGGAGCAGCCGGGGATGGTCGCCCAGGAACATCACCACGAGGATGAGGCCCATCAGCCCGGCGCTGAGCCAGACCGAGGTGGTGCTCAACGCACCGAGGATGCCCAGGGCCAGCGCTGAGAAGTAGTACGCGACCTCGTGCTGGTCGAGCTCCGTCGACCGCAGGCGGATGATCGACAGTACGCCGAACAGCGCCAGCCCGAGCCCGAGCCCTGCGCCGACGTTGCTGGCGCTGAGCGCACTGGCCACCGCGAGGACACCAACGTTGACGCCGAGGTAGGCGACCACGAGATCGCGGCGGCGGTGTCTCGGGAAGTAGAGCCCGAAGACGAGCAGCACCACCGCGCCGATGTCGATCGCGAACAGGATGAGCTGCGACATCTGGTGTCTTCCTCCTGGGTTCGCTGTCGCGCCGGCCCCGTCTCACCTCGTCGGCACGAGCTGCGGCCAGGCAACCGAACGCAACCGAAAGTCTCGGTAAACTTGCGGGAACTATTCCGGGAATAGTAATGGGACGCATCGAACCGGGTCAATGGCAATGTTGTGCCAACCTGGACTTTTGGCGCGCGTCAGGCGCATCCGTGATCGTCCGGCTGGGGCCGGTCGGCTGGTCAGGACGCGATTCGCGGGCGAGTGGACCAGCCGTGGACCGTTGGTGAACCAAGGGTAAACAACCCCAGGCGGCTGTCGCTCGCCGCGAGCGCGGCCGGCCGGGGTTGTTGGTGGTTGTGGACCGCCCGCTCCGGCCGTGATCGTCCACGTGGCCACCCCTGGCGCGCCTGAGGTCAGCGCGCTGTGGCTCGCCCCGACCGCTGCTCCGTACCGATAGTCACCGAAACTGTATTGACACGTTTCGTTTCCCGGCTCGAAACTTACCCTCGGATGACGATCGATGAACCTCGATCAATACCGTTCTCTTCGGTGTCCGCCCGGAAGGGGTCTGGAGTGACTGCGAAGCTTGGCCGCCCACGGAACCGTTCGGTGGCCGTCGTACTGGCAGTGACGGCGCTCGCCCTCGCCGCAACGACACTGACGGTGGCGGAGATGGGCGTGGCCCGGGCCGCCGGCGGCCTCGCGGTCACCTCCTCGGTGGAGGACGACGGCGTCGACTGCCCGACGCCGAATCCGGGAACGATTGCGGCCAACCCCAGGCTGCCCGACCCCTTCCGGCGCCTCGACGGGAGCCGGATCTCGGCCAAGTCGGATTGGCGTTGTCAGCGAGCCCAGACCAAGCAGCTCGCGCAGCGGTACGTCTACGGTGAGAAGCCGGCGAAACCGCAGACCGTCAGCGGCACGGTCTCGAACACCAGCATCACGGTGAACGTGGCGCACAACGGCCGTACTGCCAGCTTCTCCGCGAGTGTGCAACTGCCCAGCGGTGGCAGTGGGCCGTATCCGGCCGTCGTGGTGCTCGGTGGGTTCGGCGCGGACACCGCCACCATCCGGTCCGCCGGTGCCGCCGTGATCAGCTATGACCCGCTCGCGGTGGGGCGGGAGGGCACCCCCCGCAACAACAAGCAGGGCGCCTTCTACAGCATCTACGGCTCGTCGAGCAGCAGCGGACTGTTGGTCGCCTGGGCCTGGGGCGTCAGCCGGATCATCGACGTCATCGAGCAGTCGGGCGGAAACATCCTCCGCGCGGACGCGACCGGGGTCACGGGGTGCTCGCGTTACGGCAAGGGCGCCTTCGTGACGGGCGCTTTCGACCAGCGCATCGCCCTGACCATGCCGATCGAGTCGGGCAGCGCCGGCTCGCCGATCTTCCGCGGTATCCCCGGCGAGTCCGGCGCCCAGCCGTTGAGCAGCGCGTACGGCGAGCAGCCGTGGCTCGGTGACGCCTTCGGGTCGTACACCGGTAACCCGGCGAACCTGCCGATCGACACGCACCAGACGGTGGCCATGGTGGCTCCGCGTGGACTGCTCATCATGGACAACCCGCACATCGACTGGCTGGCCGCCCGATCCTCGAGTGTCGCCGCGCTGGCCGGCGCGGAGGTCTACCGGGCGCTCGGCGCGGGCGACAACATCAGCTACTGGTCCGACGTCCAGGACGGCACGCACTGCGCCTCCCGGTCGGAGTGGCGTACCCCGTTGCAGCAGAACATCCAGAAGTTCCTGCTCAACACGGGCAGCTCCACGGGCGTGTTCCGGATCTCCAGCCGTAAGGCCGGCAACCTCTCCGAGTGGCGGGACTGGCAGACCCCGACCCTCGCCGACGGCCCGACCACACCGCCGACCACGCCTCCCACCACGCCCCCGACCACGCCTCCCACCACGCCGCCGACCACCCCGCCGACGACGCCTCCCACCACGCCACCGGCGAGCGGTGCCTGCTCGGCCTCGGTGTCCGTCAACCAGTGGACGGGTGGCTTCGTCGCCACCGTCCGGGTCGCCGCCGGCTCGGCCGCGCTCAACGGCTGGGCGGTCACCATGACACTGCCCTCCGGTGCCGGCGTCACCAACTCCTGGAACGCCCAGCGCAGTGGTTCCAGTGGAGCGGTCACCTTCAGCAATGTCAGCTACAACGGGTCCGTCGCCGCCGGGCAGTCCACCGAGTTCGGTTTCCAGGGCACCGGCACCGGCAGCGGGATGACTCCCACCTGCGCCGCCCGGTAGCTTCCGGCGCTACGCACCGGGTGCCTGGGCATGGCGGCGAACGCCGTCATGCCCAGCGACGCTTCGAAACTTCCGGTGGAACTTCCGGAAATCATTGACGTGCGTGAAATCTCGCTGCAATACTTCGGCCCAGTAAGGCCGATGCGATCCCTTTGGCCGAGGTGCGCACGGTCCACCCTTTCCGCACTCATACGTCCGGATTCATGCTGCCCACATCGGGCCACCGGACCCGGAAGGAGCGTCATGGCCAACTCTTCCCGAGCACCCGGACGGTCGAGGCGACTGCGCGCCGCGCTCGTCGTCTCCGCCGCCGTCGGCCTGCTCGCCACCGCGGGTGCCGTGGTCCTGCCCGGCAGCGCCAGTGCCGCGAGCACCCTTGGTGCATCGGCGGCTGAGAGCGGTCGTTACTTCGGCACCGCCGTCGCGGTGAGCAGGCTCAACGACTCGGCCTACACGACCATCCTGAACCGCGAGTTCAACCAGGTCACCGCCGAGAACGAGATGAAGATCGACGCGCTCCAGCCGAACCAGGGGCAGTTCAACTACGGCAACGCCGACCGGCTGGTCCAGCACGCCCGCAGCCAGGGCATGCTGGTCCGGGGACACACTTTGGCGTGGCACTCCCAGCAGCCTGGCTGGATGCAGAACATGTCCGGCACCACGCTGCGCAACGCCATGCTCAACCACGTGACCCAGGTCGCCACCCACTTCCGGGGGCAGATCGAGTGGTGGGACGTGGTGAACGAGGCATTCGCCGACGGCGGTAGCGGCGCGCGGCGTGACTCCAATCTCCAGCGCACCGGCAACGACTGGATCGAGGCGGCCTTCCGCGCTGCCCGGCAGGCCGACCCGAACGCCGACCTGTGCTACAACGACTACAACATCGACAACTGGAACGACGCGAAGACTCAGGCCGTCTACCGGATGGTCCAGGACTTCAAGAGCCGCGGCGTGCCCATCGACTGCGTCGGCCTGCAGTCGCACTTCACCGGCGGCTCGAACTACCCCAGCAACTACCGCACCACGCTGTCCAGCTTCGCCGCCCTCGGCGTCGACGTGCACATCACCGAGCTGGACATCCGCAACGCCCCGTCCGACGCGTACCGCAACGTGGTGAACGACTGCCTCGCCGTCGCGCGCTGCAAGGGCATCACCGTCTGGGGCATCCGCGACTCCGACTCGTGGCGCTCCAGCGAGAACCCGCTGCTGTTCAACGGCAGTGGCCAGAAGAAGCCGGCGTACGACGCCGTGCTCACCGCGCTGAACAACGGCACTCCGCCCACCGGCAACCCGACGACCCCGCCGCCCACCGGCAACCCGACCACTCCGCCGCCCAGTGGCGGGTGCACCGCGACGGTGACGCCCGGCCAGGTATGGGGTGACCGCTACAACACCTCCGTGACGGTCAGTGGGGCGAGCACCTGGTCGGTGGTCGTTGCCATCACCCCGCCGCAGCGGATCTCCACCACCTGGAGCGGCAGCCCCACCTGGGACAGCAGCGGCAACGTGATGACGATGCGTTCCAACGGCAGCGGCAACACGTTCGGCTTCACCACGATGATGAACGGCAACTCCAGCGCCCGACCGCAGATCAGGTCCTGCACCGCAGGCTGACCGGGCCGAGCCACACCGGCCGTGCGGGGCTCGCCCCGCACGGCCGGTCCGTCTGTCACGGGGTTGCCGGAGCAACCGGCTCGCCGGACGACGTCGGCTGGTAGTCGAACCAGTCAAAGGCGGCAGTGCCCTCGGTGACGTACAGACCGAAGACCCGGCCGGTGAAGCCCGCGGCAACCTCGGTGGACAGGTAGCGGCCGTCGAGCTCGGCCAACACCACCGTCTCCTGCTCGGTATCCACTCCGAAGACAACCATGTCGCAGGCGGATGGTCGTACGCCGAAAGGCGCTCCGGGTGCCGTCGTCTGGTCCGCGGCGGTCACTGTCGGCGGCAGCAAGTCGCGGGTCCGGGTGGAGACGGTCAGCGTGACCGGCCCGGACGGCACCGATCGCTCGCCGAACACCTGGCGGAACGGCCCGACCCGGCCGACCACCCGCACGGTGCCGGCGGCGACCTCCAGCTCGTAGTGGTGTGCCTCGTCCATGCGCAGCACCAGTCCGGCCCGGCCGGAGCCAGCGTCGAGCCGGACGCTGGCCCGGCAGTCGTGATGCAACTGCCGGTGGGCGACCATCGTCGCCCCGGCACGGTCGAGGGTCGTACCGTCGGCGTGCAGGGTGAGCCAGCCGGGCCGTTCGGTCAGCGACCAGTTTGCCTGTGGTCGGTGTCTTAGGGAGATCCAGTTCGGTGCCAGCTCGGCGCTGTCGAAGTCGTCGCGGTGCCCGCCCGGATCGGGGCAGGGGGCGAGCGCGGGCGGGCTACCGGCGGGGGCGATCATGAGTTCTTCGACCGGGTCGACCACCGGCCAGCCGTTCACCCACCGCACCGGCACCAGAAAGGTCTCCCGGCCGAGGACATGGTACGGCGGCCACTGGCCCTTGGCGCGGATGCCGAGCAGAACCATCCACCAGCTACCGTCTCCGGCCTGGACCAGGTCGGCGTGGCCGGTGGCCTGCACCGTGCGCTTCATGCCTCGATGGGTGAGGAAAGGATTCACCGGTCCCGGCTCGAACGGGCCACGGATGCTGCGGGACCGGGCGATGGAAACCGCGTGTCCGGTGTGCGTGCCGCCCTCGGAGACCAGCAGGTACCACCACTCGCCGATCCGGTACAGGTGTGGAGCCTCCGGGTACTGCCCACCGGTGCCGGACCACATGGACACCGGGCCTTCCAGGACGGTGCCGGCCTCCGGATCGATGCGATAGGACTCCACCCCGGAGACGGTGAGCCAGCAGTCTCCGTTGTCGTCCCAGGCCAGCGAGGGATCGACGTGCGGCAGGTCGAAGTAGACCGGGTCCGACCACGGGCCGGCCGGGTCGGTGGCGGTGACAAGCAGGTGCCGACCGATGCTGACGTTCGTGGTCACCAGCCAGAACCGGCCGTCGTGGTGGCGGATGGTCGGTGCGAAGATGCCGCGCGAGGCGTGCGTGTCGACGGCCAACTCCAACTGGCCGGGACGGTCGAGCACGTTACCGATCTGCTGCCAGTTCACCAGGTCCCGGCTGTGGAAGATCGGTACGCCCGGGAAGTACTCGAAGCTCGAACAGACCAGGTAGTAGTCGTCGCCGACGCGACAGATGCTCGGGTCGGGATGGAAGCCGGAGAGTACGGGGTTACGGAAAGTGGTGGAGGAGGGCGTCACGCCGACCGATGCTATGCACCTCGGTGCGGACCGTCAGATCGGTGCGGGTCCTGATCAGCCGTAGCCGATCGGTTCGGTGATGGCCGAGTAGGCCGGCTGACTGATCCCGGTGGCGCTGGTCGCGACTACCCGTACCCGCAGCCGACTGCCGGCGTCGGCCTCGGTGACCCGGTACGTCCTGCCGGCGGCGTCCGGGATCGACACGCAGACCGGTTCGGAGTGGTGGCAGCGTTGCCACTGGAAGGCGTACACCAGGTTCCGCTGGAACGGCCAGACCCCGGGCGTCGCGCTTCCCCACGATCCGTAGGGGTCGATCGGGCTTTCGAGTCCGCTCAGTTGCGGCGGGATCGCGTTGAACGGCACCGGAGCCGATTGGTACGCGCCCGGGTCACAGCCGCCAGCCAGCGAACTGCGGCGGTGCTGGCCGTGCTGGTCGGTGCCGTCGCAGAGCGGGTCGCCGGCCGGGATGCTGCCGCGGATCGTGCTCGCCACGCCGAGAGCGTGCGTCGGGGTCGTGCCGGGAGCCAGCTCCGCGACGGGGCGCAGGTCGATGTCGACCGCCGCCACCTGCCGGCCACAACTGCCGTCGGCACTGACGTTGTGGTCGGCCAGGTCGATGACGGGCGAGTGGATCAGCACGCAGTCTCCGCCGGCATTGCCGGTGAACAGCGACGCGGTGATGTCATGTGCATGGTTCGGATCGCCGGAGGTCACCAGAGCGGCTGGCCCCTGGTTGCCGGCGACCGTGGTGTGCCGCAGTCGCAGATCTCCGTGCGCGACGAGGATTCCGCTCGCGCCGGTACCGGCCGTGTTGTCGGTGATCGTGGAGTCCGTGATCCGCGTCGCCGAGAAGGCCGCGTAGATGCCGCCACCTGCGACGGCGCGGTTGCCGCCAACCGTGGACCTCTCCAGCGTCAGCCCGTGGAACCGCGAGAAGATCCCGCCACCACCGGACCGAGCGCTGTTTCCGCTGATGATGCTTCCGCTGACCTTGGTCGTGGCGTAGGCCGCGATCCCGCCGCCGACCTCGCCCGCGTTGTGCCACAGCCGAACCTGCCGCACGGTCAGCGATCCCGCACTCGTGATTCCACCGCCGTCGAGGGCGCCGGCGCCGACGCCGTTGACGATGCTGAGGTCCGCCACCTCGAGTGCGCCGCCGTCCCACGAATTCACCACGGTGGCGCGCTGGTGTCCGTTCAGGACGGTGATGTCCATGCCGGCACCGATCAGGCTGACCGCGAGGCCGTCCGGGATGATGACGTTCTCGTCGTACCAGCCGGGCCCGATCCGGACCGTGCCGCCGGAGGTGACCCGGCCCACGGCGTGGCTGACGGTGCGGCAGTGCACGGCCGGGATGCCGCATTCGGCGGAATCCGTACCGGTGAGGGCGACGGCCACCTCGGCGAGCGGCCCGTCGGCGGAGGCCGATGCCGGCGTGGCGGGCAGCCCGGCGGCGACCGCCATGACGAGGGAAACCGTGATTCGTGTGCCGGACAAGCCAGCCATGCTGGACCTTTCGACAGGGCGACCACCGAAGCCCGGGTGGCATCAGCGTACTGACGCGGCGGCTCCACGGACTGACCGCATGTCGACAGTGGATCCTGGCGGGCCACTGCGGAGCCGAAGCGGTTCATTGACTGCTGTCTGTCTGCCGTCGTACCGTCGCAGCGTCAGCCATCGATGATGGGCAGGGCGACCGAGCCGGCGCCATGTCCGCCGGGCGACTTCTCGGGCACGGTCGCCGGGCGAGATGGGCCGCGATGAGCCAGGATCAGCGCCGCCGGCGCGATCCGGGCCACGCACACGCCGCTGCCGGCTGCCGCCTCCGTACGCGATCACGAACCGCACGTCGGATCCGCCGCTGTCGTGAACGCGAACAGTCCCGGCCGCCCATGCGGCGGCCAGGACTGAAGGAGGACCAAGGATGAAAAGCACCCGCCTCGCCCTGCTCGCCGCCGCGGTGGCCAGCACCGTCGTCACCGCCGCCGTCGGAGTCGCGGTCGCACATGCCGCGACGGTCGGCTGCGCCGTGCGATACACGGTCTCCGCCCAGTGGCAGGGCGGCTTCAACGCCGACGTGACCATCACCAACCTCGGCGACCCGGTGTCGTCGTGGCGTCTGACCTGGGCCTACGCCGCAGGACAGCGGGTCACGCAGGCGTGGAACGCCACTGTGACCCAGGACCTCGCGCAGGTGACCGCGGCGAACGTGTCGTACAACGGGTCGATCGGCCTCAACGGCACCGCGAGCTTCGGCTTCAACGGCTCGTGGAGCGGCAGCAACCCGGTACCGACCGCGTTCGCGCTCAACGGGGTGACCTGCACCGGCTCCAACAACCCCGGTCCGACCCCGACCCCGACGCGCACCACTCCGCCGCCGGTGCCCGACTATCCCCCCACCGGCCGGTTGTGTGACAGCGACGATCTGATCGAGATTGGCAAGTACTGGATCCCCAACAACCAGTGGGGTGCCACCGGCGCCACCGGCAGCCAGTGCATCTGGTCCAACGGAGGCCCGGGTGACCCCATCTACTGGGGGACCAGCTACACCTGGAGCGGCGACCCGAGCAGCGTCAAGTCGTACGCGGCGGCGATCCTCGGCTGGCACTGGGGTTGGCGGCGGCCGAACACCGGGCTGCCGGTGCAGCTCTCCGCGAACCGTGACGTCAACACCAATTGGCGCTTCAACGTCACCGCTGACGGTGCCTCGAACATGAACGTCGCGTACGACATGTGGTTCCACCCGATGGCCAACCCGGGTTCGGCGGACCAGCCCACCGACGAGCTGATGATCTGGCTCTACCGTTCCAACGCGTCGCCGGCCGGCAGCCGCCAGGGCACCGTCAGCATCGCGGGTACCACGTGGGAGGTCTGGCGTGGCTACGTGGGCACCTGGAACGTCTATTCCTACGTGCGGACCAGCAACACCACAAGCGCGACGCTCAACATCCGCGACTTCACCGACGACGTGGTGTCCCGGGGCTGGATGAGCCGCTCGAAGTACCTGACAAGCGTCCAGGCGGGACCGGAGATCTTCACCGGCAGCGGAGAGGTCAACACGACGCTGTACCAGGTCACCGTCGGCTGATCCGGCAGCAGCTTCGATCGAAGGACGTCATTGACCATTACCGTAAACACTCTTTAAGATTTGGCTGCCTCGAGGAACCAAGCACCCGTACGCCACGGCCGGTCATCGGCGGCTCCACAGCGACCGGCCGTGGCGGCACGGCACCCTCACCTGCCACGGGAAGGTCCTCGATGTCGTCACCACGTCCCCGGCCACGCTCGGCCCTCGCCGCCGGTCTGCTCGCGCTGGTCACCGCCGGCGCCACTCTCGCCGTCGCCCCGACCGCCGCGCAGGCGGTGGTGCTGCCCAACAACTTCAAGAGCGTGGGTTACCTGCCGTCCTGGACCGGCAACGTCAACTCGGTGCAGTACACCAAGCTGACCCACATCAACTACGCGTTCGTGCTGCCCAACAGCAACGGCACCCTGCGCGCGGTGGAGAATCCGAGCAAGCTCACCTCGCTGGTGTCGCTGGCCCGGGCGAACAACGTCAAGGTCTCGATCGCCATCGGCGGCTGGAACGACGGTGACGACAGCGCCTTCGAGGCGCTCGCGACCAACGCCGGCACCCGCACGACGTTCGTCAACAGCGTGGTCAACTTCGTCAACCAGTACGGCCTCGACGGCGTCGACATGGACTGGGAGTACCCGGACCCGGGCACCTCGGCCAACAACTACAGCCTGCTGATGCAGCAGTTGAGCAACGCCTTGCGCCCACAGGGCAAGCTGCTCACCGCAGCGGTCGTGGCGGAGGGCTACTACCGCGACGGCGTACCGACGTCGGTCTTCAACCACGTGGACTTTCTCAACATCATGGCGTACGACGGCGGTAGCCCACACGCCAACTACGACTGGTCGATAAACGCGGTGAACGGCTGGAAGGCCCGCGGCCTGCCGGCCAGCAAGGCCATCCTCGGGGTGCCCTTCTACAGCCGACCGGGCTACTACACGTACACCCAGTTGGTCGGCATGGACCCGGCCAACGCCAACCGGGACTGCACCACCGTCGGCGGCGCTCAGCAGTGCTACAACGGCGTACCGACGGTCAAGCGCAAGACCCAGTGGGCGATGACAAATGCCGGCGGCATGATGAACTGGGAACTGACCCAGGACACCGGTGGCTCGACGTCGCTGGTCAGCGCGATCTACGACACCGTGATGGGCGGTTCCCCGCCGCCGACCGGCCGGACCGGCCAGATCACCGGCATCGCCGGCAAGTGCGTCGACGTCGCCGCTGCGGCCACCGCCAACGGCACCGCCATCCAGCTCTACACCTGCAACGGCACCAACGCGCAGCGGTGGACCGTGGCCACCGACGGCACCCTGCGCGCCCTCGGCAAGTGCCTGGACGTGACCAGTGCCGGCACCGCCAACGGGACCCCGATCCAGCTCTGGGAGTGCAACGGCACCGGTGCCCAGGTCTGGCAGGCCCAGTCCAACGGCACGCTGCGCAACCCGGCGTCGAACAGATGTCTCGACGCCACCGGCAACAGTTCCGCCGACGGCACCCGGCTCCAGATCTGGGACTGCTTCGGCGGCGCCAACCAGGTCTGGCGCCTACCGGCCTGACCCGCCCGCCCGGAACGCCACGGCGGCACCGTCCCGGTGGGGACGGGGCCGCCTCGGCCGGCGGGCTCGTTCATCGGCCGGGATCGGCGGTCACCGGCCCCACAGCCGCCAGGTCTGGTTGAGTGGGCTGCCCTGGCCCAACGGGTTGCAGGTCCACTGGTGGACCGGGGCGCGGGGCGCGGTGGAAATGGTGCTGACATCGACGCACTTGTTGCTGTGTCGGGCCACCAACTGGTAGTCGTGTGGGTCGTTGCCCGAGTACGTCACCTTGCGCAGGGTGAACTGCTGGTTGAGACCACCGTGGCAGCCCCACTGGTGCACCGCCGCGCCGTCGGCGGTGGACACCCCGTTGACGTCCAGGCACTTGCCGGTCTGCTGGTTGACCACGGTGTAGGTGTTCGCCACCCCGGAGACCGGCTGGAAGTTCCACAGCTGCTGGTCGCCACCCTCGCAGTGGAACTGCTGCTGCACGTTGCCGTCGGCGGTGTTGCGGTCGGTGTTGTCGAGACACTGCTGGGAGTGCTGTGCCACGGCCACCGACTGGAAGCCGCCGTCGGCGGGCGGCAGCAGGGTCAGCGTGTAGGTGTCGGTCTGGTTGGCGTAGGGCACCGTCACGGTGGCGTTGTTGCCGCTCACGCTCACCACGCTGTTCGAGACGGTGATCGGGCCCTGCACCGCGCCGCCGCCGTTGTGAGGAATCCGTTGGGTGAGCACCCGGACCTGGTTGTTCTGCACGATGCCCGTGGTGTCGAGCCGTTGCAGGTTGACGGTGAGGTTTCCGGTGGTCCGGCCCCCACCGAGCAGCACCTTCGCCGAACCTGTCGCCTTGGTGGCGAAGGCGTCGTACGACGGGCTGGCCGAGACCGAAACGATCTGCCCGGTCTGCGAGCCGTAGAAGCGGTAGACCCACCACTCGCCCTTCGGCTGATGCTGTCCGGCCGAGTTGCGCACCAGCAGGTTGCCCAGGTCGTTGTGCAGGTTGCCGGCGCTGGCCCAGTTAGCCCGCAGGCCGTCGGCGCGGGCACGCTCCAGGCGGGCGATGTACCAGGCGCCGTCGGCGGGGTTCTGCTCGTCGGGGGCGGCGTACTCGTTGATCTGGTAGGGCCGGGGGTGCGGGATGCCACGCGGGTCGAGGGTCGCGTTGGCGGCGGCGACGTTGGCCACCGGATCACCGGGCAGGGCGTGCCAGCTGACGATGTCCGGCACCGTGTTGGTCGAGCGGACGAAGTCCAGGTACTGGTTCCAGAAGGCGTGGTTGGTCGAGGGTACGCAGGCGCAGCTCGGCCCGACGATGAGCTGGTTGGGGAACTCGGCCCGGATGCGCTGGTAGGTGCGGCGCCACAACTCGAAGTACTGGGAGATCGGGCGGTTCCAGAAGAGCGTGATGTTGGGCTCGTTCCAGATGTCCCACTGCACCGTCAGTCCGGCCGCGCGTACATCGCTGATGACCCGGTTGAGGAAGTTGTCGTAGTCGGTCCAGTTGCCGTTGTCGCCGGGGAAACGGGAGATCGCGGCACCGTCGGCACCCCACAGGTCGTGCGGCAGGAGGATGAATTCGCCGCCGAGAGCGTTGGTCCGGCGAGCCTGGGCGAGGGTGGAGTTCCACCGGCGTTCGTAGTTTCCGCCGACCCAGCCGCTGCCGGGCAGTTGTGCGCCACCGGCACGCATGTACCGGAACTTCACGTCCCGATAGAAGTGATCGGCCGGGCCGGAGGCGTTCTCGGTCATGCCGTAGATCCAGCCGGCCGCGCGGTACGTCGGTGCGCCGCTGGTGCCCGAGAAGTTCACGCTTATCGACTCGTCTGCGGCCTGGGCCGGCGTGGAAACCGCGACGACGGCGGTGGCCGCGAGGATACCTACCGCGATTCGGGCGGCGAGGCGGCGGAGAGATCCTGGTCTGCTCGTGCGGGGGAGTGGCACTGGGACTCCTTTGCGACGGGAGCACGTCCGAGGGCGGAGGGCTGCGGCGAATCGATTCGCTGCGGAGCGTAGGAGTTTACGGTTGTAAATGTCAACGCCGTGACGCCAGCGTGAAGCGGAAGTTTCGCCCCGTGGCGGACCTCGTCTCGCTCGCTCTTGACCGGGTCGCTCGGTCGGGCCTATGGTCGGCCGAACCGATTCGGCGAATCGGTTCGACAACAGGATTGATATCGCGCACCTTCCGGTACAGCGATCGAAGCGAGGCGTCAGATGACCCGATCCATCCCGCGCGGGCGTGCCATCGGTGCCGCCCTGGCGGCAGTCGCCGTCGTCGCCGCAACCGTCGCCTGCTCCACAGAGCCCCCGTCGACCGAGGCCGGGGGGACGTACTCCATCTGGGACCCGTACCCGCAGTTCACCGACGATTCCGACTGGGTCCGACTGCTCAAGGACTGCGGTACGTCGGCCGGAGTGACCGTCGAACGGACCGGCTACGACACCACCGACCTGACAAACAAGGCGTTGCTCGCCGCGCAGCAGGGCAACTCCCCGGATGTACTGATCATCGACAACCCGGTGATCTCCACCCTCGCCGAGGCCGGTGCCCTGACCACGACCGACGAGACGAACCTCGACGTGTCGGCGATGGAACCCAACCTGGTCGGCGCCGGGCAGAGCGGCGGCAAGACGTACGGCGTACCCATCGGTGCGAACACCCTCGCCCTCTACTACAACAAGGACCTGCTGACCGAGGCGGGAGTGGACGTCGCCACGGTGACGGACTGGCCCTCACTCACCGCGGCGCTGGTCAAGGTCAAGGCGGCCGGCAAGAAGGGCATCACCTTCTCCGCGATCGGCACTGAGGAAGGCAGCTTCCAGTTCCTGCCGTGGTTCTGGGGCGCCGGTGCCCAGTTGACCGCGTTGGACGCGCCACCGGCGGTGGTGGCGTTGACCCTCTGGAGCGACTGGCTGGCCGCCGGCCACGCCCCCAACTCCGTCATCAACAACACGCAGACGACCAGTTGGCAGGAGTTCGCCAGCGGCGACTACGCGTTCAGCGAGAACGGCACCTGGCAGCTGGCCAACGCGGCGAAGCTGGATTTCGAGTACGGCATCATCCCCATCCCGGCCCGTGCCGGCGGCACCGCCCCGGCACCCGCCGGCGGTGAGTTCATCTCCATCCCGGTACAGCGCGACACCGGACGGTACGCCACCTCGAAGCAGTTGGTCACCTGCCTGACCAGCGGCGACAACCTGTTCACCACGGACACCACCCTGTCCTACATCGCCCCGGTCGCTGCGGTGCAGGAGCAACAGGTGGCGGCCAACGCCGAGCTGAAGGTCTGGGTCGACGCGGTGAAGGCGGCGAAGGGACGCACCGGCGACGATCTCGGGACCCGGTATCCGAGGATCTCCGAGCCGTTGTGGACGGCGGTGCAGTCCGCGCTCAGCGGCGCGCAGACGCCGCAGGAGGCGCTGTCGGCCGCGCAGCGGGCCGCCGTGAGCGCGACGAGCTGACCAGGCACGCCACCGACATGGGAATCGACGTCACCCGTACCCCGCGAGCCGCGACGGTGGGCGAGACCGGTGGAACGGCGAGCACCGCCCCACCGGCACACCGACGCCGTCGCCACCCCAGCGGTTCCCGGTGGGCGGCCTGGGCCTTCCTCGCCCCGGTGGCCGGCTACCTGGTCGCCTTCTACGCCTATCCGCTGTACCGCAACGTCGAGTTGAGCCTGCGCGAGTACACCGTCCGCTCCTTCGTCCAGGGTGGTGCGCCGTTCGCCGGGCTGGACAACTACCGGGCGGTGCTCTCCGCGCCGACGTTCCCGTCGGCGTTGCTCAACACGCTCGTCTTCACCGTCGCGTCACTTGTCTTCCAGTTCGCCATCGGGCTGCTGCTGGCGCTCTTCTTCCATCGGCACTTTCCGCTCTCGCGTACGCTGCGCGCGCTGTTCCTCGTACCCTGGCTGTTGCCGTTGATCGTGTCGGCGTCCACCTGGTCGTGGCTGCTCAACAGCGAGGCCGGGGTGGTCAACGCCGGGCTCGCGCTGGTCGGCGTGGATCCGGTGAACTGGTTGACCTCACCGCGGTGGTCGCTGGTATCGGTGATCATCGCCAACATCTGGATCGGCATCCCGTTCAACCTGGTCGTGCTCTACAGCGGCCTACAGGCGATCCCGCGTCCGCTGTACGAGGCGGCGGAGCTGGACGGAGCCGGCGGCTGGCAGCGCTTCCGGTGGATCACCTGGCCGCTGCTGCGCCCGGTCTCGGCGATCACACTGCTGCTCGGGCTGGTCTACACGCTCAAGGTCTTCGACCTGATCTGGATCATGACCAGGGGTGGCCCGACCGATTCGTCGACCACCCTGGCCACCTGGTCGTACCGGCTCGGGTTCGGCAACCTGCTGCCCGAGTTCGGGTCCGGAGCGGCCGTCGGAAACCTGCTGATCCTGTTGGCGGTGGCGGCGGGCGGGCTCTACATCGGCTTCGAGCGTCGGCAGCGGCTGTCATGAGCCGACCGACGCGTGGCTGGTGGCGAACCGGGCTCGGAGTGATGCTGACCGGGCTGATGCTCTTCCCCGTCTATTGGATGATCAACGTCTCGTTCACCCGGGACCAGGACATGCGCAAGAGCCCGCCGTACCTGTTCCCGATCGACGGCACCCTCGACGGCTACCGAGCCGTGCTCAGCCAGCAGTTGCCGTACGTCGGCACCAGTCTGGTCGTCGGGCTCGGCACCGTACTGCTCACCCTGGTCCTGGCCGCCCCCGCCGGGTACGCGCTGGCCAAGCTCCGGCCGCCCGGCGGCGGGGCGATCCGGTTCGTCCTGCTGATCGCGCAGATGATCCCCGGCATCATCATGGCGATGGGCTTCTACGCCATCTACCTCAACCTCGGCGTGCTCAACACCGTACCCGGGTTGATCCTGGCCGACTCGACGATCGCGGTCCCCTTCGCGGTGCTGATCTTCACCGCCTTCATGTCCGGGATACCGGACGACCTGATCCAGGCCGCGCTTGTCGACGGCGCCAACCGGCTGCGGACGTTCTGGTCGGTGGTGCTGCCGGTGAGCCGCAACGCGATCGTCACCGTGTCGCTGTTCGCGTTCCTCTGGGCCTGGTCCGACTTCGTCTTCGCCGCCACGCTGGCCAGCGGTGGCGGCCATCGGCCGATCACCCTCGGCATCTACCAGTACATCGGCAACAACAACCAACAGTGGAACGCGATCATGGCCACGGCCGTGGTGGCGTCCATTCCCACCACCCTGCTGCTGGTCCTGGCGCAACGCTACGTCGCCGCCGGGGTGACCGCCGGCGCCATCAGGGACTGATCCGGCCGGCTCTCGGAGCAGTCGCACCAATCGCATCCCGAAAGGCAGTCGCCGATCATGACCGACGTCCGTACCGGCCCGACCTTCTCCATCCAGGAGATTCCGTTCAGTTACCACGGGTCCTGGTTCAGCATCTCGCCGGTGGTGGCAGCGCACACTCAGGCATCAGAGCTGCATCTGGTCTCACACCAGACCGGGATGCATCCGGTGCTTCGACTGACGCCTTCGGTCGACACCACGGTGACGGCCAGCGCGGCGCTGCTGACCTGGCGCCACCGCACCGGCCTGATCGAGGCGACCTACGACGGCCGGAACACCATGCGATTGCGCGGTCGCGGAATCGGCCTGCGGATCGCCGCCGCCCGGGACACCCTCACCCCGTTCAGTGGCACCTACCTCTTCCACGACCCGGTCGATGACTCGTACGTCTTCACCTCGTACGAGACCGGCCGCCGCTACCGGGTCACGTCGCTTCGCGGCGACCCTCGTGCCGTCGGCGTCGAGGCGCTCGGCACTGCCGCGCGGGCGGTGGAGCTGTCGGCCGACCAGCCGTGGGAGGTCGCTGTCGAGGAGTACGAGTCGGCCCGCCGTCGCTATCCGGGCGACCGTGACTTCGATCAGCTCGTCAGGTCGACCACGGCCGAGTTCGCCAGCTTCGTCGACCGGCTGGCACCCTGGCGCAGCTCCGAGACTCCCGCCGCCGAACTGGCCGCGTACGTGCTGTGGTCGGCGACTGTCGCGCCGGGCGGCTTTCTCGCCCGGCCAGCCGTGCTGATGTCCAAGCACTGGATGAACAAGGTGTGGAGCTGGGACCACTGCTTCAACGCCCTGGCCCTCGCCGAGGCGGACGCCGAGCTGGCCTGGCACCAGGTCCAGCTACCCTTCGACCATCAGGACCCGACGGGTGCGTTGCCGGATTCTGTCGCCCACTCCGAGGTGCTGCACAACTACGTCAAGCCGCCGGTGCACGGCTGGGCGCTGCGGCAGCTGCGGCAGCGGCTGTCCCGGCCACTGTCGCGTGACGAGCTTTCCGACATGTACCGGCGGCTCGCCCGCTGGACGACGTTCTGGCTCGACCAACGCCGGGTATCCGGTCATCATCTGCCGCACTACCAGCACGGCAATGACAGCGGATGGGACAACGCGACAACCTTCGACGGCGATCGGACCGTCGAGACACCGGATCTCGCCGCTCTGCTGCTGTTGCAGCTGCGTCAGCTCGCGGACCTGGCCGGGGAGTTGGGGCTGCCCGAGGAGGTGGGTCAGTGGAGCCGCACCGCGAGCCAGATCCGCGCCGAGCTGCTCGGCACACTCTGGGACGGCCAGCGGTTCGTGGCCCGGAGCGCCAGGACCGGTCAGCTGAGGTCGAGCACCAGTCTGCTCGACCTCATGCCCATCGTGCTCGGCGCCGACCTGCCCGCCGATGTGAGCGCCGGGCTCGCCGGTGGTCTCAAGCGCCATCTGACCGCACACGGCCTCGCCACGGAGCCGGTCGACTCCCCGCACTACGCGGCCGACGGCTACTGGCGTGGGCCGATCTGGGCGCCTGCCACCGTACTGATCGAGGACGGCCTGCGCCGGGCGGGGCACATCGGGTTCGCCGATGACATCAGCCACCGGTTCCGCGCCCTGTGCGAGAAGTCCGGCTTCGCGGAGAACTTCGACGCCGAGACCGGCGCGGGCCTACGCGACCGCGCCTACACCTGGACCGCCAGCAGCTATCTCATCCTCGCCGCCGCCCACCACCGCCGTCGTCCACCCCACCCACCCCGTTGATCAAGAAGTTTTCGTCGCGCCGCGCGGCCGGGCACGGCGAAAACTTCTTGATCAACGCTGGGGTCGGGGGTCGGGGGTCGGGGCGGTCAGGGGGGAGGGGGTGGGGCGGTGCTGGCTCTCAGTGAGATGGGGGGCTGGTAGAGGTGGTGGCGAGGGGCGGCGGTGGGGGCGGCGATCCGTTCGAGCAGCAGCGCCACGGCTTCGGCCCCCATCTCCAGGGTGGGCACGTCCGCCGCCGACAACGGCGGGCGGAAGTCCTCGGCCCAGTGCGCGGCGGCGACCCCGACCACGGAGAAGTCGCGAGGCACCAGCCGGCCCTCGGCCGCCAGGGCCCGCTGTACGCCGGGCAGGGCGGCCTCGTTGATTGTGGCAACGGCGGTGACCTCCGGACGGGTGGTCAGCAACCGGCTCATGGCGGCCTCGCCAGCGGGCGCGTCATCACCGCAGCACAGGTCGACGCCGGTGAGCCCGCGTTCGGCCACCGCGTGCGAGAACCCGGCCAGGGCGCGGTGCCCGGGTCCGTAGCCGGCGGCCACCAGCTCGGCCGAGCGGTTCACCAGGGCGACGTGCCGGTGCCCCAGGTCGGCCAGATGGTGCACACACCGCGCGATCAGACCCTCGTAGTCCACGTCGACCCAACTGGTGCCGGTCGGCTCGGCGGTGCGGCCGATGGTGACGAAGGGCAGTCGACTCTGCCGCAGCCGGGTCACCCGGTCGTCCTCCAACCGGATCTCCATGAGGATCACGCCGTCCACGCGGCGTCCGGTGACGATCCGCTCGAACGACCGGTCGTGGTCGCCGCCGGAGGGGGAGAGCAGCACGTCCAGGTCGGCGCGGGCGGCGGCTTCGACCACGCTGGCGACGAAGCCGAGCTGCATGTCGGTCAGCCGCTGGCTGGCCGGGGGGATGACCAGGCCGAGGGTGCGGGTGCGGCCCTCCTTCAACGCTCGGGCGTTCGCGTTGGGACGGTAGTCCAACTCGTCGATGACGGCCTGGATCCGTTGCCGGGTCGGTTCCGACACCGCCCGCTTGCCGCTCAACACGTACGACACGGTGCTGCGGGACACGCCCGCGCGGCGGGCGATCTCCCCGATGTTCATCCCGCTCCTCGCAGTCGAATCGATTCACCCAGGTTAAGAGGGGTGCTGGGCAGGGTCAACGCCGCCGTTCAGGCACCCCGGGCCGAGCGTCCGACCCGGTGTTCAGTGCGGGGAGAGGGAGACCGACATCACGCGCTCAGCATGCTCCGGGCCTGAGCGAGTCCACCGACCAGTTCCCGTAGCGCCGCGACGATCGCCGCTTCGAGTTCCGGGCGCAGGCGACTGACCGGCACCGAGACGCTCACCGCGTCGACCGCCGGGCTCGCCAACGGTACGGCCATCGCGAAGCAGCGGATGCCCTCCGCATTCTCCTCCCGGTCGACCGCGTGCCCGGTCGCTCGCACCGTCGCCAGGGCGGCGTGCAGGGCCTCGCGCTCGGTGACCGTGTGCGGCGTGAGGCGGGCCAGCGGCCAGTTCAGCCTCCGGTCGACATCGGTGTCCGGAAGCTCGGCCAGCAGGGCCTTGCCCAGCGCGGTGGCGTGTGCCGGCAGCCGGCGGCCGATCGCGCTGTAGAGCCGCAGGCGGTGTACCGACTCCCGTTTCGCGAGATAGACGACCTGGTCGCCGTCGAGTCGACCGAGGTGTACAGCTTCACCGAAGCGACGGGACAACTCGTCAAGCACGCCGGACAGCAGGCCCACCCGGTCGTCGCCGTCCAGATAGGCGGCACCGACCCGCAGCGCGCGCAGACCGAGTCGAAAGCGGGTGCCGCTCTCATCAGTCTGGACCCAGCCTCGGCCGACAAGCGTGCGCAGCAGGCCGTGCAGGCTGCTCTTCGGGATGGCGAGGGCGCGGGCCAGGTCGCCGAGCGCCCAGGTCTGTGGTTGATCGGCGAGTAGTTCGAGCAGGTCGAGGGTACGTCCAGCCGACTTCACGGGCTGGAAGTCCTCGGGCGCGGTGGGCACAAGGCCAGACTAGCGAAGGGCGTACGCCTCCAGTATGGTCACGTACGTGACCAACGTTCATGGTTCTGAACAACTGCCGGTCGGTCGGGTGCTGCCGGTGGTGGTGCTCGACGACCCGCGGCACGCCGACCCGCTCGGTGACGCCCTGGTCAAGGGTGGTCTGACCGCGGTCGAGGTGACCCTGCGTACCGCCGCCGGGCTGGATGCCATCGCGGCGCTTGCCGCCCGCGGTGACCTGACCGTCGGGGCCGGCACGGTGCTCACCGTCGAGCAGGCCGAGCGGGCGATCGGGGCCGGTGCCCGGTTCGTGGTGACCCCCGGCTTCGCGCCGGCCGTGGTCCGTGCCTGCCAGCAGGCCGGCGTGCCGGTGGTGCCCGGGGCGGCCACCGCCACCGAGATCCAGATGGCCCTCGACGCCGGTCTGAACGTGGTCAAGTTCTTCCCCGCCCAGCAGCTCGGCGGGGCGGCCATGATCAAGGCCCTGGCGGCACCGTTCCGCGACGTCAGGTTCATTCCCACCGGTGGGATCACCGCTGCGGTGATCGCCGACTACCTGGCCCTGCCGGCGGTCCTGGCGGTCGGGGCGAGCTGGATGGTCTCGGCCGACCTGATCGCCGGCGAGCAGTGGGACGAGATCACCGCCCGCACCCGCGAGGCGCTCGCCGCCGCAGGAGGTGCGGTGTGAGCGCGGTGGACCCTCGGCCGAAGGCCGACTGCCGCTACGACCTGGTCTCGCTCGGCGAGGTCATGCTGCGGCTCGACCCCGGTGAGGGTCGGGTCCGCACCGCCCGCCAGTTCCGGGTCTGGGAGGGCGGCGGCGAATACAACGTCGCCCGGGGCCTGCGCCGCTGCTTCGGCCTGCGGACCGCGGTCGTCACCGCGTTCGCCCGCAACGAGGTCGGCCTGCTGCTGGAAGACCTGATCCTCCAGGGCGGCGTCGACACCAGCCTGATCACCTGGCTGCCGTACGACGGGATCGGCCGCGCCGTCCGCAACGGTCTGAACTTCACCGAGCGCGGTTTCGGGGTACGCGGCGCGGTCGGCACCTCCGACCGGGGCCACTCCGCCGCCAGCCAGCTCAAGCCGGACGACGTCGACTGGGACCACCTCTTCGGCACGCTCGGGGTGCGGTGGCTGCACACCGGCGGCATCTACGCCGCCCTGTCGGAGACGGCCGCGCGGACAGCCGAGGCCGCGATGACCGCCGCCCGTCGGCACGGCACCCTCGTCTCGTACGACCTGAACTACCGGCCCAGCCTCTGGAAGGCCGTAGGTGGTCAGGAGCGTGCGCGGGAGGTGAACACCCGGCTCGCCGGTCTGGTGGACGTGATGATCGGCAACGAGGAGGACTTCACCGCCTGCCTGGGCTTCCCGGTGCCCGACACCGACATCCACAGCGGTGCGCTGGACGCCGGCAACTTCAAGGCGATGATCGAGGCGGTCGTCCGGGCGTACCCCAACTTCAAGGTGGTGGCGACCACCCTGCGCGGGGTACGCAGCGCGACCGTGAACGACTGGGGTGCCGTGGCCTGGGCCGGCGGCGCGTTCGCCGAGGCCACCCACCGACCCGGCCTGGAGATCCTGGACCGGGTCGGCGGCGGCGACAGCTTCGCCTCCGGGCTGATCTACGGCCTGCTCGAACGCGACGGCGACCTGGCGCTCGCGGTGGAGTACGGCGCCGCGCACGGCGCGCTGGCGATGACCACTCCGGGCGACACGTCCATGGCCAGCCTGGCCGAGGTGGAAGCGCTGGTGCGAGGGGCCGGCGCCCGCGTGCAACGCTGACCGCGGCGCCGGATCGGTCCGCTCAGGGAAGCAGATCGGTCCGGGCGGCACCGTTGGTCGGGTCGAACGGGTAGGACAGGTGCTGGTGCACCAGCTGCCAGCCGCCGTCGCGTCGGGCGAACACTCGGGTACCGCGCGACCAGCTCTCGATGGTCGCGTCACCGGAGCGGATGACCCGTACCCGGTTCAGGCCCCACGACACGGCGAGATCACCGTCGACCAAGAGCGTCTGGTCGGGCACCTCCCAGCTCACCGCACCGTCGCCCGAGGCGTCGAGGCCGGCCTGGCAGACCTCGCGTACCGCCGGTTCCCCGACGTACCGCAGCGGTGCCTCGTGCTCGTACGACACGACATCGGCGGCGATCGGCTCCATCAGGGCGTCGAGGTCCTTGGCTGCCGTCGCGGCGAACCACCGCTCGTGCAGCTCGTGCAGTTCCCGCTCGTCGGTGGCGGAGTCCCGGTCGGGTGCCGGGTCGAGGGCGAACGAATGATGCTCGTGGGTGACCACCCAACGGTCGTCGTGGCGGCGTAGGCCCAGGGTGAGGCGCAACCGTCGGTCGGGCGCCACGGCCAGGTCCGCCGGCGTGCCGCAGCGCAGCAGGGCGTACGCGAACGCCACCTCGTCGCCGGCGGTGACCTCCAGCGACTCGATGTCGAACGACGCACCCTGATCCTGCCAGCGGAAGAACGGCGGCCACGTCTGCCGGTACGCGTCGAGGCCACGCACTCCCTGCTGCGGCGGCGGCACGTCGAACATCACGATGTCCTCGGCGTGGTCGGCGAGGACCGTGGCGAGGTCCCCCCGGTGTACCGCCCTGGCCCAGCGTTCGATCAGCTCGCGAATCTGTTCCTCGTGGGTCATGCTCGGCTCGGTCCTTCCGGGTCGATCGGGTCTGTCACCCCTACAACCCCGATCGGCACGCGAACTCACCGCCGGGTGGCCAGGTCGTGCTCGAGAAGTCGGGCGGGCAGGCCGAACTCCGGGAACGGTGCGTCGAGGAACGAGACCACCTCGCTGACCCGGCTACCATCCAGCGTCAGCAGATCCAGACCAGCCGGCCGGTAGCCTGCCTGGGCGTCGTCCCAGAGGTACGTGCCGAACGCCAGCTGCCCGTTCGCCGAGGCCGGCAGGAACCGCCAGCGGTGCGACAGCACCGCCTCGGCGAGGAAGCTGCGGATCGCGCTGCGACCCTGGTACCAGACCCGTTGCGGCGGCATCGAGTACCGCGCGTCCTCGGTCAACATCGCCACCAGGGTCTCGACATCACCGGTCTCCCAGGCTGCCGCGTACCGCCGGGCGAGATCACGCCGCGCGGGGTCGTCGAGCGCGCCGAGGGCTCGTTGCTGAGTCCGGTCCGGCAGCCCGCCGGCGAGCACCGCACGGGCCCGCCGCAACGCGCTGTTGACCGCCACGACCGTGGTGTCCAGCAGGTCGGCGACCTCGCGGGCCGGATAACCGAGCACGTCACGCAGCAGCAGGACCGCGCGTTGCCGGGCCGACAGGTGTTGCAGCGCGGCGACGAACGCCAGCTCGACGCTCTCCCGGGCGATCAGCCGAGCTGCCGGGCCCAGGTGGTCGGCCCAGGCCATCAGCCGATCCGGGTACGGCTCCAACCAGGCGATCTCCGTCGTCGGCCTGGTGTCGGCGCGCAGATCGGTGGGCAGCTCCCGCCGACGTCGCCGCCCGATCAGGGTCAACGCCCGGTTCGTCGCGATCCGGTACAGCCAGGGCCGGATCCCGGCATGGTCGTCGAGGCGATCCAGACCGCGCCAGGCCCGATCAAGCGTGTCCTGTACCGCGTCCTCCGCGTCGTGCGGTGAGCCCAGCATCCGGTAGCAGTGCGCCCGCAACTCGTCGCGCAGCGACCCGACCAGAATGCCGAACGCCTCACCGTCACCGGCGCGTGCCGCCGACAGCAGCTCCGCCTCCGACCTTTCCGCCCGGCGCGGTCGCTGCCCGGGCGTCCGATCAGGCTCCACACCGGCACGGTACGCCGCCGAACCGTGATGCGCCGGTCACCTCCACCTGCCGGGCCGGGACCCGGGACGGTTCGACCGTGGGAGGATGCGCCCTATGTTGATCGCTGCTGACCGGAGGCGACCGGTGGACCGGTTCGTCGGACGGGTTGTCAGCACCTCGGATCGTCCGAGGCGGTTGGAGCAAGGGTCGGGCGGCCGATCGTGCGCCCGTTGACCCGACGGCCCGCGTGGCAGCGACGTGGTGACCGGTTTCGACATCCGGCGCAGATGATCACCGTGGGCTTCGCCGGAGCGATCATGGTGGGCACCGGTCTGCTGTCCCTGCCCTGGGCGACGCGATCGGGAAGTCGCACCGAACTGGTGGACGCACTCTTCACGGCCACCTCGGCGGTGTGCGTCACCGGCCTGGTCACCGTCGACACCGGCAGCTACTGGTCCACCTTCGGGCAGGTGGTCATCCTGCTGCTCATTCAGATCGGTGGCCTCGGGATCATGACCCTGGCCACGCTGTTCACCGTGCTGCTGTCGCGTCGGCTCGGGCTACGTGCCCGCTTCCTCGCACAGGCCGAAACCAAGAGTCTCAACCTGGGCGACGTACGCGGCGTGGTGCGTCGCATCGTCGTGTTCAGCCTCGTCAGCGAGGCAGTGGTAGCCACGCTGCTCACCATCCGGTTCGCCACCGCGTACCGTCGCCCGTGGGGAACGGCGCTCTACGAGGGCGTCTTCCACGCCATCTCCGCGTTCAACAACGCGGGCTTCTCCACGTACGCGGACAGCCTGATGGGTTACGTGGCCGACCCTTGGATCACCCTGACCATCACGGCGGCGGTCATCCTCGGTGGGCTGGGATTTCCGGTCGTGTTCGAACTGGTCCGCACCTGGCGTCGCCCGGCGTACTGGTCGGTGACGACCCGGATCACCGTCGCGCTCACCGTCGCGCTGCTGGCGATCGGCACCGTGGTGTTCACTCTCGCCGAGTATGCGAATCCGGGCACATTCGGCCCGCTCGGCGGTCCGCAGAAACTGCTCGCCGGGTTCTTCGCCTCCGCGATGACACGTACCGCCGGTTTCAACAGCGTCGACATCGGTGCGATGCGTCCGGAGAGCCTGCTCGCCAGCGACGTGCTGATGTTCATCGGCGGTGGCAGCGCGGGGACGGCCGGCGGCATCAAGGTCACCACCTTCGGACTGCTCGCCTTCGTGCTGTGGTCCGAGATGCGGGGCGAGACCCAGGTGAACGTGGGCCACCGCCGGATTCCTGCCAGCAACCAGCGTCAGGCTCTCGCGATCGTTCTGCTCAGCGCGGGCACGGTGGCCGTGGCCACCTTCATCCTGCTGGCCATCACCCCGTACCGGCTCGACGCGGTCCTGTTCGAGGCGGTGTCGGCGTTCGGCACCGTCGGCCTGTCCACCGGCATCACCGCTGACCTGCCGCCGCAGGCCGACGTGCTGCTCGTACTGCTGATGTTCGCCGGCCGGATCGGACCGCTCACGTTGGCCTCCGCGCTGGCGCTGCGGGACCGTAACCGGCGTTTCGAACTACCCGAGGAGAGGACGATCGTTGGCTGACATCCGTAACGAGCCGGTCGTCGTGATCGGTCTGGGCCGCTTCGGCAGCGCGCTGGCTCTCGAACTGGCCAAGCGGGGTACCGAGGTGCTCGGCATCGACAACCAGCCGAAGACCGTGCAGAGCCTCGTCGGGCAGCTTCCGCACGTGATCACCGCGGACTCGACCGACATCGAGGCGTTGCGGCAACTCGGTGTCGGCGACTTCCACCGGGCGGTGGTCGCGATCGGCACCGACATCCAGGCCAGCATCCTGACCACCAGCCTGCTCTCGGAGCTCGGCATCCCCGACATCTGGGCCAAGGCCGTCAGCGGCCAGCATCGCAACATCCTGACTCGCGTCGGCGCCCATCACGTCATCGCGCCCGAGCACGACATGGGTGAACGCACCGCCCATCTGCTCACCGGCCGCATTCTCGACTACGTGGAGGTGGACGCGGACTTCGCGGTCATCAAGACCAAGCCGCCGCACGACGTGGTCGGCATGCCGCTGCGTGAGTCCCGGCTGCGCAGCCGGTGGGGGGTGACCGTGGTGGCGGTGAAGCCGGAGGCGGCCGTGGGCGGGCGACGGCCGGGTTTCACCCACGCGACCCCCGACACTGTGCTGAGCTACGGAGACCTGATCCTGGTGGTCGGCCCGGTCGACAACGTCGAGAGATTCGCCGCTGCGGAGTGAGCGGGCCTGACCGTGACGGCGGTCCGGCTTCTCGGCTGCGTCCACCGCCCGGCGACCGGCCGGCCTGTCGCGGAGGATTGTCGGACTTGACGGCTATCCTCACGCGTCGTGACCGCACAGCTGAACGAGATGCCGCCCGACCTGCTGGAGTTGTTCGTGGACGCCGCTGCGCGTCCCCGGACGTTGTCCGTGCCGCTGCCGCCCGGCCGGACGGTCCGTGGCGACGGGGGTGACGCGGACCGGCCCACGCTGTGGCTGAGCGACGACCCGGCTCCGGCCGGGCTGTGGTCGCGGTTGCACGCGGCGCACGCGCAGTCGGGGTTGTGGCCGTTGCTGCTGGACGGCTACGACGGTGAGCCGACGCGGCCCTGGGAGGACGGCGAGTTCTGGCCCGAGCGCGGCTCGTCGCCGGCCGAGCACGATCCGGAGCGGCTGCTCGCCGATTGGTGGGCCGGCCAGACGGCTCCCTACGACGGTGACGACCAGCTGTCCAACGAGCGGCGGGTCGCCGTGACCGCCCCGTACGGACTGGACTGGCCGGGGCTGGCACCGCCCGGCGAGCCGTGGACGACGCCGGAGCGGCACGCGGACCACTGGGCCGAGCAGCTGTCGCTGGCCCAACCGGCGATGCGCCTGGGCCTGGTCCCCGCCGAGCGAGGCAGCGACGCCCTGGCCGTCCTTGGCTGGCTGGGCGCGGTCAACCACACAAACGATCCCGGGCTGCTGTCGGCCGTGCTGCGCAGCTGGGAGGACCGGTTCGGTGTCCGGGTGATCGGGGTCGGCTTCGCCGAGCTGTATCTGAGCGTCGCCGCGCCTCCGGAGGAGACCACGGAGGCGTTGCGGGTGGCGGCAGAGCATTTCGCCTTCTGCCCCGACAACGTCTGGCAGGGGCAGCGGCCGTGCACCCTGGCCGCCTACGCCGAACGTATCGTCGACGCGCCGACCTGGGCGTTCTGGTGGGACTGACCCGGGTGGTCCTCAGTGGGCGGGGTCGCCCTGACCGGGCAGGGTGAGCGTCACCAGAAAGGCCGCGTGGTCGGTGGTCCGTTCCATGCTTACCGACCTGGTCGCCTCGATCCGCAGGTCCGCCGTGGCCATGAACTGCTGCACCCCGCCGTCGTGCCGGTGGCGGTAGTCCTCCGGTACGCAGGACCGCACGTCGGGCGTGCCACCCTGCCGCAGGTTGAGGTCGCCGCTGACCACCGTGGGCCGGTAGCGACCGTCGGCGTGCAACTGCGGGATCGCCGTGCCGACCAGGTGCGCGCACTGGGCGAGAGCCAGGGTCGAGCTGGTGTACGCCAGGTGGGTGGTGCAGGCGAAGAAGAGGGTGCGGGCCTCGACGCAGAGCCAGGCCCGCTGTTCGGGGTCGGCCGGGTCCTGTGCCGGGTAGATCCCGGCGTGCACCTCGTGGTCGCCGGCGGGTGCCGCGATGTGCGTCAGCACCCCGACGCCGTACTGCTGCCCGTTGACGCAGCGGTACGGCTCGCCGGTGCGGCCGTTTCGCGCCGGCTGGAAGGCGGCCACCACCGTGCCGTCGTGCACCTCCGTCATCACTCGTTCCAGGGTGTCCACGTCGCCGGAGCAGATCTCGTTGAGGGTGACGATGTCGGGGGCCTCGGCCCGGATCACCTCGGCGGCCCGGGCCACCGAGCGGCCGGTGTAGCAGCCCGTCGCCATGCCGCTGTTGCACAGGTTCAGCTGGAGCACCCGCAGCGGTGCCGGTGCGACAGGTGCGACGACCGAGCAGCCGGCCAGCAGCACGGCGACCGAGACCAGGGCGACGGCGGCCACCAGTGGCCGCGGAACTGTCGGACGAGAAACCATGCACCAGCCCTGGGCTCGCGGAGGGGCTGAAAGTGTATCCGTACCGGCGGGCGGCGGGCGGCGGTCCGGGGGTCCGGGGGTCAGGTCCGCAACGGGTACGGGATGAAGGTGCTGCGGTTCTCGTCCACGTCCAGTTGTCGGCTGATCGGCGGGGCGGCCCGCTGCGGGCAGGTCATCCGCTCGCAGGTCTTGCAGCCCGGCCCGATCGGGGTCGCCGCCTCGGCCGCGTGCAGGTCCATTCCGGTGGAGTAGACCAGCCGGCTGGCGTGCCGCACCTCGCAGCCCAGCCCGATGGCGTACACCTTGCCGGGTTGGCCGTAGCCGCCGTGGTGGCGGGTGATGGTGCGGGCGATCCACAGATAGCGCTGCCCGTCCGGCATCGCGGCGACCTGGGTCACCACCCGCCCCGGCGCGCCGAACGCCTCGTACACCGTCCACAGCGGACAGGTGCCGCCGGTACGCGAGAACGGGAAGCCGGTGGCCGACTGGCGTTTCGACATGTTGCCGGCCCGGTCGACCCGGACGAAGGAGAACGGCACGCCACGCGCCCGGGGCCGCTGCAAGGTGCTGAGCCGGTGGCAGACCGTCTCCCAGCCCATCGCGTAGTGCTGGGTGAGCAGGTCGATGTCGTACCGACGCTGCTCGGCGGCGGCCAGGAAGTGTTCGTACGGCAGGATCAGCGCCGCCGCGAAGTAGTTGGCCAGGCCGACCCGGGTGAGAATCTGGGTCTGCACGTCGTCGAACTCCTCCGACTCGACGATCTCGTCGATGACGTCGGCGAACTCCAGCAGCGCGATCTGCGCCGCCATCCGCATCGCCTCCTGCCCGGCGCGCAGCGACGTCGACAGGTGCAGGGTGCGGGTCTGCGGGCGGTACCGGTGCAGCTCACCGCCGAGTGCGGCGGCGTCCTCGCGGGTGACGTGTACGCCGTGCCGCTGCGCGAGCCGGTCGCGGAGCAGGGCGCGGACCTCGCCGCGACGCAGCGCCATCCGCCCGGCCAGCCGCTCGGCCTCCTCGTCGAGATCCGGTACGTAGTTCTGCCGCCGGTAGAAGAACTCGGTGACCTGGTCGTGCGGGCTGCGACCGATCCGCTCGCGGTCGCCGACCAGCTCGGCGAGCTGCTCGTCGGCCTGCTGGTAGCGACGGTGCAGCTCGATGACCGCCGCGGCGACCTCCGGCAGCCGGTTGGCCAGTTCGGTGAGTTCGGTCAGCCCGGCGCGCCCGGGCAGGGCCTCGCGCAGCCCGGCGACCAGCCGAGGGGTGTCGTGCGCGGCGAACACGGTCGGGTCGACGCCGAACAGTTCGGTGATGCGCAACAGCACCGGGACGGTCAGCGGCCGGCTGTCGTGCTCGATCTGGTTGAGATAGCTGGGGGAGATGCTGAGGTGTCGGGCCAGCTCCGTCTGACTCAGCCCACGCTCCTCGCGCATCCGGCGTAGCCGGGCCCCGGCGAAGGTCCTGGCGACGGCCCTCACCTCCCTGATCCGGCAGTCTGATCCGGCCACATTAGCACTGCTGCGAATAGGCGCTTTCACAACTTCGCAGAATCGCCCTTCGACTTTTCAATAATTGGCTTTTTCCGTCCCTCGACCACCTCTGGCGTGCCGTGTGACCGTGGGCGACACACCCGGCGACCCGGCGTCTCGCGCAGCGTCACCAGGTGACGACGGAATTCGAAGGGAATGAGCGACGATGGTTACCGCGGTCGAGCAGTTGCAGCACGAATGGGACACCAACCCTCGCTGGCGGGGTGTGCGACGCAGCTATCGCGCTGAGGACGTGGTGCGGTTGCGTGGCGCGATCCAGGAGGAACACACCCTGGCCCGACACGGCGCGAACCGGCTGTGGCGGTTGCTGAACAGCGAGGACTACATCCACGCCCTCGGCGCCCTCACCGGCAACCAGGCCGTGCAGATGGTCCGGGCCGGGCTCAAGGCGATCTACCTCTCCGGCTGGCAGGTGGCCGCCGACGCGAACCTGGCCGGGCACACCTACCCCGACCAGAGCCTCTACCCGGCCAACTCGGTGCCTGCGGTGGTGCGTCGGATCAACAACGCCCTGCTGCGCGCCGCCCAGATCACCACCGCCGAGGGCGACCCCTCCGGCATCGACTGGCTGGCGCCGATCGTCGCCGACGCCGAGGCCGGCTTCGGCGGTGTGCTCAACGCGTACGAGCTGATGAACGCGATGATCGCGGCCGGGGCCGCCGGGGTGCACTGGGAGGACCAGCTCGCCAGCGAGAAGAAGTGCGGTCACCTCGGCGGGAAGGTGCTCATCCCCACCGGCCAGCACATCCGCACCCTGGAAGCGGCGCGGTTGGCCGCCGACGTGGCGGGCGTGCCGTCGGTGGTCATCGCTCGCACCGACGCCCAGGCCGCCACGCTGCTCACCACCGACGTCGACGAGCGGGACCAGCCGTTCGTCACCGGCGAGCGCACCGCGGAGGGCTTCTACCGGGTCCGCAACGGCGTCGAGCCGTGCATCGCCCGTGGCCTGGCGTACGCGCCGCACGCCGACCTGCTCTGGATGGAGACCAGCACGCCGGACCTGGAGGTCGCCCGGCGCTTCGCCGAGGCGATCAAGGAGGAGCACCCGGACCAGCTGCTCGCCTACAACTGCTCGCCGTCGTTCAACTGGCGCAAGCACCTCGACGACGCGACCATCGCCAAGTTCCAGCGGGAACTCGGTCACATGGGATACAAGTTCCAGTTCATCACCCTGGCCGGCTTCCACGCCCTCAACTACTCGATGTTCGACCTGGCCCGGGGCTACGCGGCCGACGGCATGTCGGCGTACGTTTCGCTCCAGGAACGGGAGTTCGCGGCCGAGTCGGCCGGCTACACCGCGGTCAAGCACCAGCGCGAGGTGGGTACCGGTTACTTCGACCTGATCAGCACGGTGCTCAACCCGGCCGCCGAGACCACCGCGCTGCGTGGCTCCACGGAGGAGGAGCAGTTCGCATGAGATACGAGATCATCGGCCCGATGGCCGAACGCTTCGACGAGGTCCTCACCGGCGAGGCGCTGGATTTCCTGGTCGCGCTGGACAGCGAGTTCGCCGCCCGCCGGGTGGCCCTGCTGGACACCCGCCGCGCCCGCCGCGACCGCTACGCCACTGGTCAGCTGCCCGACTTCCTGCCGGAGACCGCCGCTGTCCGCGACGATCCGACCTGGCAGGTGGCGTCGCCCGCGCCCGGTCTGGAGGACCGGCGGGTCGAGATCACCGGGCCGCCGGACCGCAAGATGACCATCAACGCGCTGAACTCCGGCGCCAAGGTGTGGCTCGCCGACTTCGAGGACGCCACCGCCCCGACCTGGCACAACGTCATCGGTGGTCAACTCAACCTGATCGACGCCCTGGACCGCCGGATCGACTTCACCGACGCGCGTGGCAAGCGGTACGCGCTCGGCGACGAGTTGGCCACGATCGTGGTCCGGCCGCGCGGCTGGCACCTGGTGGAGAAGGGGATCGTGGTCGACGGACGGCCGATCTCGGCCAGCCTGGTCGACTTCGGCCTGTACCTGTTCCACTGCGCCCAGCGGCAACTCGACGCCGGGAAAGGCCCGTACTTCTACCTGCCGAAGCTGGAGAGCCACCGCGAGGCGCGGCTGTGGAACGACATCTTCGTCTTCGCCCAGCGCTACCTCGGGTTGCCGCAGGGCACCATCCGGGCAACCACGCTGATCGAGACGATCACCGCCGCGTTCGAGATGGAGGAGATCCTCTACGAGCTGCGTGAGCACTCGGCGGGCCTGAACGCCGGCCGTTGGGACTACATCTTCAGCATCATCAAGAACTTCGGACACTGGCCGGACTTCGTCCTGCCGGACCGCGCCGCGGTGACGATGACCGTGCCGTTCATGCGTGCGTACACCGAACTGCTGGTGCGCACCTGCCACCGGCGTGGCGCGCACGCGATCGGCGGGATGGCCGCCTTCGTCCCGGCCCGGGACCCGCAGGTCAACGAGGACGCGTTGCGCAAGGTGCGGGCGGACAAGCAGCGCGAGGCCGGCGACGGCTTCGACGGTTCCTGGGTGGCCCATCCCGGTCTGGTGGCCACCTGCCGGGAGGTCTTCGACGGGGTGCTGGGCGAGCGTCCGAACCAGCTCGACCGACGCCGCGACGAAGTGACGGTCACCGCCGCCGAGCTGCTCTCGGTGGACAAGACACCGGGACAGGTCACCGAGGCGGGAGTACGGGCCAACGTCGCGGTGGCGCTGCGCTACATCGACGCCTGGCTCGGCGGTACGGGCGCGGTGGCGCTGTGGAATCTGATGGAGGACGCCGCCACCGCCGAGATCGCCCGCTGCCAGCTGTGGCAGTGGCTGCACCACGGCACCCCGCTGGTCGGCGGGGGATCGGTCACCGAGGAACTGGTCCGCTCGATGCTCGCCGCGGAACTGGCCACGCTGACCGAGGGGCGCGAGGGCGTAGAGCGGGAACGCGCCGAGCAGGCCGCGCGGATCGTCGAGGAGACCGCGCTCGCCGAGGACCTGCCGTCGTTCTTCACCACCAGCGCGTACGCCCGGCACCTGCGACCCACCCGGGAGCCGGCCCTGGCCGCCGCCTAGGTCCTGGATCGCGGTCCCTGGTCGGCTCTGGCCCGACCAGGGACCGCGGCGGACGTCCGGCACGGCGAACCAACCGTGGTGGCCGTCACCCTCCGTACCCGCCGCCCCGCCCCGCACCTCCCACCCCGCTCGCTTTGCTCTGCTTCAACCCACGCAACGGTTACAGGAGGTAACTGACCGTCGAGCCGGGCTGACTTCATCAGCACGGAGGATGCCCAGCTCAGTCGTGCTTGCGTTGGTTGAAGCAGAGCAAAGCGCGAAAGGGAAGGTGGTCAGGTGCGCGCGGCCGTCGCGGAAAGTGACGGTCCCGCAGCGAGTCTGCTGTTACTCAAGGTGAGTTGTCAGCCGTCGATCCGGGTGATGTTGCGGATCTTGTTGGAGGCGTCCAGGGCGGCCACCTTGTACGCCTCGGCCAGCGTCGGGTAGTTGAAGACCGTGTCGACCAGGTAGTTCACCGTGCCGCCGCAGCCCATCACCGTCTGCCCGATGTGGACGATCTCGGTGGCGCCGGTGCCGAAGACGTGCACGCCGAGCAACCGGCCATCCTCCGGCGAGACGAGCAGCTTCAACATGCCGTACGAGTCACCCACGATCTGGCCGCGCGCCAACTCGCGGTAGCGAGCGATGCCCACCTCGAACGGGGTCGCGCTGTCGGTCAGCTCCTCCTCGGTCTTCCCGACGAAGCTGATCTCCGGGATGGTGTAGATGCCGATCGGCTGCAACTCGTGCATCGGGCGGTCCGGCTCGCCGCAGGCGTGCTGCGCGGCCAACCGTCCCTGCTCCATCGACGTCGAGGCCAGCGCCGGGAACCCGATCACGTCGCCGACGGCGTAGATGTTCGCCGCCGCGGTGCGGTAGTTCGCGTCGACCTCGATGCGACCGCGTCGGTCCGCGGTCAACCCGGCCGCAGCCAGATCCAGCCCGTCGGTCTGGCCCTGCCGGCCGGCCGAGTACATCACGGTGTCCGCGACGATCTTCTTGCCGCTCTTGAGGACGCAGAGCGCGGCGGTCTGGTGCTTCTCGACCGAGGCCACCTCCTCGCCGAAGCGGAAGGTCACGGACAGGTCCCGCAGGTGATACTTCAGCGACTCGACGACCTCCTCGTCGCAGAAGTCGAGCATCCGCTCCCGGCGTTCGACCACGGTGACCTTCGTGCCGAGCGCGGCGAACATCGAGGCGTACTCCATGCCGATCACGCCCGCGCCGACCACGACCATGCTGCGCGGCACGGCCTGGAGGTTGATGACGCCGTCGGAGTCCACGATGGTCCGGTCGTCGAAGTCGACGCTGTCGGGCCGGGCCGGTCGGGTGCCGGCGGCGATGATTGCCTTGTCGAAGGTGACCTTGGATTCGCGGCCGGAGTCGCCGTCGACCCAGACCGAATTGGCGTCGGCGAACCGCCCGGTGCCGGTGATGATCGCGACGCGATTGCGGGCCAGCTGGTTACGGATGACATCGGTCTGCCGGTTGATGACGTGCTGGGTCCGGGCGGCCAGATCGCTGACGGTGATCTCGTCCTTGACCCGGTAGCTGCTGCCGTAGAGGTCCCGCTGGCTGAGGCCGGTCAGGTAGAGCACGGCCTCGCGCAGGGTCTTGGACGGCACGGTGCCGGTGTTGATGCACACCCCGCCGAGCATGTCGCGCCGCTCCACCAGGCCGACCCGCCGGCCCAGCTTCGCGGCGGCGATGGCGGCCTTCTGACCGCTGGGTCCGGAGCCCAGCACCAACAGGTCGTAGTCATACACGATCACCAGCGTCGCAAGATGTCGCGCCTGGCGCCAGACCTGTCGCGTACGCGGCAGGTGACGTTAACCAGGTTGGAACAAAGGCGGCGAGCTGCCGGGCACGACGCGGCCGGCCCGGCAGCGCGGCACCTCAGGGGTGGGCGACGACGCCGGCCAGAGCGGCCGGCCCCATGCGGAAGTCCGGGTCGATCTGGGAGGTGAGATCGACTCCGACGCGCTCGTTGGCCCACGCCTCGGCGTTGCGCCGGTGGAACTCGTGGGCCCACCTGGTGAACGCCGCCCAGTCCTGGGTGGTGCCGTCGACAGCCTCGGACATCAGGCTCAGCACGGCCTGGTTGGGCTCCTCCAGGTCGTCGAGCGGGCCGACCGTGCCGCGCTCGGCGCGGCGCACGTACGTCGACCGGCTCATCCAGGTCAGCAGGTCGGCGCCGACGTGCTCACGGAGGAATTCCACATCGGTGGCGTCCTCGACCTTGTTACCGATCACCGACAGCGTCACCCCGTAGTCGCGGGCGTAGCCGGCGTACTGGCGGTAGACGCTGACGCTGCGCACAGTCGGTTCGCAGACCAGAAAGGTGCGGTCGAAGCGGGTGAACAGCCCCGAGGCGAAGGAGTCGGCACCGGCGGTCATGTCCACCACCAGGTACTCGCCGGGGCCGTCGAGCAGGTGGTTCAGCAGCAGTTCCACCGCGCCGACCTTCGAGTGGTAGCAGGCCACCCCAAGGTCCTCGGCACTGAACTCGCCGGTCGCCGCCAGCCGTACGCCACCGACGGTGGCGACGCACTCCGCGTAGATCGGGTTCTCCTCCGCCACCCGAAGCAACCGTGAGCCCCGCCCCGGTGGGGTGGTCTTCACCATCTGCGCGGCCGAGCCGATGCGCGGGTTGTCGCCGCGCAGATACTCCTTGATCGCTGGCAGGTGCTCACTCAACGGCCGCATCGTGCCCGCCGCGGCCGGGCCACCGAGAGCCGCCGCGAGGTGCTGGTTGATGTCGGCGTCGATGGCCAGCACCGGGCGTCCCTCGGCGGTGAGGTGGCGGGCGTGGAGCGCGGCGAGGGTGGTCTTGCCGCTGCCACCCTTTCCGACGAAGGCGATCTTCACCGGCATCCCTCCACGAAGATGCTAACGGGAACCGTTTCCATAAATGGCATGGTAGCGGGTCGCTTCGCGGTCCGACGCCGAACCCGCCGCCTGACTCGCCGAGGTCGGTGGGAACGGCTGAGGATCGCCGGCCGGAGCGAGGTCGAGCACGTCGGTTCAGCAGTCACGCAGCTCGGGGGACTGGTTGAGCAGTTGGCCCCGTACCGAGGTGAACCGGCGGTAGGTGTCGGAGTCGACGGCGGACGGTCGGAACGCCGCGACCCGGTGGCAGTTCTGGAAGGCGAGCTTGATGCCGAAGTGACGCTCCAGGCTGGACCGGATGGCGTCACTGGCCAACGCGCGCAACAGTTGGCCCCGTTCCGCCTCGCTGGGCGGGGGGACCTCGTTGTCGGCGAACTCGGCGTCGGAGGACGCCAGCTCCGACGCCACCCGGCTGACGGTCTGCCAGGCGTACGGCAATGACTCGCGGACGCAGGCCACGAAGTCCTCGTCGTCGACGGGGCCGGACTCGGCGGCCCGCAGCAGGCTCGGCGGCACGGTGAGAGACATGCTCCTCCTCGGCTAACGATCACGGTTGTCATTACCGTTACTCTCGGAGCACATCACGTCACTGTCGGCGGTGTCAATGTTCGCCACACCGGCGATGCCGGCAGATGCGCCGGTCAGCCGAGGGACCGCAGTCGGGCGGCGAGAACGTCCTGGAAGAAGTCGAGGAAGCCGTCGGGGTCGGGACCGGCGTTCTGCAGCACGATGTGGTCGAAGCCCGCGTCGACGTACGTCCGCACGGCCTGGACGTGCGCGTCCGGGCCGGGACCGACGGCGAACTGCTGCCGGATGTCGTCCTCGGTGACGGTGCGCGAGGCCGCCTCGAAGTTCACCGGGTTCGGCAGCTCGCTCATCACCTTCCAGCCGGTGACCGCCCAGCGGCTGGTCTCCCAGGCCGCCCGCACGGCCTGCTGCTCGTCGGGCGCCCAGGCCAGTGACACCTCGGCGTAGCGGGGCCCCTGTCCGCCGAGTCGTTGGTAGGTCTGCACGAGGTCGGCCTCGGGTTCGGTGGCGAACAGCCCGTCACCGAGTTCCGCGGCGATGGTCACGGACGCCTCACCGCTGGCGGCGACGGCGATGACGGGCAGTTGGTCGGGCAGGTCGAACACCCGGGCATCGTCCAGTTGAAGATGCTTCCCCTCGTACGACCGGTAGCCGCCGGACCAGAGCAACCGGATGATCTCGAGCGCCTCGCGGAGCCGCTCGTGTCGCCCCCGTGCGCTGGGGAAGCCCTGGCCGACGACGTGTTCGTTAAGGCGCTCGCCGGCGCCGACGCCGAGGGTGAACCGGTTGTCGGAGACCAGGGCGAGCGTGGCGGCGGCCTGAGCGATGATCGCTGGGTGATAGCGCACGCTCGGGCAGGTGACCCCGGTCGCCAGTTCGATCCGGTCGGTCCGGGCGGCGATCGCCCCGAGCACCGTCCAGGTGAACGACGAGTGACCCTGGCTGTCCAGCCAGGGGTGGAAGTGGTCACTCATCTCGACGAAGTCGAACCCCACCTGCTCGGCGCGCACCGCCTGCCGGATGATCTCGTTCGGCCCGAAGCCCTCACTGGACAGCTTGTACCCGATCCGCATCAGATCTCCCGATATGAACCCTGCCGGTCCCTGCCACCTTTGCACTAGTTCGCCCGTCCGGAGGGCTAATCCTGGGACATCGCGGGGTGCTCATAGGTCAGCACTGCTTTCACGGCTGAGGCGGGTCGAACGCCGCATCGAAACCCGTCGTGCCGTCCGGGGCACCTGTGTTGCTCCCCGGGCGGACCAGGCCGGTCTCGTACGCCAGGATCACCAGCTGGACCCGGTCCCGGACGCCGAGTTTGGTGATGGCCCGGCTGATATGGGTCTTCGCGGTCAACGGGCTGATCACCAGCCGGCGAGCGATGTCCTCGTTGGACAGCCCGGCCGCGACGAGTCGCAGCACGTCACGTTCCCGGTCGGTGAGCACCGCGAGCCGGGCACCACCGTCGCCGCCGGTGACCGGTCGGTGGGCGAACTGCGCCACGACCCGGCGAGTGACGCTGGGGGACAGCAGCGCCTCGCCTGCGGCGACCACCCGGACGGCGGTGCGCAATTCGTCCGGGTCCACCTCCTTCGTGAGGAAGCCGCTCGCCCCGGCCGCGAGCGCGGCGAACACGTACTCGTCGGTCTCGAAGGTGGTGAGGATGACGACGCGACAGTCGGGCAGCCGTGGATCGGCGATGATCTGCCGGGTCGCCGTGATGCCGTCCAGGCCGGGCATCCGGATGTCCATGAGGACGACGTCCGGCCGCGTCGCCCGTGCGGCGCGCACCGCTTCGTCGCCGGTCGACGCCTCCCCGACCACGGCGATACCCCGGTCACGCTTCAGCAGGCTACGAAAGCCGGCGCGGACCAGTTGCTGGTCGTCGGCGATCAGCACCGAGACAGCCATCGTCACCTCGCCACCGGGAGCACGGCCGACACCAGGAAACCTCCGCCGTCCGCAGGTCCGACCGTCATCGTGCCACCGAGCGCCTGCACCCTGTCCCGCATCCCGTCGATGCCGTGCCCACCGGTGATCTCAGGCGTCGTGGTCCCGTCGTCCTGGACGTGGACGGCGACCCGGGTCGGTTCGTAGCGCAGGGTCACCACGACCCGCGCGGCGTGAGCGTGGCGGACGACATTCGTCAGCGCCTCCTGCAGCACCCGGTACACGGCCTGCGCCACCGGCGTCGGCACCGCCGACCGGTCACCGTTCTCGTGCAACGTCACCCCCAGGCCCACGGCTCGCACCTGCTCGACCAGGTCGGCCACTCCGTCCAGCCCGGGTACCGGTGACTCGACAGCTGGCGCGGTCTCGTCGCGCAGGACCGCGACGAGCGCGCCAAGGTCGGCCATCGCCCGGCCGCGTACCGCCTGAGCCAGCCGGAGCGCGTCGCGCGCCTCACCGGGCGCCGAGTCGACCGCGTCGAGCGCCACGTTGAGGTGTACGCCGACGACGGCCAACGTGTGGGAGACGACGTCGTGTAGTTCCCTCGCGATGCGTACCCGTTCCTCGGCGCGGCGGCGACCTGCCGCCAGTTCCTGTTCGTGCCGTGACTGTCGCAGTCGAGCGGCCACCTCGTCCTGCCAGCGTCGCCGGTCGCGGTACGCCAGCGCAGCGGTCAGGACCACCGTCAACCAGAGCGCCTCGCCGCCGGTCCGTACCGCGATCCATTCCGCGGTGTGTCCGCCGACGCTCGCCTCCCAACTGACGGCCCAGGCCAGGAAAGCCACTCCGGTCATCAGCGCCCAACCGACCCGGCCGGCCAGCACGGCCCCGGCGAAGGCGATTGTCGCCGGCCAGACCCAGCCGTGCTCGACCAGACCGGCGCCGCGGTACGCGGCGATGGCCGCGACCGACGCGACGAGGGTGACGACGGGCCACCGGGTACGCAGAAACAGCAGCGCGGCGAGTGTCTGGGCCAGCGCCAACGCGCCCGCCACGGTCACCGCTCCGCCGCTGAGTGCGACCCCGGCCGGAACGGCGGCGACCGTGGTCACGACCAGGAGGACGGTGCTGCCGAGGCCACCTGACGCCGGGTGTGCCTTCGTGTCCGGGTACGCCATCGTCGCGTCCGTTCCCACCATCGGTCGATTATCCGTCCCGGGCCATCCGACGCAGTCCCACCACCGCCACCACGAGCCATCCGGTGTTCGACCACACCATGGCCCGCTCGACCAGCCCGACGACGGTGTACCACGAGCCGACCGAGAGGTCCGGGCCGTCCAACACGTCGACCCAGGTCACCACGAACACGACGAATACGGCCAGCACCAGGACCATGGCGATCGTCAATCCCAGGGCCACCGGTTGCCAGCGCGGGTCGCGACGCCATGTCCGGGTGAGTAGCACTGCGGCGACGGGCAGAGCCAGGAACGCGGTCAGGCCACCCAGGCCGTGCACCATGGCGGCGGTCGATGGCGGGCGGTCCCAGTGACCAGGCGGGTCGGCCGGAAACACGCCTGCGATCAGCATCCCCGCGGCCCAGACGCCCAGTAGCCACAACCCGAGCCGCTCGCCGGTCGGCGAGCCGCCGGTGGCCCGCGCCGCGGTGAGTCGGACGACGAGGAAGATCAGGAGCGCCGCACTGACGGCGAAGCCGACACCCGCGGTCGGGATGAGCCAGCCGGCTCGGCCATGCACGAAGTAGCTGGCCATGTGCTCGATCCAGCTCCACTGCGGGTTGACTGCGTCGGCCGCCGCGATGGCGGCCACGGGCAGGAGCAGCCCGACGAGCGCGACGTCGGCGGCGAGCCGTTGGCCTGTCTCGCGGGTGGGGTTGTGCGGGTACGGAACGGGCATCGGTACCTCCTCGTCGGGTGACCGAAGCTACGGCGAGGAGCGTGGTGGGCGCGTCGTCTCGACGTGGTCTCCGCTGCCCACCCCAGATGGAGTAGGCCGTACACCGATCGCAGTAGGTTTCGCGTCACCGGGTGCCGGACAAAAACGTAACTCGTCGGTTACGCTTTAGCGGTGGACGACGTGGCCGCCGCGATCGCGGACCCGGTGCGGCGGCGCATCCTCGAACTACTGCGCGAGCGTCAGCTGCCGGCCGGGCGGATCGCCGAGGAGTTCGAGATCAGCCGCCCGGCGATCAGCCGGCACCTGCGCGTACTGCGTGAGAGCGGCCTGGTCCGCGACGCCGTCGTCGGCCGCCAGCGGTTCTACGAACTGGATCCGACCCGGCTCGCCGAGTTGGTCCGGTGGCTGACCCCGTTCACCCGGACCGATCTCTGGGAACGTCGCTTCGACGCCCTGGAGACCGAGGTCTACCGTGCCCGCCGCGATCGCCGCACCGGCGACTCGCCATCCGCCCCACAGGAGCGCACCGCATGACCCGTGTACCGACCGGCCGACTCTTCGGCGCCGAGAACGGCGTCGACCTGGTCCTCACCCGCACCTTTTCCGCCCCCATCGACGACGTGTGGGCCAGCCTCACCGAGTCGGAACGCACGGCACGATGGTTCGGCCCCTGGGAGGGCGACGCTGGACCGGGCCGCACCGTCCGGGTCCAGATGGCAATGGAGGAGGACGCGCCCTGGTCCGATCTGCGGATCGACGCGTGTGAGCCGCCCCGGCGGCTGGCCGTGTCCATGCGCGACGAGTACGGCCACTGGGTGCTGGAACTGCTGCTGACCTCGCACGGCGAGCGCACCGAGCTGCGCTTCGTCCACCACCTCGACGACGCCACCGGTATCGGCGAGGTCGGGCCGGGCTGGGAGTACTACCTCGACTGTCTGGTGGCCGCCCGCGACGACGCGGCGTTGCCGTCGTTCGACGACTACCACCCGCCGATGAAGGCGTACTACGAGCACCTGCGGCCGGAGTGATCGAAGATACCCACATCCGCGCCATTCGCTCCGTTTTGCTCGGTCTTCCCCGGGTACCGCCCTGGCCATCTGGCTCTCGTGCCCCAGGGAGGTACCTGTCAAGATGAACGCCCGCAACCCCGCCGAGGCGGTAAGGAGCGTCGTGGAAGCCGCGGCGGAGAAGGTGACCGACGCTCTCACCCCGCAGGTGCCCGGTGCGCCGGGCAGCGCCCCGCCGCCGCGCGACGAGCCGACGACGCCGCACGAGCCGCTGCCGCCGAAACCCGAACAGGGTGCCCCGCAGACCCGCACGCCGACCGGCGCCGAGACCGGCGCGCCGGCCACCGCCAACGGCCAGCAGGGCGCCTTCCTCACCACCGCGCAGGGTGCGCGGCTACGGGACACCGACCACTCCCTCAAGGCCGGCCCGCGCGGGCCCGTCCTGCTCCAGGACCACCACCTGCGGGAGAAGATCACCCATTTCGACCATGAGCGGATCCCCGAGCGGGTGGTGCACGCCCGCGGGGCGGGCGCGCACGGTGAGTTCACCGCGTACGGCACCGCCGAGGCGGTCACCCGGGCGGGTTTCCTGGCCAAGGGGCGGACCACCGAGGTCTTCGTCCGCTTCTCCACGGTGCTCGGTTCCCGGGGCTCGGCCGACACCGTCCGCGACACCCGGGGCTTCGCCACGAAGTTCTACACCGACGAGGGCACCTTCGATCTGGTCGGCAACAACATGCCGGTCTTCTTCATCCAGGACGCCATCAAGTTCCCCGACATCATCCACGCCGGCAAGCCGCATCCCGACCGTGAGATCCCGCAGGCGCAGAGCGCGCACGACACCTTCTGGGATTTCGTCTCGCTGCACAGCGAGGCCCAGCACCACACCATGTGGAACATGTCCGACCGGGGCATCCCCCGCTCCTACCGGACCATGGAGGGCTTCGGCGTCCACACCTTCCGACTGGTCAACGCGGCGGGCGAGACGGTGCTGGCCAAGTTCCACTGGAAGCCGAAGCTGGGCGTGCACTCGCTGGTCTGGGAGGAGGCCCAACTGCTCGGCGGCATGGACCCGGACTTCCACCGGCGTGACCTCTACGACGCCATCGAGGCCGGCGCGTTCCCCGAGTGGGAACTCGGTCTTCAGATCTTCCCCGACACGCCCGAGGAGACCTTCGCCGGCATCGACCTGCTCGACCCGACGAAGATCGTGCCGGAGGAACTCGCACCGGTGCAGCCGGTCGGCAAGCTCACGCTGAACCGCACGCCGACGAACTTCTTCGCCGAGACTGAGCAGGTCGCCTTCCACGTGGGGCACCTGCCGCCGGGCATCGACGTCACCAACGACCCGCTGCTCCAGGGACGGCTCTTCTCGTACGTCGACACGCAGCTGACCCGCCTGGGCGGGCCGAACTTCGCGCAGATCCCGATCAACCGGCCGCACGCCCCGGTCAACGACATGCTGCGCGACGGCTTCCACCAGCAGGCCGTGCACGCGGGCGTGGCACCGTACCGGCCGAACTCGCTGGACGGCGGCAACCCGTTCCCCGCCGGCGACGACGACAACGCGTTCGTCGACGTGCCCGTGCAGGTCGCGCAGGCCCCCAAGGTACGCGCCAACCCGGCCTCGTTCGACGACCACTTCAGCCAGGCCCGCCTGTTCTGGCTCAGCATGTCCCCGGTCGAGCGGGAACACATCGTCAGGGCGTACACCTTCGAACTGGGCAAGTGCTACCACCAGGCGATCAAGGAACGGCAGCTCCAGTGCCTGGCCAACATCGACCCGGTGCTCTGCGCCCAGGTGGCCACCGGCCTCGGTCTGCCCGCGCCGGAGCCGACCGTGCCGTTGGCCGACGTCGAGCCAAGCCCCGCGCTGTCCCAGGTCGGGCGGCAGTGGCCGGCCGACGGCCGGATGGTCGGCATCATCGTCGACCCCGAGGCCGACCTCGACAGCGTCCGGGCGGTCCGCGCGGCGGTCTTCGCCGCCGACATGGTGCCGCTGCTCATCGCGCCGCACGGCGGGACGATCGGCGACCTGCCCGCGCAACGCAGCTTCGCCACCGGCCGCTCGGTCGAACTCGACGCGCTCCTGCTCGCCTCGGCACCCGTGCCGGCCCCGGACGCGGTGCCGGCTCGCGACGCCAAGGCGGGCGCGGCCGGCTCGAACGCCATCGACCCCCGGGTGCTGCTGATGGTCGAGGAGTGCTGGCGGCACGCCAAGGCCATCGGTGCCTGGGGGACCGGCGTCGCGGTGCTGGAGCAGGCCGGCGTCACCGGCTCGCCGGGCGTGGTCACCGCCGAATCCGCCACCGACGTCCTGACCGCCGTCCAGCAGTTGATGGCCGACCACCGGGTCTGGGACCGGTTCCCCAGCCCACTGAGCTGACCGAGCGGCCGGGCGGTCAGGGTTTCCCACCCAGGGCGCCATGTCGGGCAGACGCGATCATGTCTGCCCGACATGGCGCCCTGGGTCGTCCTGCTTCCGTCGGCTCGGGGGCCGGAGAAGGTGGACGGTCGAGTATTCAGCTCACGCGCCGGCGAGCGCTCGGTGCAAGCGGCGGGCCTCGGTGACCAGGCGGCTGGATCCGCCCCGTCCGGCGAGGTCGGCCAGGCCGGGTACGTCGATCCGGACGCCGGTCGCGGTGGCCGTCTCCGCCGCCAGGGTCAGCAGGTCCGGTACGCCACGCGGTGGCGTGGGCGCGGCCAGTACCGCCGGGAGCGCGGCGGCGAGCAGCCGCCACACGGTCAGCGGCGCGCCTGCCTGCGCCGCGTCGCGCAGCGGTTCGACGACCCGGGACAGCTTCACCAGTTGCCGGGCGGCCAGCGTGCCGAGCTGCTCCCCGGTGCCGGCGGCGTCGAAGTCACCGGCGGCGGCGAGGGCGAGCAGCGCGTCCACCGTCGCGACCCGGTCCGGGCCGTGCCGGGCGCCGAGACCGTAGGCCAACGCCAGGTCGAGGGCCACCCCGCCCGGGCCACCGACCTCCGCGAGCAGGGGCAGCACCGCCGCGCCGCCGCGCTCGTCCATGTCCGCAGCACCGGCGACCAGCGGCAGGGCGTACGCGGTGACCGCGCCCCGGTGGCTGGGCAGCAGCGACGGCCACAGGTGCACCCAGCCGGAGTGGTCGCCGCCGAGGGGGGTGGCCGGCGCGGTGAGCAGCCCGTACCGGTCGACTGCACCGGTGGGTGGTGCCAGTTCGACCAGGATCCGCTCGGCCGGCATGTACGCCCACTCCCAGTGGCGGTTGCCCCGCCGGGAGTCGCGGGTGACGGTGCGGGACCGGATGACCGGCTGCGGTAGGCCGCCGTCGCGTAGCCACCCGGCGAGCCGTTGGCCGGCTGCGGTGCCGAGCGCCGCCGCCTTCGCGGCGAGGGTCTCGTCGACGTCGGTCGGCAACCGCAGCAGCGCCTGGGTGAGATCCCAGTGGCCCGGCTCCCGGTGACCCAGCGCGGTGAGCCGTTCCAGGAGCGCCATCGGGTCGAGCAGGCCGTTGGTCGAGGTGGGCAGTGCCAGCAGGCCGGACTGTCCCGGCTCATTGAGGTACGCGCCGATCTCGGCCAACCGGACACGCAACAGCCGGTGGACCGGCGGCACCTTGGGATCGGTGACCGCCAGCTCCGGCACCGCGTCGGGCCGGTGTACCGCCGTCAGGAGTTTCTCCCACCGCTCCCGCCGCCGGTCGGTGCGGCCGACACCGGCGCTGCCGAACACCTCGACCACCGTTTCGCAGAGACAGAGTGGATCCCAACGGTGCTCGTTGGCCCACGACCAGTGCCGTCGCTCGATCACCGGGTCGAGTGCGGCGCGTACCCGGTGCCCGTCGGCTGCGGTGAGCCGGACCAGCCCGTCGAGGATCCGCTCCAGGGGTGCCCCCTGGTACGGCGTGCCCAGCAGGGCGGCGACCTCCTCGGTCAACTCGTCCACGTCGTTGATCGGGTCGGGGGCCGGTGCGGGCGGCGCGGGCGGGGACAGGTCGTCGCCGCGTGGGCGGGTCAGCGCCGGGATGACCAGTGCCGGCGCGACACCGTGCCGGGCTGCCAGCGCCGCCGCCCGTTCCCGCAACTCCACCGCCGGATGCTCGCCGGCCACCGCGATCACCTCGCCGATCTCGGCGGCCCGGTCCCGGTGCTGGCGGGCGAGTTGGTCGAGCCAGGTGAGCTGGGTCCTGACAAGTTTCTTGTCGGGTCGCGTGAGCATCTGCCGGGCGGCGTCGAGGATCGATTCCAGCTCCAGCTCGGGCAGTTTCCGCAGCGCCTTCTGGGCCATGGTGGCCACCGGCGCGGGAGCGTCGACGAGCAGCCGCAGGTAGTCGGTGACCCGGGCGGTGACCTCGGCGGTGGTCGGCGCGAGCTGGTCGAGCAGGGTGGTGAAGGCGCGCAGCGCGGCGGGCCGGTCGCCGCGCAGCAGCCGACTGATCGAACCGTCGAGCAGCATCACCCGGTCGACCACCCCCTCGGTGGCGAGCTGGGCCAGGGCGGCCGGCAGGGCGGGCTGGCCCGGATCGTCCCAGTTGTGGTGGGCGGCGACGAACATCATCTGGACGCCGATGCCGTCGACCTCGAACAGCCGGGGCAGCATGGCGGCCAGGAACGGATCGTCGCGCAGCCGGTCGACCACTGGCGCCGCCTGGCCCTGGTGAAACCGGTCCGGGGCCTCGACCCCGGTCAACCACAGTTGCACGCACCGGTCGTCGGTGGGCGGCGCGCCACCCTCGGCGTGCAGCAGGAAGGCGACGAAATGCCACCGGCCGACCCAGGTGTCCTGACGGAACCGGGCGGCGATCCGGTGGGCCAGGTCGACGAGCCAGTCGATGCCCCGCTCCTGCGCCGCCCGACGGACCAGCTCGGCCGCGCGCCGACCGTGTGGGTTGACCGAGGGACGACCGAGGATCGCCGCGGCCTGAGCCGCGGTGGGCAGGCAGCCGACCACCGCGACCGCCAGGGCGGTCCCGGTGCCGGCCGACCACCAGGTCTCCCGGTCACGCTGCTTGAACCAGGCGGTCAGCTCGACGCCGATCTCCCGGCGGCGCTGCTCCGGTAAGCCCTCCAGCGCTGCCGCGACCGAATCGGCGTCACCGCTGCTCACCAGGTCGAACAGGTCGCTGGTGCCGCTGGCCGCCAACTCCCGGCGACGCCGTACCGTGCGCTGCTCCGGCCGCGTCACACCCGCTCCTCGACCCGTTCGGTGGTAAGCATCCGGGTGGCCAGGGCGTGCCGGCACGGCCCGCGTTGCCCCCGGTGTTTCGCCCACCAGGGGCAGGTGCAGGTCAGCCCGCCGTCGGGCAGCTGCCGGACCCGGTACACCTGGTCCCCGCTGCGTACCGTCGCTGCCGTGCCGTCGAGCTGCACCGCCTCGGCGTCGAGCAACGCCCGCGCACCGACCAACCGGGGGTTGTCCCGCTCGGCACGGCCGGCGTCATACGGCATCACCCGGTGGAAGTACGCCGCCTCGGCCACGTCGTAGCCGACCCGTCCGGCGGTGCCGAGCTGGGCCAGTGCGCCCCGGACCCGCTCCGCGTCGATGCCGGCCTGCTCGGCCAGCCGGTCCGGCTCGATGGTCGGATCCCAGGAGAGCAGGGCGGAGATGAGGTCGGCGTCGTCGACGACATCGTCTCCGGCGAGCGCGGCGAGAGCGGCCCCCTCGCCGGAGAAACCCCGGTACGGCTCGGGGGAGAGGGTCAGCGACAGCCGCAGCGCGCCGGTGTCCAGTTCCCAGACGCTCGGGGCCGGGGTGGCGCCGGGAGCCACCGTCGGCCCGTACACCCGGAGGGTTTTCGCGAAGCGCAGCATCGGTTGCAGCGCGACCAGCCGGCCGGCCCCGGCCAGGCAGACCGCTCCGGGGACGGGGCGGGAGGTCAGCCGCAGGGACCGGCCGGCCGGCACCACCCAGAGCACCGACCGTTCGCTGCCCCTGGGTAGCCGGCGCAGGAAGGCGCTGGCCTCGGCGGCCGGCAGCTCCGCCCGAGGCTCGAACCGGGCCGCGAGGACCTGCACCTCGGCGAAGCCGCGCAGCCAGCGCGCCGGCAGCGGCACCTTCTTCTCCACCACCGCGCCGTCCAGTGTGGAGACGGTCAGATCGTCGGGACCGACCGACAGGTGCAGCGGATCCAGACCACCGACCCGGGCCAGTGCCTCGCGCAGCGGGGTGTTCACGTCGACGTTCGTGGTGCCGTGCTCGGACACGTCACCGTCGAGCCCGGCGGGCAGCACGTCGAGCCGCGCGTACACCCCGCAGCAGCCGGAGAAGGATTCGAAGCGGAGCCTGTCGCGGCTGCCGGTGACCACCGGGTCGAGGCTGGCCGGGCTGACCGGCCGGTGGTAGCGGGTGCGGGCCACCTCGGCCACGGCCAGCAGACCCACCGCGGCTGCCTGACCAGTGGTGAGAAAACCGGTGAAGAAGCGGGGATTCGGCGCGGGACCGCCGCTGGTCTGCAGGGCGAGTGATCGCTGCGCGAGAGTGGAGGGGGCGAGATACCGGTACGTCTGGACTACGCTCACGCCGCCGCACGGTAGTGCAACCCACCGACACCGGAGCGCCGTGCCGGGAGTCCTCAGTGGGCGGCGACGGCCATCGCCTCCGCCGGCTCCGGCACGGCCAGCTGGTCGGGACGGACCACCACGACGAGCACGACCAGGGCCGAGACCATCCCGCCGGCGATCACCAGGGCCATCGCCACGGCACCGGTGCCGAGCACGCCCACCAGCGGAGCGGCCACCGCCCCGATGCCGAACTGCACCGCGCCGAGCAGAGCGGAGGCGGTGCCGGCCGCCTCGCCGTGTCGGGTCAGGGCCAGCGCGGGGGCGTTCGGCAGCGCCAGGCCGGCAGCCGCGAGCACCACCCAGAGCGACGCGAGCAGGGCCGGCAGGCCACCGATCCCGGTCGCGGCGAGGCCGAGCAGCAGCACGCTGGCGGCGGAGCCCACGATCAGGGCGGTCACCAGGATCCGTTGCGGGGACCAGCGACGCAGCAGCCGTACGTTGCCCTGGGTGGCCGCGATCAGGCCGACCGCCCCGGCGCCGAAGGCCAGCCCGAACTGCTGCTCGTCGAGTCCGTACCGCTCCTGTAGGACGAACGAGGAGCCGCCGACGTAGGCGAACAGGGCCGCCATGGCCAGCCCGGCCACCAGCACCAGCCCGACAAAGGCGCGGTCACGCAGCAGTGCGCCGTAGAGCCGGACGGTGGGCAGCACCCCGCCGCGTTGACGCCGCAGCGGCGGCAACGTCTCCGGCAGGCCCAGCATCGCGATCAGCAGCAGCAGTACGCCGAAGACCGCGAGGGCGGCGAACACGCCGCGCCACTGGGTCCACCGCAGCAGTTCGCTGCCGAGGGTCGGCGCGAGGATCGGAGCGGCACCCATCACGAGCAACAGGCGGGACAGCAGTTGGGCGAAGGCCGCGCCGCTGAACAGGTCGCGGACCACAGCCATGGCGATCACGGCTGCCGCCGCCGCGCCCAGGCCCTGGATCACCCGAAGCGCGCCGAGCACGGTGATGTTCGGGGCGAGAGCGCAGCTCACGGACGCCACGATGTGCAGTGCGGTACCGGCGATCAGCGGTGTCCGCCGGCCGACGGCGTCGGAGAGCGGACCGATCAGCAGTTGTCCGAGGGCGAGGCCGATCAGGGTGCCGGTGAGCGTCAGCTGGACCGCCGCCGAGGTGGTGCCGAAGTCGTCGACGATCGAGGGCAACGCCGGAAGGTACATGTCGATGGTGAGCGGGCCCACCGCGATCAGCGAGCCGAGGACGAGAATGAGGCGGAGGCGCTGGCGGCGGCTCATCAGGTCGCCCGGCATCAGCGCGGCCGACGGCGCGGCGGTGTCGACGCCGCTCACCGGGAGGTCTCCCGCCCGTGGGACGGTGCGGGATGTGGTGCGATGCTCATACCTGGCTGCAACCCACCTCCGCTGCGCTGATTCCCTCTTGATCCAGAGGTAAGCCACCTCACACCTGCGACCTGCTCGTCGGACCGACAGCGCAGGCCGTCGCGTACCGCCCACGGCCGGTCGCCGGCCCCAACGTCGATGGTGGGACCGGCGACCGGTGGTTCTCGGTAGAAGGTGGGTCAGGCGGCGTCGGCGGCGGTGCCGGCGGTCACCTCCCGCCGGGCGGCTGGGTAGCGGATGCTCTCCACCATCTCGACGATTTCGTCCGGCGGTGGCGCCGTCATCTTCGACACCACGACGGTGACGACGAGGTTGACGATCGCGCCGATGGTGCCGATGCCCTCCGGGCTGATGTCGAAGATGTGCGGGTTGGCCGCGGTGCCGAACACCGGCAGCGTGTAGATCATGTAGCTGGCGGTGAAGATCAGACCGGTCACCATGCCGGCCGCCGCGCCGGTGGCATTACATCGTTTCCAGAAGATGCCGAGCACGATGGCCGGGAAGAAGGTCGACGCCGCCAGGCCGAAGGCGAAGGCGACCACCTGCGCCACGAACGCCGGCGGGTTGATGCCGGCGTAGATGGCGATCAGCACCGCGAGGCCCATGGCGATCCGACCGGCGAGCAGTCGCTGCTTGTCGGTGGAGTCCCGCTTGACCCGGCGGAAGTACAGGTCGTGCGAGAACGACGACGAGATCACCAGCAGCAGGCCGGCCGCCGTGGACATCGCGGCGGCCATGCCGCCGGCCGCCACCAGACCCACGATCGGCGCCGGCAGGCCGGCGATCTCGGGACTGGCGAGGACCAGGATGTCGTTGTTGACGATCAGGTCGGCCCCGGAGGTCGGGCTGTTGCTGACCGTGTTGATTGTCGTCGCGCCGTCGCTGACCGTGACCAGCCCGGTCGCCGCCCAGTTCTCGATCCAGCTGGGCAGCGCGTCGGCCGACACCCCGTTGACGTCCTGGAGCAGGTTCAGCTTGGTGAAGGCGCCCACCGCCGGGGCGGTGGTGTAGAGCAGGGCGATGAAGAACAGCGCCCAGAACGCCGAGTAGCGGGCACCGCGTACGGTCTTCGTCGTGTAGAACCGGACGATGACGTGCGGTAGACCGGCGGTGCCGATCATCAGCGCCATCGTCACCAGGAACACGTCGATCTGTGGCCGGGCCGCGAACGCCTCGGTGTACTGGTTCAACCCCATCTCGACGCTGATCGCGTCGAGTTCGGCGAGGATCTGCCCGAACGACACCTGTGGGATCGGAATTCCGGTCATCTGCTGCGCCACCGCGAAGGCGGGAATCAGATAGGCGACGATCAGCACCGTGTACTGCGCCACCTGGGTCCAGGTGATGCCCTTCATGCCGCCGAGCACCGCGTACAGACCGATGATCACCGCGGCGAGGATGACGCCCTGGGTCACGTCCAGCTTCAGGAACCGGCTGAAGACGATGCCGCCACCGCGCATCTGCCCGACCACGTAGGTGAAGGAGATGATGATCGCGGCTACCGCGGCGATGGTGCGGACGGTCTCCGAGTACCGATCACCGACGAACTCGGGCACCGTGAACTTGCCCCACTTGCGCAGGTAGGGGGCGATCAGCAGGGCCAGCAGCACGTAGCCGCCGGTCCAGCCCATCAGGTAGATGGTGCCGTCGGAGCCGAGGAACGCGATCAGGCCGGCCATCGAGATGAACGACGCGGCCGACATCCAGTCGGCGGCCACGGCCGCACCGTTGGCGATGGTGGGAATGCCCTGGCCGGCGACGTAGAAGCCGGCGGTCTCCTTCACCCGGCTGCGCCAGGCGATGTAGAGGTAGACGGCGAACGAGCCGACGATGAAGATGAGGGTCCAGATCTGGATCTGACTCATTTGTCAGCCCCCTCAGTCTCCTGCTCGTCAACACCGAACTGGTTGTCGAGGCGATCCATCATCTTCGCGTACACGAAAATCAGGATCACGAAGACGTAGATCGATCCCTGCTGGGCGAACCAGAACCCGAGCGGGAATCCGGCAATGACGATGTTGTTGAGTGGTTCGACGAGCAGGATTCCGAAGCCGAACGAGACGACGAACCAGATGGCCAGGAGAATCACCATGAGCCGCAGATTGCGGCTCCAGTATTCTTTGCGCCAGCTGTTGTCCGGCGGGGAAGCCGGTGGTGGTGCCGCCGGTGGCGGTTCACCGCCACGGGTCTCCTTATCGGGGGTTACCTCGGTCATGTCTGGAGCCTCCTAGTCGGTATGGAACCGGTAGATCCGGCGAGGGGCCTGCGACACGGCGCCCGGTTGGTGGTGACGCGGTGCTGGTGCCGTGGCCCGACCCGCCCAGCCGCGTCGCCGTACTGCTCGACGTGGTTGTGCGGTCGGTCACACCTTTGGTCTGGGAAGCGAACGTGACGCAGCCTGGCCAGGCAAGAGTTGATCCGTCAGGTGCGGCCTCCGGTCGCTGAGCGGTCCGTTGGACCCCGCGAACGGTCGAGTGGGCCGAACCGGAGCGCCGTATCATCCGCTTTCGCGGTTTTTTGTGGCCCCGGCCCGTCCGCCCACCGACCCCGCCCGACCGCTCACCGATCGGCCCGTTCGATCAACGGTTCCGAGCGCCTAGCATCCGGACATGGCCGACACCGCATCCACCGCCGCCCCGGTTCGCCGGCGCGTCTTCCACGCCGGCAGTCTCGGCATGATCGTCGGCGGCGTGCTCGCGCTGGTCGGCTCGCTGCTGCCCTGGGTCATCACGCCGTTCGGTTCGCTCTCCGGCGCAGCCGGTCCCGGTCTCTGGACGCTGAGCATGGCGTTCCTGGCCGTCGCCGGTGCCCTGCTGCCGTACCGCAAGGTGGCCATCGCGCACAGCCTGATCCCCGGGCTGGTTGTCGCCGCGATCGTCGGCTGGCAGGTGGCCCGCTTGATCAGCCTCAGCGCCAGCACCGGTGCCTGGGGGCAACTGATGCCCGGCATCGGCCTGATCATGGCCGCCGGTGGCGCGGTGGTCCTGATCCGCACCGGCATGCGCCTGGTCAAACTGAGCTGACCGCCGGCCGCGCCGAGCCGGAGACGAGAGATCCGGCCGAGCCGTGAAACCTTCCGCCGCCCGTGCGCGTCATCCCGCTGAATCGACCGAGGATTGCCCGCCACCCGGCGGCTGACCCCGGTGCCGAACAGCTCGGGAGGAATCGTGTCGCTGGGTAGGTGGCTCGCCGCTGCGGGCCTGGTGGTGCTGACCGGCACCGCCGTCGCGGTGTACAGCATGGGTCCGGCCTCCGGCGACGAGCCGGCGCGCGCGGCGGCGACGCCCGTGGACGCTCCGGCGGAGGTGACAGCGGGACGGACGCCGCCGCCCGGTGACGCCCCGGCGGGCGCGGCGGTGGCAGCACCGCCACCCTCCACGGCGGCGGCGGACCCGCTGCTGTCCGGCAAGCGTCGGATCACCATTGTCCGGGTCGGTGCCTTCGAGTCGGGGCTGGCGCTGCTCGACGGCGGCCGGTTGGCCGAGGTGGACGACGACCGGGGCCGACAGGTGTTCGTGCCGACGCCGGTGGGCTCGGGACAGTTCCTCGTCAAGGCGTACCACGGTGGCGGTACCGGGCAGCCGGTCTGCTGGCAGGTGCGCAACCCGGGCGACAGCCGGCCGCTCCACGTGCGGGGCGCCGCCTGCCGGGCCGACGACCCCGCCCAGCGCTTCGAGATCACCGCGGTGGCCGACGGTGGTCCCCGCGAGTACCTGATCAGCAACCGGTGGGCCTACCTGCGGACCTCCGCACGATCCGGCCTGATCATGGAGGAGTTGGGGGATGCCCCGCCGGCGAGTAGCTTCCGGTTCACCGACACCGGACCGGCACCCCGGAGGTAGGGCGCCGTCACGCCCCCGGGTACCGGTCCCGGGGGTGTCGTCCGGCCACGACCAGCAGCGACAGTACGGGTGGGAACGTGAGTGAAACGCGACGCTGAGGAGTTCGACGCCTTCTACTCGGCGTCGGCGCAGCGGGTGCTGGGTCACCTGGCGGCGATGACCGGCAGCCGGGCCGAGGCCGAGGACGCGGTGGCGGAGGCGTACGCCAGGGCCTGGGACCGCTGGGCGTCGGTGCGGGAGTGCGACAGCCCGGAGGCGTGGGTGCGCCGGGTCGCGTACCGGATTGCGGTGAGCGCCTGGCGCAAGACGGTGAACCGGCTCCGTGCCCACCGCCGGGAGATGGCCGGCCAGCAGGTCGAGCCGACCTCGGTCGATCACGTGGCGGTGGTGTCGGCGCTGCGACGCATCTCCGCCGAGCAGCGGCGGGTGGTGGTCCTGCACCACCTGGTCGGGCTGAGCGTGACCGAGATCGCGGCGGAGATCGGCAGCAACGTGAACACCGTCAAGACGCGGCTCGCCCGGGGGCGTCGGGCCCTCGCCGCGCACCTGAGCGACGACGCATACGAGACCACCGGCGGGGGAGGCAGTCATGGGTCCTGAGCCGCATCTCGACGAGGCGCTGCGGGCGTTGGCCGGGCACGGCCGGCAGGGGAGGGTGCCGGCCGCCGTCGACATCCGACGTCGGGGCGACACCCGACGTCGTCGCCGACGGACCGCTTCCGCCGCCCTGGGCGCCGTACTCGTGGGTCTGCTCGGTGCCGGCGCGGTCCTGGCCCGTCCCGCCGGAGGCCCGGACTCCCTACCCGTCGGCCCGGCCGGCCCGACGACACCGCCGGCCGCCGCGTCGGCCAGTCCCGACCCGGCCGGCACGTCCGGTCCGCCGGGCGGTCCGTCGAGCAACGATCCGCTGCTGTCGGGGCGGCGGCAGCTGACGATCGTCCGAGCGGCCGAGCAGAGCGGCGGGCTCTCCCTGCTCGCCGACGGTCGCCTCGCCGAGGTCGACGGCGACGAGGGTCGCCAGCTGTTCGTGGTCACGCCGCAGGGACCCGACACCTATCTGGTCCGGGCCGCCGAGCGGGGCGACGAACCGACCGACACCTGCTGGGAGGTGCGGTCGTCGGGCAGTCAGCCGTTGCGGGTGGTCGCGGCCGCCTGTGCGCCGGAGGAGCCGAGGCAGCAGTTTGCCATCGTCCGGGACGGGCAACGCGGCGGCGAGCCGACGTACGCGATCAGCAGCCACTCGGCCTACCTGCAGAACTCACCGACCCGTGGCCTGATCCTGGAGGAGTTGGGCGACGCACCACTGACCACGCGGTTCCGGCTGGTCGACAACGGAGCGGCGCCGGGATGACCGGTCGCTGCCCGAGCGGGCAGCGCGGGTACCGGTCGGGCAGGTCGTGCCCCGAAACGGGCACCGCAATTGTGGTGGTTTGCCGTCTGTGACGGTTATGAGCTGCCCGTTCGGCGGTGGAAGCCGGTCACCAAATCCACTGGATTGAACGGCAGGTGACCGGGGTCACCTGCCGTTCATCAGTGTTACAAAAAAGCACCCGAGCCGAACGGAGGTGTGCAGGTGGACCCGACCCAGCGCCGGCAGCACATCCTCACCTTGGCTCGCCGTCAGGGCGACGTCGACGTGCGCAAGCTCGCCGCCGACCTGGGCGTGGCGCCGGAAACCGTTCGACGCGACCTGAGCCTGCTGGCCCAGCAGGGGCTGGTGCGCCGCACCCACGGCGGGGCGTACCCGGTGGAGACGGCCCGCTTCGAGACGACCCTGGAGACCCGGGCCACCCGGATGGTCGTGGAGAAGCGACGGATCGCCGCCGCGGCGGTGGAACATCTCGGCGACGCCGAGTCGGTGTTCATCGACGAGGGCTACACCCCGCAACTGATCGCCGAGGCGTTGCCCACCCACCGCCCACTGACGGTGGTGACCGCCTCCCTGCACACCGCGGCGGCGCTGGCCGCGTACCCGAGCCTCACCGTGCTGTTGCTCGGCGGCCGGGTCCGTGGTCGGACCCTGGCCACCGTCGACCACTGGGCCACCCGGATGCTTGCCGGATTCGTCATCGACCTGGCCTACATCGGGGCCAACGGCATCTCCCGCAAGCACGGGCTGACCACGCCCGACCCGGCGGTGGCCGCCGTCAAGGCCCAGGTGATGTCGGTGTCCCGGCGGGTGGTGTTCGCCGGGGTGCACACCAAGTTCGGTGGGCACAGCTTCTGCCGCTTCGCCGACGTCGCGGACGTCGACACCATCGTCACGGACACGGCACTGCCGGCGTCCGAGGCGCACCGCTACTCACTGCTCGGCCCGGTGGTGCTGCGCGTCTGAGCGCCGCCGTCCGACCCACCTTTCCCTCACCACCACACCCCACCATGGAGGTTCGCTGTGCCTGAAACACGAACTCCTCGTCGACGGCGTGGGCCGGCCGCGCTCGCCGCCGTCCTCGCCGTCACGTTGGTCTCGACCGCCTGTTCCGGAGCGGGCGGTGGTTCCTCCAGCGACGGCACCGCCATCACCGTGCTGATGGTCGGCAACCCGCAGATGGAGGACCTGGCGAAGGTCACCGCCGACAACTTCACCAAGGACACCGGAATCGAGGTGCGGTTCACGATCCTGCCGGAGAACGAGCTGCGCGACCGGGTCACCCAGGACGTCGCCACCCAGGGCGGCCAGTACGACGTGGCGACGATCGGGGCGTACGAGGCGCCGATCTGGGCGCAGAACGACTGGCTGCACGAACTCAGCTCGTACGCGGACGCCGACACCGCGTACGACAAGGGTGACCTGCTGGAGCCGATGGTCGCCTCGCTCTCCGGCACCGACGGCAAGCTCTACGCCGCCCCGTTCTACGGCGAGTCGTCGTTCCTGATGTACAACAAGGAACTCTTCGCCGCCGAGGGCCTGACCATGCCGGAGCGGCCGACCTGGCAGCAGGTGGCCGAATTCGCCGAACAGCTCGACGACGACGCCACCGGCGTCTCCGGGATCTGCCTGCGCGGGCTGCCCGGCTGGGGTGAGCTGTTCGCCCCGCTGACCACTGTGGTGAACACCTTCGGCGGCACCTGGTTCGAGCAGGACTGGACGCCGAAGGTCAACGCGCCCGAGTTCACCGAGGCGACGAAGTTCTACGTCGACCTGCTGCGCGAGCACGGCCAGCCCGGCGCGCCGCAGTCCGGCTTCACCGAGTGCCTCAACACCTTCGGGCAGGGCAAGGCCGCCATGTGGTACGACGCCACCTCCGCCGCCGGCACCCTGGAGGACCCCAACGCCAGCACCGTCGCCGGCAAGGTCGGCTACGCGTACGCGCCGGTCAACAAGACCGAATCGTCCGGCTGGCTGTGGGCGTGGGCTCTGGCCATGCCGAAGACCACGAAGAACGCCGACGCCGCCTGGAAGTTCATCTCCTGGGCCACCGGCAAGGAGTACGAGAAGCTGGTCGGCTCGTCACTCGGCTGGTCCCGGGTGCCGGCGGGCAAGCGTCAGTCCACCTACGAGATCGCCGAATACCGGCAGTCCGCCGAGGCGTTCGCCGACATCACGCTCAAGTCCATCCAGGAGGCCGACCCGGTCAGTCCCGGGGTGCAACCGAGGCCCGCCCTCGGCGTGCAGTTCGTCGGCATCCCGGAGTTCGCCGACCTGGGCACGAAGGTGTCGCAGGAGGTGTCGGCCGCGATCGCCGGCCAGACCACCGTCGACCAGGCGCTCGCCGACGGCCAGCGGTTGGCCGAGGAAGCCGCCAGCAACCACCGGTAGCCGCCCGCCGGGGCCGGTCGACCGGCCGGCCCCGGCCCTGCCCCCGAGGCGGATCGATGACCACCACCAGCACCACCGGTGCGGACGCCCCACCGCGACCCACCGTCCGTCCCACCCGTGACGACCGGCGGCACCGCTGGACCCGTCGGGCCCCGCTGCTGCCCGCCCTGGTCTTCGCCATCGTGGTGACGCAACTGCCCTTCCTGTTCACCCTCTACCTGTCCACCCAGAGCTGGAACGCGCTGCGGCCGGGCAGCCGCGAGTTCATCGGCCTGGCGAACTACGCGACCGTGCTCACCGACGGTCGACTGCGTGCCGCGTTGCTCAACACGGTGGTGCTCACCGCTTCGTCGGTGCTCGCCTCCGTACTGCTCGGCCTCGGCCTGGCCATCCTGCTCGACCGCAAGTTCCCCGGTCGGGGGATCGTCCGCACCCTGCTCATCACCCCGTTCCTGGTGATGCCGATGGCGGCGGCGCTGTTGTGGAAACACGCGATCTACAACCCGTCCTACGGCCTGATCAACGGCATCCTCGGCGGCAGCACCGACTGGGTGTCGCAGTACCCGATGGTCTCCGTGGTCGCCGCGCTGGTCTGGCAGTGGACCCCGTTCATGATGCTGATCATCCTGGCCGGCTTGCAGAGCCAGTCCCTGGAGACGCTGGAGGCGGCCCGGGTCGACGGCGCCGGCCCGTGGCAGACCTTCACCCGGATCACCCTGCCCTACCTGCGGCCCTATCTGGAACTGGGTGCCCTGCTCGGCTCCATCTACCTGGTGCAGACCTTCGACGCGGTCTTCACCATCACCCAGGGCGGCCCGGGTCGGGCCACCACCAACCTGCCGTACGAGATCTACCTGACCACCTTCCGCAAGTTCGAGTACGGCGAGGCCGCCGCGGCCGGCGTCGTGGTGGTGATCGGCACCATCATCGTCGCCACCTTCGCGCTGCGGGTGATCTCCAGCCTGTTCCGGATGGAGGACGCACGATGACCCGTACCGCGAGTCCGGCCCGGCGCAGCGCGGGCCGCACCGGGGCCGCGTGGACCGTACTGGCGTGGCTGGCCGGCCTGTTGTTCTTCCTGCCGGTGGCCTGGATGGTGCTCACCGGCTTCAAACGCGAGGTCGACGCCGCCAGCAACCCGCCGTCCTGGTTCTTCACCCCGGTGCTGGACGGCTACCGGCAGGTCTTCGACCGGGACATCACCCCGTACCTGCTCAACTCGGTGATGGCCAGCGTGCTGTCCACCCTGCTGGTGCTCGTACTGGCCACCCCGGCGGCGTACGCGCTGTCGATCCGGCCGGTCGAACGCTGGCGCGACGTGCTGTTCTTCTTCATCAGCACCAAGATGCTGCCGGTGGTCGCCGCGCTGCTGCCGATCTACCTGCTGGTGCAGGACCTCGGCATGCTTGACAACGTCTGGACCCTGATCGTGCTCTACACCGCCATGAACCTTCCGCTCGCGGTGTGGATGATGCGGTCGTTCCTGCTGGAGGTGCCGGCGGCGCTGATCGAGGCGGCGGCGATGGACGGTGCCGACCTGCTCGTCACCATCCGGCGGATCCTGCTACCGATCGTGGCGCCCGGCCTGGCCGCGACCGCGCTGATCTGCTTCATCTTCAGCTGGAACGAGTTCTTCTTCGCGGTCAACCTGACCGCCACCCGGGCCGGCACCTCGCCGATCTTCCTGGTCGGCTTCATCACGTCCGAAGGGCTGTTCCTGGCCCGGCTCTGCGCGGCGGCGACAATCGTGTCGCTACCGGTCGTGCTGGCCGGCTGGATCGCCCAGAAACAACTCGTCCGAGGACTCTCCATGGGGGCGGTCAAGTGAAGGCAGCAGTCATCGTCACGCCGGGCCAGATCAGCGTCGAGTCGGTACCGGACCCCACGCCCGGCTCCCGGGACGTGGTGGTCGAGGTCGCCGGATGCGGGATCTGCGGCACCGATCTGCACATCATGGACGGCGAGTTCGCGCCCGCGTACCCGATCGTGCCGGGCCACGAGTTCGCCGGCACGGTGGTCGCGGTGGGGCGGGACGTCACCGAGGTGCGCGTCGGTGATCCGGTGGCCGTGGACCCGTCGCTGCACTGCGGCGAGTGCTACCAGTGTCGCCGGGCCCGGGGCAACCTCTGCGAACGGTGGAACGCCATCGGGGTCACCGTCTCCGGTGGGGCGGCCGAGTACGCGCTCGCCCCGGTACGCAACTGCGTGGTGCTGCCGTCCGGTGTCGCCCCGGCCGACGCCGCACTCATCGAACCGCTCTCCTGCGCGGTACGCGGCTTCGACGTGCTGCCCCGCCGGCTGGCCGACCACTATCTCATCTACGGCGCCGGCACCATGGGCCTGATGATGCTGGAGCTGGCCAAACGCTGCGGTGCGGCAACCGTCAGCGTGGTCGACCTCAACCCCGACCGCCTCGCCACCGCCGTCCAGTTGGGCTGCTCGGCGAGCGCCGCCAACGCCGACGAACTGGACCGCCCGCGCGGCTGGGACGTCGTCATCGACTGCACCGGTGTCGAGGCGGCGATCGCCGACGGCCTGACCCGGGTGGCTCCCGCCGGCACGTTCCTCCAGTTCGGCGTCTCCGAGTACGCCACCCGGGTGCCGGTCGAGCCGTACCGCATCTACAACAAGGAGATCACCGTCACCGGCTCGATGGCCGTCCTGCACAGCTTCGACCGTGCCGCCGAGCTGTTCGCGGCCGGCGTGCTGGACCCGCAGGTCTTCATCAGCCACCGTTTCCCCCTGGCCGCCTACGCCGACGCGATGTCGCAGTTCCGCGCCGGCATCGGCCGCAAACTCCTCATCACCTGACCCCACCCGCCCACCCCCCACTGGGAACCTCGCCCCGACGGGGGGAACAGGAAGCAGCAACATCGGTGATGTTGTCCCCTCATGGACGCCCGAGGCAGCAACATCGGGGATGTTGCTGCCTCATGGCGTCCGGGCACGCGGCTGGCGAGGGACGCGGCAGGGCGAGGCAGATGGCATGCGGGCAGGCGGCATGGTCAGCTGTGCGGCATGCTCGGGTGGGTGGCGGGGTACCGGGCCGGGGTGCGGATGGACAAGGCCGAGCGTGCAGAGTTCCGTCGGCTCGTGGCGGACTTCAGACGGTGGGGTCAACTCGCCCAGGAGGTGCGGGACTGGCACCGGGCCGTCCAGCAGAGGGCCAGCAGCGCCGAAGGGGGCCTGCGGGACCGCAGCGTCGTGGTCGATCGCTCCGGCCAGGGGGCGTGGCGGGTGCTCGCGCTGCGGGCGAACGACCGTGACGCCGTCCGGCGACTCCAGGAGCGGGCCGCGCTTCCCGCGACGACATCCGCCGACCACGCTCTGCTGCGCCTGCTCACCGATGACGCCCCGCGCGCCGTCGCCGACCTCGCACCCATGCTCGACGTACGCCGTTACCTCGCTGGACCGGCCAGGAAGCAGGCAGCGGCCAGCGCCGCGATGTTCCTCCGGGCCAGGCACGCGGAGGTCATCGCCGCTGACGGCACCGAGCGCCTGGCGTACCTCGGCGTCCCCACCGCACCGACCGAGCCGACCCGGGACAGCCTCCGGGACCTGCTCGACCCGTCCCTTCGTTTCGCGCTTCTCGCCGAGCGCACCGGCGGGGAGCCCGAACTTGTCGAGCGGACGGGGCAGGAGCGCGGGCCCACGGGCCGGATCGGACCGGAGCGGGAGCCGGCCGGGTGGACCGGTCCAGAGCCGGAGCTGGTGGACCGGTCGGTCTTCGGAGGGCTGCCGGCGGCACTGGCCGCCATCGACAAGGTCGTGGCCGGCGAAGCCGCGTACCGGTCGGCGGCACGTGCGGCGGGTGAGGAGGTCAGACATCTTGAGGTGCAACGCCTCCTGCGGGACATGCCGGTGGAGGCGTTGCGAACCGCCACCCGGGACCGGCTCCGCCTCGGGCCGCTGGCCGACGCCGGAATCGTCACGGTGCAGGACGTGCTGCACCATGGCCCGTCGCTTCAGGCGCTTCCGGGTGTCGGGGAGACCTCGGCGCGTCGCCTGATCGGAGCAGCCCGCACCCTCTGGCAGACCACGTACGACGAGACGCCGGTCCGCATCGACGTCGACCACCGCCACCAGGAGACCACTCTCCTGCTGCGGCGGCTCGCCGAGTGGGACGCGCGCCGGCGTACGCGTGGCGCGGCAGCCGACCTCGAACGCGCCGCGGAACTCGCGTCGCTGGGCGGCGCCATCGACCGCAGGACCACTCACCTGCTGGTGGTGCCGACCCGAGGGCTCGCCGCCAGCGGCCTCTGCGAGAGCATCGAGATCGTCGAACGGCGAGCCGAGCTGCTCGGCAGGTCCTCCGCACCCGGTCGGCGGAACCAGCGTGCCGATCCGTGGGACGACTTTCTCACTCGCCCCGCCGACTACTTCGCGATGCTCTCCGAGCTGGGATTCGCCAGCGGCGACGAGAACGCGGCGCACGGCGATCTCCCGGACGAGATCATCGAGGCGGTACGCGACCAGGCACTCGACGGCGCACACCTGACCGCCTCTCTGCGCGGCTACCAGAGCTTCGCGGCGCGCTTCGCCCTGGTCCAGCGCAAGGTCATCATCGGGGACGAGATGGGCCTCGGTAAGACAGTCGAGGCGCTCGCGGTACTGGCGCACCTGCGCAGCAGGGGAAGCACGCATTTCCTGGTGGTGTGTCCCGCCGCCGTGGTGACCAACTGGGTCCGCGAGATCAGCGGCAAGTCGAGGCTGCGTCCATACCGGGTACACGGCCCGGAACGCGATGCCGCGGCCCGTGCCTGGCTGCGGGACGGGGGCGTGGCGGTCACCACGTACGAGACCCTCGCCTGGTGGGGGCCGCAGCTGCGGGAGTTCCCCGACCTGGCGTGTGTCGTGGTCGACGAGGCCCACTACGTCAAGAACCCACAGGCGCAGCGGTCGATCAGGACGAAGGAGATTGTCGCGCGCGCCGAACGGGCCATCCTGCTCACCGGTACGCCGCTGGAGAACAAGGTCGACGAGTTCCGCAACCTCGCCTCCTACGTACGCCCCGATCTCACCGTCGACGCCACCGACCCGTCACCCGCGCGGTTCCGGCGGCAGATCGCACCCGCGTACCTGCGCCGCAACCAGGACGACGTGCTCGACGAACTGCCCGAACTCATCGAGGTCGAGGAGTGGCTGCCGATGTCCTCGGCGGACACCACCCGTTACCGCGAGGCGGTCGAGCGGGGAAACTTCATGCGGATGCGCCAGGCGGCGATGCTTCAGGCCGCCGATTCCACAAAGGTGCAGCGCCTCGTCGAGATCGTCCGGGAGGCGGCGGAGAACGAGCGCCGAGTCATCGTCTTCTCCCACTTCCGGGAGGTACTCGAACTGGTCGCCCGTACCCTTCCCGGCCCGGTCTTCGGTCCGCTGACCGGCTCGGTGCCCGCCAACCACCGGCAGCGGATGGTGGACGAGTTCTCGGCCGCCCGCCACGGCGCCGTCCTGGTGGCCCAGATCGTGGCCGGTGGCGTCGGGCTCAACATCCAGTCCGCCTCCGTCGTCGTCATCTGTGAACCTCAGCTCAAGCCGACCACCGAGGCGCAGGCCATCGCCCGGGCACACCGGATGGGGCAGGTCCAGTCGGTGCAGGTCCACCGGCTGCTCTCCGAGGAGGGCGTCGACCAGCGGATCACCGAACTGCTGGCGGGCAAGCGCCGCATCTTCGACGACTTCGCCCGGGTCAGCGACACGGCCGACGCGAGCCCGGAGGCGGTGGACCTGTCCGAGTCCGAACTCGTCCAGGAAGTGGTGGCCGCCGAACGCCAACGCCTCCTCGCCCCCGCGCCCGACCTCCCGCCCCAGCACGCGCCGTCGTAACCCGTTGCCGAAGGATCTGTGGCAGTGAAAGCGTCAACCGCCCGGCGTGTCGACTACCGCGACTGCCACGGATCCGAAGTGTCACCGTCCCCGGTCCAGCGGGTCTGCCTGAGGGTGGTGAGGAGGTTGCGGGCGGCGGTGGCCACGGCACAGTCGGGGACGCGGCAGAGCGGGCAGCGGCCGTCGGGCCGGGCTGGTGGTCTCGCAGCGTCCAGCGGGCGGTCAGGGTGAGGCGGTTGAGGATCTGCGCCAGGGTGAGCAACGGTGCGGTCATGCGCGGGTCACCCCGAGGGTGGCGGCCAGCGCGACGATCGTGGCGGGAGCACCCGGATGGCGGACCGTGGCGGCGAGTACGTTCCGGGCGGCGGGTCGGCGGCGTACCTCGGCGGGGGCGGTCCGGTCGGCCTCCAGCAGCACCCGGGACGCGTTCACCGGGTCGGCAACCTGAAGGTACGCACGACCGGCGTCGATCAGGTGGGCGGCCCGATGCTCCGGTGGCAGCCACCGCCAGCCGTCCCGTCCGACAGCTTTCTCGTGTCGGACGATCGCCTCGTCCGGCGTACCCAACTCGATCGCGACAGCGACCCGGGCGAGCGCCACGGCCGTCGGTCCGAAGCTGGTGTGATGATGATCGTTGCCGTCGCCGACCTCGGCGGCCAGGTCGGCGGCCTCGTCGACGCGGGCGGCGGCCCGGTCGTCGCCGTGCCGGGCTGCCGCGAGCGCCGCCTGCACGAGCAACGTCCCGCAGAGCGACATGCGTGCCACGTCGAGGTCGGTCTGCCCGATCCGGTACGCCGCCGCCAGTGTCGCCGTGCCCGCCTCCCGCGCGCGACCAGCCGCCCGCAACACCTGGCCGAGCTGCACGGTGGCGGCGGCGACCAGTAGAGGATCACCGGTCGCGACCGTCATCGCCCGGTCGGCGGCGAGCCAGGCCAACTCGGTCTCGTCGAGTTTCACCAGCAGCGAAGCGGTCACCCGGTACGCCTCCACCAGCGGAACCCGGCCCGCCTGCGGATCGTGGGCGTGACCGCGCTGTGTCCCGGCCAGCAACTCGGGCAGCAGACCGATAAGCGCCGGGTACCGCGCATGCTGAGAACTGGTCCAGGCATGCGCGACGCCCCGCGCCAGCCGAGCCGCGTCCGGCGCGTCCCGGCGCGCCGCGGGCCGATCCAAGGCAATGTCGTACGCGGACAGTGCCGCCCGGATCTGCTCGACGCCCTCGACCCTGGTGGTCGCCTCGGCAGATCGACTGTCCTGGCCGAGCAGCACCGCCTGATCGATCCGCAGCGCGGCAGCGATGTCCCGCAGCGTGGAAACCCTGTCCAGGGCCCGTACCCCGCGCTCGACCTTGTCCACCCAGCTCTTGGACTTGCCGAGCCGGTCGGCGAACACCTGCTGCGACATCCGCCGCCGCGCCCGCCAGTACGCCACCCGCCGCCCGATCGGCACCTCGTCCCTCTTCACGCCGCGCTCCTGTTCAGCTGCGCGTTGACTATCCATGGCATGCCGACCGAGAGCACTTGCAGAGGCCGAACACCGGTTCCCGCCGTTCTCTCCCTGATCGTCCAGGACACTGATCTCGTCCGGAGGTAAGGCGGCATTCGACTGCATGTCAACGGGGTCGACCATGTGGCACCTTCCGCCCGGTGTCGAACAGGTGCCCACTCCGAACGTGGGCGTAGCACTGTCCGAGGTGGGTATGCGGGCCGGAACCGCGGAGTTTGCCGAAGCCAGGGAACCGACGGAGATCGACATGCCGACCGAGAGAGTCGACTACCGCCGCATAGCGAACGAGATCACGAGCAAGATCAAATCTGGCGAACTCGCGCCGGGGGAGAAGCTGCCGTCCACGCGTCAACTCGCCGAGCAGCACGGCGTGCACATCTCCACGATCCACCGTGTCATGTCGTTGCTCAAAGACAGAGAGTTGGTCGAAGGGCATCCCGGGAAAGGCGTGTACGTAGCCGAGCCGGAGCGCGGGTCCGAGTAACGCCAGCCTCCGCCGGGTCGGCAACGTCTCTGTTCCGAAGGTTGAAACAAGATCTTGGACAGTTGTCGTTAACTACTAACGGAATTTTTCCAAGATCTCGTTCCTGGTTGACCGACAGTAAGCGAGGCGCTGGCGGTGCCGACGCAGGTCAGTCGACTCGGAGTGAACGGACGATCGCTTCGGCGACTGCCGGGTTGCTGGACACCGCGACGAGGAGTACCTGTCGGTCGGGGACCACCACCACCTGCCGCGTCCGGCCATCCGGCAGCACGTCGCCGCCCCCCAGGACGGGGTGGCCGAATGCCTCGCCCGCCTCGGTGGCGAGCTGGGCGACCGGGTCGAGATCGAGATTCGCGCGCTTTATCTCGGCGTAGTCGACGCGAGGCTGCGGCAACACGGCGCAGCCCGCGATCACATCGAGGTCCACGATGTAGGTGTCGCGCATCGGCGTACCGCATTTGAGGGCATTGCGTGGCCACTCAGCTGGCACCGAGATCCGTACGCCCTCGCTGGCCACCTCCTGTTGGGGAGTTGGACCTCGATCACGTATGGCCGCAGTCACCACCGTGGCGAGGGCGAGAACCGCCCCGATCGCGACAGCGGCGACCGCCATCCGTAAGCCCGGGCGGCTCCTCAGATCGAGGCTCATCCATGCCCCTCACCAGTTGTCCCGTCACTCATGCGAACTTGGAATCGGCCCGAACCGAATCTATCCGTAGGCCGAGACGAGACCTGTGCTCAGAGGTCGAGCATGCCGACCGTCTCGCCGCCGCTCTGCTCGCCGGTGGGGCGGAAGCCGAGCTTGAGATAGAAGGCTTCCGGGCCGCCGGCCCGAGGCTTCCAGGTCACGTACGCCCGGGTGCCGCCCCTGGCCCGAATCTCCTGGCACACGGCTGACAGGGCGAAGCGACCGTAGCCGCGTCCCTGGGCGTCGGCGGCGATGTTCAGCCGCCAGAGGCCGGACCGTCGGTCGTCGGGATCGCGACCGGCGTTCCACTGGATGTCCAGGAAGGCCATCAGGAACCCGACGAGCGTGTCTCCGTCGTAGATCAGTCTCGGCCAGGCGTTGTCGGCAAAGACGTACGCCTCGGCGAGCGACTTGACCACCGGCCCGACCAGGTCCTCCTGTTCGGGGCGCACGGACAGCGCCAGCGCCGCCTCGTAGTTCTCCGGCGTGATCCTTTCCAACCGCATACGGCGGACCGTAGCGGGCTGGCGACGGCACTGGCGACCCCGTTTCCACCGGCCGTGACCTCCGCCCCGAAAGCCGCTCGCCTCACGATTGGAGCAACGCGCCGGACGAGGAGCCGCGCGGCGACGAGGCCCGAGAAAGGCTGGCGGCGACGAGGGTGGCGGCCAGGACGGAGACGGCGGCGACCGGGCCGATCCAGGCCGGGCCGAGGCCGACCGCGAGCACCGTGCCGCCGAGCGCGGCGCCGAGGGCTCCGGCGGCACCGGCGACGGAGATGTTGACGGCGGCGACCAGGCCGGTGGTGGCCGCGTCGACCTGACCCATCAGCCAGGTCTGGACCAGCGGCACGACCAGGAACGCCGCCGCGCCCAGCAGGGCCAGCCCGGCCAGCGCCAGCGGGGCCACCGGCAGCAGGACTGGCTGCACCAGCAGGATCGCGGTCAGCGCGCCGACGGCGAGGGGCAGCCGGCGGGTGATCGCCTCGGGGCGTACCCGGCCGGCGAGCAGGTTGCCGGCGATGGTGCCGAGGCCGTAGCCGACCAGTCCGACGCTGACCCAGCCGGGACTCAGCCCGGTGACGGTGCGCAGCATCGGCGCGACGTAGGTGAACGCGGCCACGAAGCCGGTCAACGCCAGCAGGGTGACGCCGAGTCCGGCGTAGATGCCGGGGCGCAGCAGCGCACCGACGCTGTCGCGGACGCCGGCCGGCGGCGGGGTGGGAATGCGGGGGCAGAAGACGAGCACGCCGAGCAGCCCCAACGCGGCCATGCCGGCCACGGCCACGAAAGTGACCGGCCAGCCGTACGCCTCACCGATCAGGCTGCCCAGCGGCAGGCCGAGCACGGTGGCCAGGGCGAATCCGCCGAACAGTCGGGCCACCGCGACGGTCTGCCGCTGCGGCGGAACCGAGGCCATCGCCACCTGGGAGGCCACCGCCATGAACAGCGCCTGCGCCAGCGCCGAGCCCAACCGGGCCGACAGCAGCATCGGGTACGAGGTGGCCATGGCGCTGGCCACCGCGGACACCGTGGCCAGCGCCATGGTGCCGGCGAGCAGCTCCCGGCGCGGCAGGCGGCGGGTCAGCACGGTGGCGACCGGGCCGCCCACGGTGACAACGATCATGTACGCGGTGACCAGTTGGCCGGCGGCGGCAACCGACACGTCCAGGTCGGTGGCGACCTGGGGGAGCAGGCCGACCAGCACGAACTCGGCGGTGGCCACGGCGAACGAGCAGACGAAGAGTACGTAGATGATCACAGAGGGGACGCTAAAGCCTCACACCGACGTTAGAGTCAAGTGATGCGGATCGGTGAGTTGAGCGCGCGGACCGGCGCGTCGGTGCGGATGCTGCGGTACTACGAGGAGCAGGGTCTGCTGACGCCGGTACGCACCGAGTCGGGCTACCGGATCTACCAGGAATCCGACGTCGACCGGGTGGCCCGGATCCGGTGCATGCTGTCGGCCGCGCTGCCGTCCGGAGTGGTCGGACAGGCGCTGCGGTTCCTGCTGGACGGCCGGGCCGCGATCCCGGACGAGCCGGCCGACCGGGCCCGCCTGGCCGACACCCTCCAGGGCGAGTTGGACCTGCTGACCGAGAAGATCGAGTCGCTGCGGTCCAGCCGGGACCTGCTCGCCACCATCGTCGCCGACGTACGCGGCGACGTGGTGGGGCCCGGCCATCCCGGTGACCCGGGCGGCGGGGTGGCCCGCCGGTCGGTCCGCAAAGCGGGCCCGGCGCTCGGTCTCGCCCGCTGAGCTGCCGCTCAGGCCCTGCTTGGCGGCGTGGGCAGGCGGAGGCCGTGCATGCCGCCGTCGACGGCGAGCACGCTGCCGGTGGTCGATCCGGACAGCGGACTGGCGAGGTACGCGACGGCCGCAGCGACCTCCTGCGGGGTGGTGAGGCGACCGGTGGGCTGGCGGGCCCGCAACGCGGCCAGTTCCGCCGCCGGATCGTCGGCGGCGTCGAGCAGTCGACGTACCCACGGGGTGTCCGCTGTGCCGGGGTTGACACAGTTCACCCGGATGCCGGCGGTGACGTGGTCGGCGGCCATCGCCAGGGTGAGCGCCTGCACCGCTCCCTTGCTGGCGCTGTAGAGGGCCCGCTGCGGCAGCCCGAGCCAGGCGGCGATGGAACCGATGTTGACGATCGCGGCGTGCGCGGAGGCGCGCAGGTGCGGCAGCGCGGCCCGGGTCACCCGGACGATGCCGACCACGTTGACGTCGAGAACCTGGTGCCATTCGTCAACGGTGCCGGCCTCGATGGTGCCGACCGCACCGACGGCGGCGTTGTTGACCAGGACATCCAAGCCGCCGAACGCGGCATGGGCGGCGGCGATCGCGGCCCGTACCGACGCGTCGTCGGTCACGTCGGCGGCCAGGCCGAGCAACGGCTCGGGTACGTGCTGCGGGTTCAGGTCCAGGCAGGCCACCCGGGCGCCCCGCTCGGCGAGCAGGGTGGCCGTGGCCAGGCCGATGCCGGAGGCGCCGCCGGTGACCACCGCCGCCAACCCGGTGAACTCGCCCCGGCCGGCGACGGGTCCGCCAGCGAACCCCGGCCCGTCGCCGGTCACGCGGCTGCCAGCGTCTGACGTTGCCGGCCCAGGCCGTCGATCTCCAACTCGACCACGTCCCCGGCGACCAGGTACGGCTTGGGCTCCGGCTGCCCGAGGGCGACGCCGGCCGGGGTGCCGGTGTTGATGACGTCGCCGGGGTAGAGCACCATGAACTGGCTCAGGTAGCGGACGATCTCGGCCACCGGGAAGACCATGTCCTTGGTGGCGCCGTCCTGCCGCAGCACGCCGTTGACCCAGAGCCGCAACCGCAGGTCCTGCGGATCGGGAACCTCGTCGGCGGTCACCAGCCACGGGCCGAGCGGGTTGAACGTCTCGCAGGACTTGCCCTTGTCCCACTGGCCGCCCCGGTCGAGCTGGAATTCCCGCTCCGAGACGTCGTGGGAGATGGCGTACCCGGCGACGCAGTCCAGCGCCGCCTCGGTCGACGGCAGGTAGCGCGCCTTGCGGCCGATGACGACGGCGAGTTCGACCTCCCAGTCCGTCCTGGTGCTGCCGCGGGGCACCAGCACGGGGTCGTCGGGACCGACCACCGTGTCCGCCGCCTTGAGGAAGACCACCGGCTCGGTGGGCAGGGCCGCCCCGGTCTCGGCGGCGTGGTCGCGGTAGTTCAGCCCGATGCAGACGATCTTCCCGGGCCGCACTGGGGGGCCGATCCGTAGCCCGGTGCCGTCGATCGGCGGCAGGTCGTGCGGGACGATGTCGGCCAGTCGGGCTAGGCCGTCGGCCGCCAGGAAGGCGGCGTCGACGTCGTCGGTCACGCCGCTGAGGTCACGCAGTTGGGCGGCCTCGTCGAGCAGTGCCGGCGTTTCCCGCCCCGGCGGTCCTACTCGCAGCAGCTTCACCGTCACCCCCAGATACCGCGGCGCGAACGAGCCGCAAGACATGTGATGTCTACCAGGTGATCGTGACGCGTCACAAGGCCCATGATCGACGGCGATCTTCCTCGGGGTTGGGCAACTCGACCGGGCCGCAGGTCCTGCCCGGCCCAGGGCCGTCCGACCCGTCCGGAGGGGACTCCGGCCGCTGGTCCGCGCCACGTCCGGGCGCTGCACTGGAAGCAGGACGGAGAGAGGTGGGAACGATGACTTATCTGATTGTCGTAGGCGTCGATGGTTCGGACGGTGGGCGGCGTGCCCTGCGGTGGGCGGTCGGTGAGGCGGCCGAACGCAACGGCACCGTGCAGGCGGTGACCGCCTGGCGGTGGGACGGCCTGGACGGTGGTGCCATGGTCGCGCCCAACCCGATCGAGGAGGAGGAGCGGGCCACCGCCCTGCTGGCCCGGGAGATCGGCGAGGTCACCCGGGGCACGTCGGCGACACCGGTCTCGGCCGAGGTCGTCGAGGGCCGGCCGGCCGACGTGCTCACCGCCGCCGCCCGTGGCGCCGACCTGCTGGTGCTGGGCAGCCACGGGCACGGCCGGCTGCGGCACACCGTGCTCGGCTCGGTCAGCGAGGAGTGCGTACGCAAGGCGACCTGCCCGGTGGTGGTGCTCCCGGTGCCGGTGCCGGCGCCGAGCGGTCCTGCCGTGCCGGCGGTGCCGGCCTGAGGGCGCCCGACGGGGGTTGCCGGTCTCTGACATGCTCTGGGCCGTGACGACCGGCCACCCCCGTTCCCACCGCCGCGCCCGCCGTACCCGGTTCGGGCTCCTGTTCGGCCTCGGCATCGTGATCGCCCTGGCCGTGGCGGCCGTGATCGTGCTGCGCCCGCCGGGGCCCCGCCCGCTGTTCCAGATGCCGGTCGGCTGCGGTGAGACCTGGCAGGTCGGCACCTACCCGGGGCACGGCGACTACGACGTGGATTTCTTCCCGCTCTCCGGCGACCCGTGGGGACAACCGGTGCTCGCCTCATACGAGGGCACCGTCACCGTGGCCGGGATCAACGGGTCGCTTGGTGGGCGTACCCCGGACAATCCGGACGGCCCGCGGGGTCGTGGCGGTGGTTACTGGGTGAAGATCGACCACGGCGGCCGGTGGGAGACCCAGTACCTGCACCTGTTGGAGCCGCCGCTGGTGCAGGCCGGCCAGCGGGTCGTCCAGGGCCAGCAGATCGGCCGGATCGGCAGCACCGGCAACTCCGGCGCCCCGCACCTGCACTACGAGCAGCGGCGCGGCTGGCAGAAGGTGGAGACCTACTTCGACGGCGCCCCGTCGGGCATCACCCAGGACGACGCCGAGTACACGCTGCGGCTGACCAGCAACAACTGTCCGTAGCGCGAAGTGCTGTCGTACCCACCTGATGGGGTACGTCCCATGGGTGTTCTGTATGACTACTTCCGGGCGGCGGACGACGCCGCCGCGATCGGGCTGATGGCGGAGCTCGACGGCGGTCCGGTCGCCGTGTCCGGGGGCCGCCCCGGGGTGGACGCGATCGACCTCAAGGGCATTGAGCCGGCGGTGACCCTCGGCAAGCTGATCGGCTTCGTGCGCGGGGTGGCCTGGTCCACTGACCTGATCGAGCAGCGGCTGATCTGGAGCGGTGGCGACGAAGGGCCATGGTTGATCGTCCTCGACGACGCCACCAGGGACACCCTGGCGTCGGTCACCGCCGCCCAGTCTCCCGAGCTGTCGGCGCGGTGGGGGCAGATCGAGGAGCTGGCCTGGGGTGAGCCGCTGCCGCCCGGTGAACTGCTGCCGGTGATCGAGGAGATCAGCGCCCTGGCCCGCCGTGCCCAGGCCGCCGGTCACCACCTCTACTGCTGGTGCTGCCTCTGACCGCCCGGGTCACAGCTTGACGGCGAACGTGTCCGCCCGCCGGTCCGAGCCCTGCCGGCCGGCGGATTTGCGGTTAGCGTGGGCGAGCAGGGCAGCGGCGACCAGGGCAATTTGCCACGTTTTGTGTTGACATCGCTAGGTCGGGGGACCAGACTCGCAAGATCTTTCGACTGCCGGGGAAGAATCCAGGGGGAGGACCATGTCCAGGACCAGATTCAGGTTGGCCGGCGCGACGATCGCCCTGATGCTCGCCGCCGTGGCGGGATGCAGTGGGGGCGAGGGCGTCGACGTCGACGGCAACGACACGGCGGGCGCCGGAGGCGTGCTCAACGCCGCGATCGGCGGCGAGCCCGACCAACTCGATCCACACAAGACCTCCGCCTACTACAGCTTCCAGGTGCTGGAGAACGTCTTCGACACGCTCGTCGAGCCGGACGCCAACCTGGAGATGAAGCCTTCCCTGGCGACCGAGTGGACCACCAGCGAGGATCAGCTGACCTGGACGTTCACCCTCCGCGAGGGCGTCAAGTTCTCCGACGGTTCGCCGCTGACCGCCGAGGACGTCGTCTACTCCTACAACCGGATCATCGACGAGAAGCTGAACAACGCGTACAAGTTCGGCACCGTGAAGTCGATCGAGGCCACCGACCCGAAGACCGTGGTGGTGACCCTCAACGCGCCGACCCCGAACCTGCTGGCCAACCTCGGTGGCTTCAAGGGCGTGGCGATCGTCCAGAAGGCCAACGTGGAATCCGGTGAGATCACCACCAAGCCGGTCGGCAGTGGCCCGTTCGCCCTGGAGAACTACAGCTCCGGCGACAGCATCCGGCTGGTCCGCAACGACAACTACTGGGGCGAGAAGCCCAAGCTGGACGGCGTCCGATTCACCTTCGTCAGCGACCCCACCGTCGCCCTGCAGAACCTGCGCGGCGGTGAGGTGCACTGGACCGACAACCTGCCACCGCAGCAGGTGCCGGCGCTGCTCGACGGGGACGACCCGACGGTGCAGTCGGTGCCCTCGACCGACTACTGGTACCTCGCGCTCAACCAGGCGCGCAAGCCGTACGACGACGTCAACGTCCGCCGGGCCATCGCCTTCGCGCTGGATCGTGAGGCGATCACCAAGGCCGCCAAGTTCGGGCTGGCCACGGTCAACCAGACCGCCATCCCCCAGAACAGCGCCTTCTACTACGAGTACGCGCCGTACAGCCACGACGTCAACCAGGCCAAGCAACTGCTCGACCAGGCCGGGGTGAGCGGCCTGACCATGGACCTCATGGTCACCAACGAGTACCCGGAGACGGTCACCGCCGCCCAGGTCATCGCCTCCCAGTTGGAGGCCGTCGGGATCACCGTCGAGATCCGTACGCTGGACTTCGCGCAGTGGCTCGACGAGCAGGGCGCCGGCAAGTTCGACTCGTTCATGCTCGGCTGGCTGGGCAACATCGACCCGGACGAGTTCTACTACGCCCAGCACCACAGCGACGGCACGTTCAACTTCCACGAGTACGCCAACCCGAATGTGGACCGGCTGCTCGACCAGGCCCGGACGGAGACCGACCAGGCCGCCCGCAAGCAGCAGTACGAGCAGGTGGCGAAGCAGATCGTGGACGACGCCAGCTACATCTACCTCTACAACCCGGACGTGGCCCAGGGCTGGTCCAAGCAGGTAAGCGGCTACGAGGTACGCACGGACCGGGCGATCCGGTTCCGCGACGTGGCTCTCGCTCGGTGACCCGGCGGGGGACCTCAGGTGGCCCGCTTCGTCATCCGTCGGCTGTTGCAGTCGGCCGTCGTGCTGCTCGGCGTGACCCTCGTGGTGTTCCTGCTGCTCCAACTGGTGCCGGGTGACCCGGTCCGGGTCGCCCTCGGCACCCGCTTCGACCCGCAGACGTACGAGGCGTTGCGGGCCCGGGCGGGGCTGGACCAGCCACTGGTGGTGCAGTACTTCGACTACCTGCGGCGGGCGCTGACCGGCGACCTCGGGGTCAGCTTCCGCAGTGGACGCCCGGTCACCGCGATCGTGCTGGAGCGGCTGCCGGCGACCCTGTCGCTGGCGGTCACCGCGGTGGTGTTCGCCATGGCGATCGCCTTTCCACTGGGGATCGTCTCGGCGATCCGCAGCGGCTCGCTTGTCGACCACGCGGCCCGGGTGTTCAGCCAGTTCGGTGTCTCGGTGCCGGATTTCTGGATGGGAATCATGGGCATCCTGCTCTTCTCCGGGGTGCTCGGCTGGCTGCCGCCGTCGGGATACGTCGCGCTCACCGAGGATCCGGGGCGCTGGGCGTCCCACGTGGCGCTGCCCGCCGCCACGGTCGGCCTGGTCACCGCCTCGATCCTCACCCGGTTCATCCGCTCGTCGATGCTGGAGGTGCTCTCCGAGGACTACGTGCGCACGGCGGAGGCGAAGGGACTGCGTACCCGGGTGGTGGTGCTGCGGCACGTGCTGCGCAACGCCCTCATTCCGGTGGTGACCGTGGTGGCGGTGCAGTTGGCCAGCCTGCTCGGCGGCGTGATCGTGATCGAGGTGCTGTTCGCCTGGCCCGGCATCGGGCGGCTCACCTACGACGCCGTCGCGGCTCGGGACTATCCGGTCCTCCAAGGGGCGGTGCTGCTGGTGGCGGCGCTGTTCCTCCTGGTCAACCTGTTGGTCGACATTCTCTACGCCCGTCTCGACCCGAGGATCACGGTCAAATGAGCGAGCAGACGGTCAACCGTGAGGGACAGCTGCGCCGGGTGCTCGCGGTGCTGCGCCGCGATCCGCTGGCCCTGACCGGCAGCCTGGTGCTGGTGGTGCTGGTCGTGGTGGGTCTGGGTGGCTCCTGGCTGGCGCCGTCGGGGATCAACGAGGTGAACGTCGACCAGATGCTTCAGCCGCCGAGCTGGGCACATCCGTTCGGCACCGACGAGCTGGGCCGTGACGTGCTCAGCCGGGTCATGGTCGCCGCCCGGGTGTCGTTGCAGGTCGGTCTGGTCAGCGTCGGCATCGCGCTGGTGGTGGGGGCGACCCTCGGGCTGTTCGCCGGCTACTACCGGGGCTGGCTCGACAACGTGCTGATGCGCTGCATGGACGTGCTGTTCGCGTTCCCGGTGCTGCTGCTGGCGGTGGCGATCGTGGCGGTGCTCGGTCCGGGACTGGTCACCGCGATGGTGGCGATCGGCGTGGTCTACACGCCGATCTTCGCCCGGGTGACCCGGGCCGGCGTGCTCTCCGTGCGGGAACAGGTCTTCGTCCGGGCCGCGGTCTCCGTCGGCGCGTCCGACCTGCGGATCATGCGCCGGCACGTGCTGCCGAACATCGCGGCGCCGCTGATCGTGCAGACGTCGCTCTCGCTGGCCTTCGCGATCCTCTCCGAGGCGGCGCTGTCCTTCCTCGGCCTCGGCGTCCAGCCACCCGATCCGGCCTGGGGCCGGATGCTGTTCGACGGGCGCGGGTTCGTCACCGACGCCTGGTGGCTGGGCTTCTTCCCCGGTGCGGCGATCTTCCTCACCGTCCTGGCGTTCAACCTGGTCGGTGACGCCCTGCGGGACGTGCTGGATCCCCGCCAGCTGACCGTCAGCGAAGCCCGGAGGAGCACCGCATGAAGCCCGTACTGGCCGTCGAGGACCTCACCGTCACCATCGGCACCCGGCGTGGGCCGGCCCACGCGGTCGCCGGGGTCGACTGGGCGGTGCAGCCCGGGGAGACGCTGGCGCTGGTCGGCGAGTCCGGCAGCGGCAAGAGCATGAGCGTGCTCGCCGCCACCGGGCTGGCGCCCCGCACCGCGCGGGTGACCGGCCGGGTGCACCTGCTCGGCACGGAACTCACCGGGCTGACCGGGGAACGCCGTCGACGACTGCGGGGGCGGCACATCGGGTTCGTCTTCCAGGATCCGATGACCTCGCTCAACCCGGTGCTCACCGTCGGCCGGCAGGTCACCGAGGCCGCCGAGGAACACCTCGGGCTGACCCGGCGGGCCGCCCGGTCCCGCGCCGTCGAACTGCTGGACATGGTCGGCATCCCGTCCGCCGGGCAGCGGGTGGACGCGTACCCGCACCAGTTCTCCGGCGGCATGCGCCAGCGGGTGGTGATCGCCATGGCGCTGGCCTGCGAGCCGGACCTGCTGATCGCCGACGAACCGACCACGGCCCTCGACGTCACCACCCAGGCCCAGATCGTCGAGCTGGTGGGCGACCTGCAACGGCGGCTCGGCACCGCGGTCGTCTGGATCACCCACGACCTGGGTGTGGTCGCCGGTATCGCCGACACCGTGGCGGTCATGTACGGGGGCCGGATCCTCGAACAGGGGCCGGTCGACGCCGTCTTCGGTGCGCCGTCGCACCCGTACACCGGGGCCCTGCTGGCCGCCCGTCCGGACCCGGCGGCCGGCAGCGCGGAACTGGTCACCATCGCCGGTGCGCCGCCCAGCCCGCTGGATCTGCCGGCGGGCTGCGCGTTCTGGCCCCGTTGCCCGGTGCGGGGTGACGCCCGCTGTGAGCACGAGCTGCCGCCGCTGGTACCGGTCTCGGCCGGGCATCAGGTCCGCACCTTCTACCCGCAGCCGACCGACGGGGAGCGCCGATGAGCGAGCGGCAGCGAGCGGATCATCAGCTCGGCGCGGTCGGGTCCGCGGCCGGCACGGCGCACGGCGGGGTGCCGAAGCAGCGGGAACCGGGCGAGGTGGTGGCCGAACTCGACGATCTGGCGGTGTGGTTCCCGACGCCGGCCGGTGTGGTGCGGGCTGTCGACGGGGTGTCGCTGCGGGTACGGCGGGGGGAGACGCTGGGGTTGGTCGGTGAGTCGGGCAGCGGCAAGTCCACCACCGGGCTGGCGCTGCTCCGGCTGGTGGATCCCACCTCCGGCACGGTCCGGGTGGGCGGCGAGGACGTCACCCGCTGGTCCCGGCGACGGCTGCGGGCGCTGCGTCGCCGGGTGGCCATGGTGTTCCAGGACCCGCAGGCGTCCCTGGACCCCCGGCTCACCATCGGGGCGAGCATCGCCGAGCCGTTGATCGTGCACCGGCTCACCGACGGCGGTGCCGCCCGCCGTCGCCGGGTCGACGAACTGCTCGACATGGTCGGGTTGCGCGGCGAGCTGGCCGACCGGCATCCCCACGAACTCTCCGGCGGCCAGCGGCAGCGGGTCGGTATCGCCCGTGCCCTGGCCGGCGAACCGGACCTGATCGTGCTGGACGAACCGATCGCCTCGCTCGACCTGAGCGTGCAGGCGCAGATCATGAATCTGCTCCGCCGGCTGCAACGGGATCTGGGCCTGACCTACCTGTTCATCGCCCACGACCTGGCCGCTGTGGAACACATGAGCGATCGGATGGCGGTGATGTACCTGGGGCGGATCGTGGAGAGCGGCACCCCGGCGCAGATCTGGCGGGATCCGGCCCACCCGTACACCGCCGCGCTGCTGTCCGCGGTGCCGGTCGCCGACCCGCAGGCCGAGCGGGAACGCCGACGGATCATCCTCAGCGGTGACATTCCCAGCCCGGTGGATCCGCCGGGCGGCTGCCGGTTCCGCACCCGCTGCCCGCAGGCCCGGCCGGAGTGCGCCGAGACCGATCCGGTGCTGGCCGAGGTCGACCCCGACCACCGGGCGGCGTGCCTGTTCGCCAAGGAGGCCGTGCGCGCCATGCGGTCGACGTGACCCCGGTGCCCGCCGGCAGTTGGCGGGTCAGGGCTGTCGCAGCGGCCGGAACGCGGCCTGTACCTCGGCGGCGAAGAGTTCCGGCTCCTCCCAGGCCGCGAAGTGGCCGCCACGGTCGACCTCGTTGAAGTACGCGAGGCCCGGGTAGACGGTCTCGGCCCAGCTGCGGGGCGCGGCCCAGATCTCGCCGGGGAACGCCGTGAAGCCGACCGGTACGGCGACCGGTGGCGGAGGCTGGCCGGCCGCGTCGGCGGCTGCCTGGAAGCGCCCGAACTCCCAGTACCACCGGGCGGACGAGGCGCCGGTTCCGGTCAGCCAGTACAGGGTGATGTTGTCGACGACGGTTTCCCGGCTGAGACCACCCACCGGCTCGCCGTCGACGAAGGCGCGGGAGATCTTGTAGTAGCTGTCCGTGTCGTGGTCAAGCATCCAGGCCGCCAGCCCGACGGGTGAGTCGAGCAGCGAGTAGCCGATCGTCTGGGGTCGGGTGGTCTGTTCCAGGAAGTAGCCGAAACCGTCCATGGTGAACGTGGCGAGCGCCTCGTGCGCCGCGCGTTCCGGCTCCGATTTCGCCGGCAGCTGGTCCTTGAGACCGATCGCCGCGGCGAGCAGGTTGACGTGGATGCCGACCAGCCCGTCGGGTGCCTGACGGCCCATCGCGTCCGTGACGGAGGCGCCCACGTCGCCGCCTTGCGCGACGTAGCGCGGGTAGCCGAGGCGGTTCATCAGCTGTGCCCACGCGCGTGCCATTCGGGCGGAGTCCCAACCGGGCTCGGCCGGCTCGCCGGAGAAGCCGTAACCGGGCAGGGACGGCAGCACCAGATGGAAGGCGTCCTCGGGCCGCCCGCCGTGCGCCGTCGGATCGGTGAGCGGGCCGACCACCCCGAGCAGTTCGACGACCGAGCCCGGCCAGCCGTGCGTCATGATCAGAGGCAGGGCGTTCTCATGCGGGGACCGTACGTGGATGAAATGGATCTCGACGCCGTCGATCTCGGTCGTGTACTGCGGCAGGGCGTTCAACCTGGCCTCGCACGCGCGCCAGTCGTACTCGGTGGTCCAGTAACGGGCCAGTTCCTGGACCGTCGCCAGCTGCACGCCCTGGGAGCGGTCGGCGACCAACTCCCGGGTGGGCCAGCGGGTGGCCGTGATCCGGCGACGCAGATCCGTGAGCGCCTCCTCCGGCGTGTCGAGACGGAAGGGACGCACCTCGTCGTCCTGGGACATGCTCACCACCTGTCGGGTCGGATCGCGCGGCACCGGCCCGGCCGAGCCGTACGCGCTCATCCTCACATCGGGGTGCCGACGGGGGGACCGGAACAGGATTTGTGGATGGCCCCCGCCTTTCGGCATCCCGGGCCCGCACGTCGCACTAGGGTCGATGGCGAAGGACGCCGACCGGACCGGTACGGGGCAGGCAGGGACGAGGTCGGGGAGCGGGGGCGGTGTTGGCCGACGGGTGCGGCGCACAAGATGTACGGCGTGGCCCGCGACCGGTTCCGCGCGGCTGAGTGCCGGGGCTGACGGGGTGGCGGTGGTGGCGGGTACGTCCTACCGGCCGCGACGTGCCGACGGTCACGCCGTTCGAGATCTTCTTCGACCTGGTCTTCGTCTTCACCCTCACCCGGATCGTCGCGTTCATGGGGAAGCCACCGGATCCGGTGGCGATGGGTCGCGGGTTGCTGTTGCTGATGCTGCTCTGGTTCGCCTGGTCGGGGTATCTCTGGCTGGGTAACCAGACCCGGGTCGATCGACCGCCGGTACGCGTACTGGTGCTGGCCGCGATGGCCGGGTTCTTCGTCGCCGCGCTGGTCATGCCGGGCGCCTGGGACAGCGCGTCGGGTCTGGACGGGCCGCTGCTGCTGGCCCTGTCGTACGTGCTGCTGCGCGCGGTCCACCTGGCGCTCTACCACTGGGCGGGCGAGCCGGCGCTGCGGCGGCGGATCCGGCGTTTCGCCGTGGCGAGTGTGCTGGCCTGGTTTCCGCTGCTGGTCGGTGCCGCGCTCGGCGGATGGGCGCAGACCTGGCTGTGGGCCCTGGCCTTCCTGGTCGAGATCGGCGGGCAGCGCGGCGTGGTGCAGAACCGCCTGGGCGGGTGGCCGGTGCGCAGCCCCGAGTACTTCGCCGAACGGCACGGGCTGGTCCTGATCATCGCGCTGGGCGAGTCGTTCCTCGCCGCCGGCGTGGGCGTCGGCACCATGGTCATCAAGCTTCCGGTGCTCGCCGGCGCGGTGATCGGTTTCATCCTGATCGCGTGCCTGTGGGCGGTCCACTTCGACCGGGTCAGTCCGCTCGCGGAGCAGGCGCTGTTGCGGGCCGACGGTGAGCGGCGGGACCGGATCGGCGCGGACGCCTACTCGCTGGGACATTTGCCGCTGATCGCCGGGGTGCTCTATACGGCGCTGGGGTTCGAGGACGTGCTGGCGTTGATCTCCGCCGCCGACACGCCGGGTGGGGAACCCCTCGGCTGGCCGGGAGTGGTGGCGCTCTACGGGGGCACCGCGTTCTATCTGCTGGGCACCCTGCTGGTGCGCTATCTGTCCGGGTGGGGCACCCGGGCGGGCCACCTGGTCGTCGCCGTCGTACCGCTGCTTCTGCTGCCGGTCGGCCGGGCGCTACCGGCCCTGCTCGCCATCGGGCTGCTCGCCGCCTACCTGGTCGGCCTGGTCCTGCTGCCCCGGCTGACACCCGGCGGGCGTCAGCCGGCGTGGTCGCCAGCGGCCCGGTGACACGGTCAGCGGAAGGACCAGGTCACCGGCGCCGGGCCGGCGGACTGATCAGGCGTTTCCGGTACCTGACTCACCGACCGTCACCGCGACCCTGGGGATCAGCCCGACGGCGGGGTCGTAGCGGACCGGAACGGGATCGCTGAGTTCCCCGACGAACTCGCCGTCGGCGTGCTCGACGAAGCCGATGAGGGACCAGCCGTCGCCGTCGGGGACCAGGCGGGGCGCGTACAGGTGCGGTTGCGCGACCGGCCGGGCGGCGGCGATGTCCCAGGGCCCGCGCACCGTGGGTCCGGTGGCGACCCAGAGCCGCGACTCGGGTTCCCGGCCGGCGGCGAAGGCGTTGGTGCAGAACAGCAGCAGCGGCTGTCCGTCGATGACGGCGACCTGTGGCACCTCCAGGTGACCGAAGCCGCCCGGCATGGACAACGGCGGCCGAACCGTCCAGTTGACCAGGTCGGGGGAGGTCGCGTGGCCGACGACACCGCGCGTGTCGCCCGGTCCCTGGTTGGTGCGGGCGGTGATCAGCATGTGCCAACCGTCGCCGTCGGGGTCCGGGAAGACCCATGGGTCGCGCCAGGCCTGCTCGTACCACAGCTCGCGGTCGAGCAGCTCGTACCAGGTCGGGTCGGCTTCGAGCAGCAGCCCGTCGCCGTGCCGCTGCCAGGTGACCAGGTCGTCGGAGACGGCCAGGCCGATGCGCTGCACCAGGCCGTCCTCGGCCCGGGCGACCCCGGTGTAGAAGAGGTACCAACGCTGGTCCGGGCCGCGGACCGTGCAGCCGGTCCAGGTCGCCAGGTCGTCCCAGGCGGGTGCGTCGGCGGGTACGAGCGCGTCGGCGCGCAGTTGCCAGGAGCGCAGGTCGGTGGAGACCGCGTGGCCGATCGAGGCGCGCCGGTGGCGGCGGTGGGGGTCGAGCAGGGCCCGGGAGGCACGCAGGAAGAACGCGTGCCAGTGGCCGTCGTCGTCCTGGGTGTACCAGCTGTCCCACACCCAGTGGTCGGGCAGTCGAAGCATGGCCGGAAACGTACCAGTGAATCGGTTTAGCGACTACAGCGGGTGCGAGGGCGCCGCCGGGGAGACGGTGAAGCTCAGGCGGCGGGGGCGGCCACCGACCGCCGCCGGCGGAGCGGCATCGGCACGAGCGACGCGCCGCCGTCACCCCCGTCGAGCAGCACCTCCACCGCACGGCGGCCCATCTGTTCGTGTGGCAGTGCCGCCGTGGACAGACCCGGCCGCAGCCACGCGGCGATCGGGTCGTCGTCGAAGGAGATCACCGAGAGGTCGCCGGGGATGCTCAGGCCGGCCTCGCCGAGCGCCTGGTACGCGCCGAAGGCGAGTCGGTCGTTCATGCAGATCACCGCAGTGGGCCGGGTCGGGCGGTCCAGCAACGTCCGCATGGCGGCGTAGCCGTGCTCCGGTAGCCACTCGGGGCAGAAGCCCTCGGTGAGCAGTGCGACACCGGCGGCGGCGAGGGTGCTCCGGATGCCGCGCAGCCGGGCGTCGGCGGCCAGCGAGATCTCCGGGTCGATTTCCTTCTGCCGGTTGCGGCCGATCAGGGCGATCCGGTCCCGGTGGCCCTGGGCGAGCAGCGTCTCGGCGATCATCGCGCCGGCGCCCTCGTCGTCGGGCAGCACGCAGGGCAATGGCTCCGGACTGGTCGCGTTGAGCAGCACCACCGGACCGCCGAGGATGGCCGGCGGCACCGCCAGCCGGCGGGTCGCCATGGCCGCGTAGATCACGCCGTCGACCTGACGGTCGAGGATGGCCTCGATGGCGTACCGCTCGAATGTCGCGTCGCCCTGCGTCTCGGTGATCAGCAGGACATGGTCGCGCTCGCGGGCGGCGTCCAGCGCCCCGCGGATGAGGCCACCGGCGAACCGGGTGGTGGCGACGATGTCGGAGACGAACGCGATGGTCGCGGTCTTGCGGGTCCGCAGGCTGCGGGCGGCCACGTTCGGTCGGTAGCCGAGTTCCTCCGCTGCCGCGAAGACCCGCTGGTGCGCCTCGGCGGAGAGCCGGGTGCCCTCGCGCCCGTTCAGCACCATCGACGCGGCGGTCTTGGACAGACCGGCCCGTCGCGCCACGTCGGCCAGTGTCGCTCTCTCACGGCCCATTACGTCCTCCGATCACGGCGGCCATCCCGACGCCGCCGTCGTCCCATCATGCTGGGTCGAGTCACTTCCGTGGTCACCGGCGGTGCGTCCGGCCTGGCCGGGGGCCGGTGAACCAGTTGTTTCCAGACCGTTGCGAACTCGTCCTTGACAGTCCCCGGCGACGCGCGCATGCTCTGCTAAATCAGTTTAGCGACGTGGTTTCGCCTCTGCGGTGGACGCCTTCGCGTCTTCCGACGTCATATTGGGTACCGCGGGCCGCGAGCCGGGGTTCGGCACGCGACGTGCGACACGTGGCGGCCGGCGGGCCGGGCTCGTGGCGGTCGCCACGGACGGCCGGCAGCCGGTCCGGCGCGCGGATGAGTCAAGGAGCATGAGGTGCCGGAGTTCTCGACAAGATTCACCCGACGCCGGTTGGCACTGCTGGTGCCCCTACTGGGCGTCAGCCTGGCCATCACCGCCTGTAGCGCACCGGGTTCGGAGGAGACCCCTGCGGGGGACTCCGACGCTCCGGTGAGCACCGAGCTGGGTACCGACCCGATCACCCTGGAAATGTACGCCGAGACCGGCTTCCCGCTGGCCAAGGCCCTCGCGGACGAGTTCACCAAGCAGCACCCGAACGTCACGTTCAACGTCCGCGAGGACCAGTTCACCGTCATCACGGAGAACGCGCCCCGGGTGCTCGCCTCCGACAACGCGCCCGACATCATCCGCCTGCCCACCATGGTCGACCTGGTCAAGGACGGGCTGCTGAAGAACCTGGACCCGTACTTCGACGCGTACGGCTGGGACAAGTTCCCCGCCTCGTCCCTGATCCAGCTGCGCCTGTCCGACGGCGGTGCGGTGCGGGGCAGTGGCTCGCTGTACGGCATGGGGCTGGGCTACAGCGTGACCGGCGTCTTCTACAACAAGAAGCAGGCCGAGCAGGTCGGCATGACCCAGCCGCCGGCCACCATCGCCGAGTTCGAGGAACTGCTGGCCAAGGCGAAGGCGGCCAACCTCCAGCCGATCATGCAGTTCAACAAGAACACCGCAGGCATCAACTTCCCGCACCAGGCGCTGCAGAACCAGTACGGCGACCCGACCGCCATCGCCGACTGGATCTTCCAGAAGCCGGGCGCGACCTTCGACACGCCGGCGGCGCTCAAGGCCACCCAGACCATCCAGAAGTGGGCGGAGGCCGGCTACTTCCCGAAGGACGCCAACGCCATCGACTACACGGCGATGATGGGCGAGTTCCAGAAGGGCAACGGCCTGTTCATGTTCAACGGCGACTGGGAGTCGGGCAACCTGGACAAGAACATGGCCGGCGAGGTCGGCTTCTTCCTCTTCCCGGGTGAGACCGCCGACGCCAAGCGGGTCGCGATGTCCGCGCCGAACACGTTCGGCGTCGGCGCCAAGGCCAAGAACCCCGACGCCGCGGCCTTCTTCCTCAACTGGGTGCACACCAACGACAAGGCCCGGGAAATCTCGGTCACCATCGGCGGTTCGCACCCGGGCGGCCCGGCCGACCTGGCCCTTCCGCCGGTGTCGGAGGGCACCGTGCTCGCCGAGACGCTCAAGGCGTCCCAGCAACTCGGCGCGGACAACGGCGCGGTCGACTTCACCGCGAACGCCACCGGCGGCATCTTCGCCGCCGCGATCACCCCCGAGATGCAGAAGCTGATCGCCGGCCAGCAGACCCCCGAGGGGTACGTGAAGGCGGTCCAGGCCGAGTACGAGAAGGAATTGTCCCGATGACGTCTGCCCTCGGCAGCGCCCCGGCCGGGTCGGGCACCGCGTCCCGACCCGGCCGGGGGGACACCCGGTCACCCGCGCGGCCCCACCGGAAGCGGTGGGGCCGCACGGTCCGGTGGTCCGGGTGGCTCTGGGTCCTGCCCGCACTGATCATGTACGGCGTCTTCGTGCTGCGTCCGCTCGTGCTGACCATGCAGTACTCGCTGTACCACTGGAACGGCATCGGCGCGGCCCGCTGGGCGGGGCTGGACAACTACCTCACGGTCTTCACCGACCGCGACCTGCTGAAGATCATCTCGAACGCGTTCATTCTGATCATCTTCTTCAGCTTCATCCCGGTCCTGCTCGGCCTGCTGGTGGCCAGCCTGGTCCGGCGGATCACCACCGGCCCGGCCGGCACCATGGTCCGGACCGTGCTGTTCCTGCCCCAGGTGATCCCGCTCGTCGCGGCCGGCATCGCCTGGAGCTGGGTGCTCTCCACCAACGGCCTGGTCAACCAGGCGCTGCGGGCCGTCGGGCTGGACGGCGTCACCCGCGCCTGGCTCGGCGAGTTCGACACCGCGCTGCCGGCGGTGGGCGTCATCGGCACCTGGGTCATGCTCGGTCTCTGCACGATCCTGCTGATCACCGGCATGAGCAAGATCGACCCGTCGCTCTACGAGGCCGCCCGCATCGACGGCGCCGGCCCGGTACGGGAGTTCTTCGCGGTCACCCTGCCCAGCCTGCGCCAGGAGATCGGGATCTGCCTGACCGTGACCATCATCGCGGCGCTGGCCAGCTTCGACATCGTCTACATCTCCACCAGCGGTGGCCCGGGGATCCAGACCACCGTGCCCGGCCTGGAGATCTATCGGCTCGCCTTCTCCCAGCGTCAGGTCGGCCTCGCCTCGGCCCTCGCGGTGGTGCTGATGGCGCTGGTGCTGGTGTGCGTACTGCCGATCCAGCGGCTGACCCGGGGAGAGAAGTGATGAACCTGACCACCCGCAGCGAGCGGCTGACCGGACGGATCTTCCTGATCGCGCTGGTCGTGGTCACCCTGCTGCCGTTCCTGAGCATGCTGTCGGCGGCGTTGCAACCGCGCGGCACCGTGCCCACCGGCCTGGCCTGGCCCACCGATCCGCAGTGGGGCAACTTCGTCGACGCGTTCACCGCCGCGAACATGGGCGCGCTGCTGAAGTCCAGCGCGCTGATCGTTGCCGGGGTGGTGCCGGTCGGCGTACTCATCGCGACCATGGCCGGGTTCGGCCTCGGCCACCTGCGGGTGCCCGGCGGTCACCTCGCCTTCGGGCTGCTGCTGCTCGGCCTGACCCTGCCCTTCGAGGCGGTGGTCACCCCGCTGTACTACCAGATGCGGGACCTGGGCCTGCTCAACACCCGTTGGGCGATCGTCCTGCCGTTGATCGGCCTCTACATGCCGTTCGCGGTCTTCTGGATGCGCGCCCACTTCATAAACGTGCCCCGGGAACTGTCCGAGGCGGCACGGGTGGACGGCAGCAACACCTGGCAGCTGTTCTGGCGGGTGCACGTACCGCTGGCCCGGCCGGCCATCGCCTCGCTGACCATCCTGCTGTTCCTCTGGACCTGGAACCAGTTCCTGCTCGCCATCGTGCTCGTCGACGATGCGACGAAGCGGACGATGGCGGGTGCCCTCGGCGCCTTCCAGGGGCAGTGGGGAACCGATCTGGTGCTGCTCTGCGCTGGCTCGCTGCTCATCCTCACGCCTACCCTGATCGTGTTCCTGATCTTCCAGCGACAGTTCATCAAGGCCCTGCTCCAGGGCTCCGTGAAGGGATAGCGGGTTGAGCGACAGCCAGATCCACGGTGACGTCGACGAGGGCTTCGGCCTGGTCGCCGACGTGTTTCGGGACAACTTCGCCCACCGGCAGGAGGTGGGCGCGGCGGTCGCCGTCTACCTGCGCGGCCGTAAGGTCGTGGACCTGCACGGCGGGCTGGCCGACGTCCGGTCGGGACGCCCCTGGACCGCAGCCACGCCTGCCGTCGTCTTCTCCTGCACCAAGGGGATCATGGCGATCTGCGCGTACCTGCTGGTGCAGGAGGGGCGGTTGGACCTCGACGCGCCGGTCACCCGCTACTGGCCGGAGTTCGGCCAGCACGGCAAGGCGGAGATCCCGGTCCGGTGGCTGCTCACCCACCAGTCCGGCCTGCCGGCGCTGGACAAGCCCTTCTCCCGCGAGGAGGTGCTCGCCTGGGAGCCGGTGATCAAGGCCATCGAGGCGCAGGCTCCCTTGTGGAAGCCGGGCACCGCGCACAGCTACCACGCGATCACCTACGGCTGGCTGATCGGCGAGGTGATCCGGCGGATCACCGGTGAGATGCCCGGTGCCTACTTCGCGCGGGCCCTCGGCGAACCGCTCGGCCTGCGTACCTGGATCGGACTGCCGGCCGCCGAGCGGGATTCGGTCGCCTGGATGCTGGCGCCCATCGGCGAACCTGTCCCGGCCAGCGACCCGGTCGCCGAGCGCGGCATCACCATGGGCGGCGCCTTCGCCTTCCCTGCCGACGAGAACGGCCTGGTCAGCTTCAACGACCCGGCCATTCAGGCCGCCCAGATCCCGGGCGCGGGCGCGGTCAGCACGGCCGAGAGCCTGGCCCGGCTCTACGCCGCCTGCGTCTCCGAGGTGGGTGCCGCGCGGCTGCTCAGCCCGGCGTCCGTCGATGACGCCGTCACGGTCCGGGTGAGTGGTCAACAGGTCTACGGGCTGCCCGATGCGGGACATCGCTGGGGCACCGGTTTCCTGGTGCACTCGGTGCCCCGCCCGATGCTCGGCGTACGCAGCTTCGGGCACGACGGCGCTGGTGGGCACCTGGCCTTCGGCGACGACGCCCACCAGGTCGGCTTCGGCTACGTCGTCAACCAGATGGGCGGCTTCGACGACGAGCGGGCCAACCTGCTCTCCGCTGCCGTCCGGGACTGCCTCGGGCGATAGGTGACCGACGGGGTGGCCCCGGCGAAGCCGCTCGACTGAGCCGGGGCACACCCGCGACCGAATCGCCGTACGGTGGTCGAATGTCGCTTGTCGATGCTGATCTCGCGATCCGGGCGGCGCAGGCCGGTGCCGAGGTGGTGCGCTCGCACCACGGCACAGCGGTGGCCCAGTTCGCGAAGTCGGGCTGGGACTTCGCCACCACCGCCGACGTTGAGGCGGAGCAGGCCATCCTCGGCGTGCTGCGGTCCGCGCGGCCCGACGACGCCGTGCTGGCCGAGGAGAGCGGACGCAGCGGCTCAGGCGGGAACGGGCGCGTCTGGCTTGTCGATCCGCTCTGCGGGACGCTCAACTTCGCCGTACACACCACGCTGGTCTCGGTCAACGTGGCCCTGCGGGTCGGCGCGCAGGTCGTGGTGGCGGCCGTCGTGGACCCGTTCGCCCAGGAGGTCTTCTGGACCGACGGCACCGACGCCCGGGTGCGGCACGCCGACACGGATCTGCAACTCACGCCGTCGACGGCGTCCGGGTTGGTGGACGTCAATCTTGATCCGCCCTATCCGAACGAGCGGGTGTTCCGGGCCGCCCGGCTGTTGGCTGACGAACGGTTCGTCGAGCGCTTCCGGCCCCGGGTCGTGTCGACCACGTTGGCGGTGGCCTGGGTTGCGGCCGGTCGGCGTGCCGCGTACATCACCGATGGCCGACTGCACGACAGCGTGCACTTCGCGGCCGGCATCGCGCTCTGTGAGGCGGCCGGCTGCGTGGTGACCGGGCTCGACGGCCAACCCTGGCGCAGCGGCCTGGGCGGGCTCGTCGCGGCGGCCGACGCGGCTACGCACGCCGACCTGTTGACGCTGGTCGCGGAGCAGGGGGAGTCGGAGTAAGGCCGGCCCGGTCAGTCGAGGCAGAACTCGTTGCCCTCGGGGTCGGTCAGCACGATGAAGCCGGCCTCAAGTGGCGGCGCGGGCTCGACCCGGCGCAGCTGCCTGGCGCCCAACGCGACCAGCCGATCACACTCGGCCTGCAATGCTGCCATCCGGGCCTCGCCGGTGAGCCCGGGCGCGGCCCGTACGTCGAGGTGCACCCGGTTCTTCACGACCTTGTCCTCCGGCACCTGCTGGAAGAACAACCGCGGACCGAGCCCGTCCGGGTCCTCAATTGCCGACCTGGTGTTGCGCTGCTCCGGCGGTACGCCGATCCGGGCGAGGAAGTCGTCCCATGCGGCCAGCGGGTCGGCGCCCTCGGGCAGGTCGACTCCGGGCGGGCCGGGATGTACGTAGCCCAGTACGTCCCGCCAGAACGTGGACAGTGCTGTCGGGTCATGAGCGTCGAAGGTGACCTGGATCTGGCGGCTCATCGGGTGCTCCAATCGGTTCGCGTTCAGGCCAGCCAATGTGCCAGGCAGGACCGACAATCTGGTGCACGACCGTGGCGGGCGGACGGTGACGCCGACGGCTCAGAATCTCCTGATCGCGTCCGCAACAAGCTAGCAATCTCAGCGTCATCGATGTTAGCGTTCGCAGCTAGCGCTTCCGCACCCGGGAAGGTGGCCAAGGTCAGGCCGATGTGATCGCCAACATCGGCGGTCGAGGTCCCCGCTCGATGGCTGTCGCGCGCCGTGTCCGTCGGCCGCTCGCAAGTCGCTGACCCCGGGTGCCCGTGCTGGCGGGCCTTCGGCCGTCTCGTGGCCGGGGTGCTGCTCGTTGGCGTAACCAATCTGATGTCTGAGGCGATTCAGCCTGCACATCTGCGGTGTTTGCGCGATCCCGGGCGTTGACGTCACATGTCTGCAAGCCCTAACGTCTGATGTCTAAGTCACGTGAACTCCACCACCCGCCACCGTGTCTTGGAGGGATCGCCATGTCCCGTACCCCGATCTTTCGTCGCACGCTGTCGGCCGTTCTTGGCGCGGCGGATCACCAGGCGCCCTGGAACGGCGGCGGTCGGCTCGCCTCGGGCCTGATGGTTAATCAGTGCCTCAGGGACGGCGGTACGAAGCTGCGGTGCCCCATCGCCACCACATGAACCCTTCGCACATCACGTCCGACGAGTGCGTCGTCGCGGCCCGACCCGGTCACGGCGCCGCGCTTCGACGCGACGTTCCGGATATGGAGGAACGACCATGAAAAACAGGGCATTGACGAGCGTGGGGCTGACGCTGCTACTCGGCGCGTCGGCCACCTTCGCGGCCGGCTGCGGTGACGGCGCGGCCGACGGGACCGGATCGGGCGGCTCGCAGGTCGTCGGGGTCGACTATCCCCGCTCCGACACGGACTTCTGGAACTCCTACATCAAGTACGTCCCGCAGTTCGCCGACGAGTTGGGCGTCGAGATCAAGACGACGAACTCGCAGAACGACATCGCCAACCTGATCTCGAACACCCAGACCTTCATCAGCCAGGGCGTCAAGGGTGTGGTGATGGCACCGCAGGACACCGCCGCCATCGCGCCGACCCTGTCCCAACTGGACAGCAAGAAGATCCCGGTGGTCACCATCGACACCCGGCCGGACACCGGCAACGTGTTCATGGTCGTTCGCGCCGACAACCGCGCCTACGGCATCAAGGCGTGCCAGTTCCTCGGCACCAAGCTCGGCGGCAAGGGCAAGGTCGTGATGCTCCAGGGCGGCCTCGACTCGATCAACGGCCGGGACCGTACCGAGGCGTTCAACGAGTGCATGCAGCAACAGTTCCCCGACATCACCGTCTTCGGAGAGGCCACCGACTGGAAGGCCGACGTGGCGGCGTCGAAGCTACAGACCCGATTCGCGTCGGACCCGGACATCAAGGGCATCTACATGCAGTCCTCGTTCGCCCTGTCCGGGACCCTTCAGATCCTCAAGCAGCGCGGTCTCCAGGTGCCGCCGAGCGATCCGAAGCACGTCTTCGTGGTCTCCAACGACGGCATTCCCGAGGAGCTGAAGAACATCGGCGAAGGGCTGATCGACGCCACGGTCAGCCAGCCGGCCGACCTCTACGCCAAGTACGGGCTGGAGTACGTGCAGGCGGCGATCGAAGGCAAGACGTTCCAGCCCGGCCCGACCGAGCACGGCAGCAACATCATCCAGGTGCGCGACGGCCTGCTGGAGGATCAACTGCCGGCGCCGCTGGTGACGCTTGACGGTGCGCCGATCGCGGGGGAACCCACCCTGAAGTTCGACGACCCGTCCCTGTGGGGCAACAACGCATGAGCGCCACCCCGCGAGGGTCGACCGACGGGCTGGGCGATGCCGGCCAGCCCGTCGTCGAGGCCGTGCGCATCACCAAACGGTTCGGGTCGACGGTGGCGCTGGCCGACGCGGGGATCGTGGTCCGCCGCGGCGAGACCCACGCCCTGGTCGGGCGTAACGGCGCCGGCAAGTCCACACTGGTCAGCATTCTCACCGGTCTGCAGGCCGCCGACGATGGCGCGGTGGCCTTCGACGGGCGTCCGGCACCGCCGCTCGGCGACCGCGACGCCTGGCGCAAGCGGGTGGCCTGCGTCTACCAGAAGTCCACGATCATCGGCACGCTCACCGTGGCGGAGAACCTCTTCCTCCACCGGCACGCCCGTGGCCGGGCCGGGTTGATCCGCTGGTCGCGGCTGCGCCGCGCGGCCGAGCAGTTGCTGGCGGAGTGGTCGGTGGAGGTCGACGTGCGCCAGCCCGCGTCGACGCTCTCCGTCGAGCAGCGGCAGTTCGTCGAGATCGCCCGGGCGCTCTCCTTCGGCGCCCGGTTCATCATCCTCGACGAGCCGACCGCCCAGCTCGACGGGGCTGGCATCAATCGGCTGTTCACCCGGATCCGGCAGCTGCGAGCGCAGGGCGTGACCTTCCTGTTCATCAGCCATCACCTTCAGGAGATCTACGAGATCTGCGACCAGGTGACGGTCTTCCGCGATGCCCGGCACATCGTCACCGCCCCGGTGGCGCAGCTGAGCCGGCCCGCACTGGTGGCCGCGATGACCGGCGAGGACGTGACCATGCCCGAGGCCGACCACCGGCCGCTGCTCGCCGACGCGCCGGTGCTGCTCGCCGTACGCGACCTGGTCACCACCTCCGGCGCCGAGCTGTCCGTCGAGGCCCGGGCGGGCGAGGTGGTCGGCATCGCGGGCGGCGGTGGCAGCGGCAAGGTCGAGGTGGCCGAAGCGATCGTCGGCCTGGCCCGGCCAGCGGGCGGGACGGTCGTTGTCGACGGGCGTGCGCTGCGGCCCGGCAGCGTGCCCGACGCCCTCGACGCGGGTGTCGGGCTGGTGCCGCAGGACCGGCACCGCGAAGGGCTGGTACCACTGCTGTCCATCGCCGAGAACGTCACCATGACCGTGCCGGATCGGATCGGTCGGCGGGGCCTCATCTCGCCGGCCCGGCGTGACGCCCTGGCCCGGGACACCATCACCGAACTGGCGATCAAGGCCGGCGGGCCACAGGTGCCGGTCTCCGAGCTGTCCGGGGGCAACCAGCAGAAAGTGGTCATGGGTCGGGCACTGGCCAGCGATCCGAAGCTGCTGGTGCTGATCACCCCGACCGCCGGGGTGGACGTGCGCTCCAAACAGACCCTGCTCGGTGTCGTCGAGGAGGTACGCCGTCGCGGTACCAGCGTGCTGGTCGTCTCCGACGAACTCGACGACCTACGGATCTGCGATCGCGTACTGGTGATGTTCCAGGGCCGGGTGGTCCGCGAGATGGCCCACGGCTGGAGCGACAACGAGCTGGTAGCTGCCATGGAAGGGGTGGATCTCCACCATGTCTGAGACGCTCTCCACCACCGCGCGGCCGGCAGAGACGCCACCACCACCCCGGGCCGCCGCATCGCGGAGCCTGGCCATCGCGCGGCTACGGGACCTGGCGCTGGTGCCGGCGATCATCGCGGTCGCGATCGTCGGGTCCATCGTCAGCCCGGTCTTCCTCAGCACCGACAACATCATCAACGTGCTGCAGAGCATGTCGGAGATCGCGATCGTGGTCCTCGCCCAGACCATCGTGCTGATCACCGGCAAGATGGACCTGTCGCTGGAGTCCACCTTCGGCCTCGCCCCGGGTGTCGCCGCCTGGCTGGTGGTGGATCCCGCGTTGACCCGGGGTCTCGGCCTCGACGTGCTACCGGACGCCTGGGCGGTCCCGGTCGTGCTGCTCGTCGGCGCTCTCGTCGGCGCCTTCAACGGGCTGCTCATCGTCCGCTTCGGCCTCAACGGCTTCGTCGTCACGCTGGGCATGCTGATCGTCCTGCGTGGCCTGCTCACCGGGATCTCCGGTGGTCAGACCTTCTTCATGCTGCCCGAGTCGATGACCTATCTCGGCTCCGCGACCTGGGCCGGCGTGCCGGCCTCGATCTGGCTGTCGCTGCTGCTGTTCGCCGCCGGGATCGTCGTTCTCGGTTACACCCGGGCGGGTCGGGCCTTGTACGCGATCGGCGGCAACGCCGACGCGGCCCGGGCGGCGGGTATCCGTACCGACCGGGTGCTCTGGTTGACGCTCATCGTGGCCAGTGTGCTCGCGGCGCTCGCCGGTCTGCTGATCAGCGGCCGGCTCGCGGCGGTGCCGTCGGCCCAGGGCAGCGGCGCCATCTTCCAGGTCTTCGCGGCGGCGGTGATCGGTGGCGTCAGCCTCAACGGCGGTAAGGGCAGCGTCTTCGGCGCCTTCACCGGCGTCCTGCTGCTGTTCATGATCATAAACGTGTTGACCCTGGCCGGGGTGCCTGCGCAGTGGACGAACTTTCTCAACGGCACCGTCATCCTGGTGGCCCTGGTGGTCTCCCGCATCACCGGAGGCAAGGTGCAGACGTGAGGCGGCCTGCCCGTCGGCCGGGCCCAACGCGAGGCAGCCAACAAGGCCCACCTGCTCGACCCTCAGGAGTTACTGGTGAGTGAGCGCATCTCGTCCGTAGAGACCATCGACGTACGGTTCCCCACCTCCCGGCATCGCGACGGGTCGGACGCGATGAACCCGTTCCCCGACTACTCCGCCGCGTACGTGGTGCTGCGGACCTCGGCCGGCGCCGAGGGTCACGGGCTGGTCTTCACCGTGGGCCGGGGCACCGACCTCCAGGTGGCGGCGGTGCAGGCGCTCGCCCCGATGGTGGTCGGCCAGCCGGTCGACGAGCTGATCGCCGATCCGGGCTCGCTGGCCCGCCGGCTCGTCGGCGACAGCCAGATCCGCTGGCTCGGGCCGGAGAAGGGGGTCGTGCACATGGCCGCCGGCGGTCTGGTCAACGCGGTGTGGGACCTCGCGGCCCGGCGGGCGGAGAAGCCACTGTGGCAGCTGCTCGCCGACCTCACCCCGGAGCAACTGGTCGCCCAGGTCGACTTCCGCTACCTGCGCGACGCCCTCACCGAGGACGAGGCGGCGGCGTTGCTGCGGGCCGCCGAGGGTGGGCGGGCCGAGCGCGAGCAGCGGCTACGGGCCGAGGGCTACCCGGCGTACACCACCACCCCCGGCTGGCTGGGCTACGACGACGAGAAGCTGGCCCGGCTCTGCCGGGAGGCGGTCGAGGCCGGCTACCGGCTGATCAAGCTCAAGGTGGGCGGGAACCTGACCGACGACATCCGCCGGATGGGCATCGCGCGTCGGGCCGTCGGCCCGGACATCCGGATCGCGGTCGACGCGAACCAGATCTGGGGTGTGCCCGAGGCGATCCGCTGGATGCGGGAGCTGGCCGAGTTCGACCCGTACTGGATCGAGGAGCCGACCTCGCCGGACGACGTGCTCGGGCACGGTGCCGTCCGCAAGGCGCTCGCCCCGGTCAAGGTGGCCACCGGTGAGCACGTGCACAACGCGGTCATGTTCAAGCAGTTGCTCCAGGCCGACGCCGTCGACGTGGTGCAGATCGACGCCTGTCGCGTCGCCGGGGTCAACGAGAACCTGGCGGTTCTGCTGCTCGCCGCGAAGTTCGGGGTGCCGGTCTGCCCGCACGCCGGGGGAGTGGGGCTGTGCGAGCTGGTGCAGCACCTGGCCATGTTCGACTTTGTCGCGCTCAGCGGCAGCACCGAGAACCGTGCCATCGAGTACGTCGACCACCTGCACGAGCACTTCGTCGATCCGGTACGCGTCAGTGGCGGACGGTACCTCGCGCCCGACGCGCCCGGCATGAGCGCCCGGATCCTGCCCGACTCGCTGGCGCGGTACCGCTTCCCGGACGGCCCGGCGTGGGCGGACGCGTCGCTCATGGCGGGAGCACGGCAGACATGATCAGCGTTGCGGCCGGACTGTACGGCACCGTCCTGGTGCCGGCGGGTCGCTGCCGTCCCGACGAGGCTGCCGAGTTCCTCAGCCACATCACCGTTCAGCGCGGGTCGTCTGATGTCTGGCTGAACCCAGTCGATCCGCCTGATCCGATCCGGCTGACCGAGGATCGTCGGACACCGCCGACGAAGCAGAACCGGCGGGGCGTGCCGGCGGCCGGCCTCCGCCCCGGGCCGGACGACCGCGCCGGGCGGTGCCTACCCGTCCGTCGACGTCGCGGCGAGCACGGTGCGCAGCCACGCCTCGGAGGTGTTGACGTGCAGCAGGGCGCTGGCCTGCGCCAGCAACTGGTCACGCGCGCGCAGCGCGAGGTAGATCGTGTGGTGCTCCTCGATGGTCTGGTGCGCCGCGTTGCCCTCTATCAACCCGCGCCACACCCGGGCCCGCAGCGTGCGGCCGGAGAGCCCGTCCAGCAGCGAGGTGAGGGTCTCGTTGCCGGTGGTGGCGATGACGGTGTGGTGGAAGGCGGCGTCGAACTGGATCAGCTTCTCGGCGTCGTCGGCCGCCGCGCGCATGTCCTCCAGGATCTGGCCCAGCTCGTCGAGGTCGGCGTCGGTCATCCGCAACGCCGCCAGGCCGGTCGCCATCGGCTCCAGCATCCGGCGTACCTCCATGACCTCCAGGAGGGTGTCGTCACGCAGCAGTTCCACCGCGACGCCGAGCCCTTGCAGCAACAGCCGGGGGGCGAGGCTTGTCACGTACGTCCCGTCGCCGCGTCGCACGTCGAGCACCCGAGCCGATTCGAGCACCTTGACGGCTTCCCGGACGCCACTTCGGGAGAGCCCCATCTGGGCGGCCAGTTGCGGCTCCGGTGGCAACCGCGTCCCCGGGGGCAGCTCACCGCTCTGGATCATGCTCCGGATCTTCGCGATCGCGTCGTCGGTCAGTGCCATGCACGCCCCCTTCGGACGGGTCAGCCGGACGCCGGCCGGCACCCGACGCCCGGGACAGGCGCCGGCGACCCTCACCACTATAGAGACATCGGACGTTTGCCGGCGACGCTGCTCGCTCGCCGTGCGGCTGCCGGGACCAGGATCAATCGACCTCACCGGAGGATGTGACGTGCGACGTTACGGCATGGTGATCCGGCTCAGGCCGGAGCACCGGGACACCTACCTACGGCTGCACGCCGCGGTCTGGCCCGCTGTCGAGCAGACGCTGCGCGAGGGGAACATCCGCAACTTCACCATCTTCCTCCACGGCGACCTGTTGTTCGGCTACTACGAGTACGTCGGCGACGATCACGACGCGGACCAGCGTCGGATGGCCGACGACCCGCAGACGCAGGCGTGGTGGAAGCTGACCGACCCGTGCCAGGAGTCGATCGCCGAACCCGGATCGGGGCACTGGTGGGCCCCGATGCAGGAAATCTGGCACCTGACCGAGGAGGTGCCCTGACCTGTCCGACCAGCACCCCTGACCGGTGGCCGGCTGCTCGTGCTCGCCGTGTCGCCTGAGCGCGCCGCAGCGGACCGGCGCTGACGCCGATCCGCCGGTAGCTCCGACTACATCTGATGAATATGGTTAATCGAGCTTCCCGCTCGGTGTGTGGTCCGGTCTGCCCGGGCGGCCGACCGGGTGCGGTAGCGCCTTGCCTTGAGGCCGTCTAACCCCTGATGGAAGCGACATCGACCGGCTGGCGAACACGTCGACCCGGTGCCTGGATCGACCGTTGCCTATCGGCTTGGTCGGCGGTAACCTACGCGAAACACATCAGACGTCTGGGCCGTTCTGGGTCTGCCGGCGATCAGTGAGGCTTCGCATGGCCGGATCGGTCTCGGTTGGAGGATCGATGTCAGACCTGACTCGACGGCAGGCCCTCAAGATCGGTGCGGCGGGTGCGGGCGGCAGCCTGCTGCCGCTGCCGTGGACCGCCGCGGCCCGAGCGGACTCGGCGGCACCGCCACAGGTGTTGGCCGCCGGTGACCTCGCGCTCTGGTACGACGAGGCCGCCGGCACCGACTGGTTGCGGGCGCTGCCGATCGGCAACGGCCGGCTCGGCGCCATGGTCTTCGGCAACGTCGACGCGGAGCGGTTACAGCTCAACGAGGACACCGTCTGGGCCGGCGGACCGCACGACCCGAGCAACCCCCGTGGGCTGGGCGCGCTGGCCGAGATCCGGCGTCTGGTCTTCGCCAACCAGTGGACCCAGGCTCAGAACCTGATCAATCAGAACATGCTCGGCAACCCGGTCGGGCAGTTGGCGTACCAGACCGTCGGCAATCTCCGGCTGGCCGTCCCGACCTCGGGCGGAGCGTCGCAGTACGAGCGGCAGTTGGACCTCACCACCGCGACGACAAGCGTGTCGTACGTGATGAACGGCGTGCGGTACCAGCGGGAGACGTTCGCCAGCGCGCCGGATCAGGTCATCGCGATGCGGCTGACCGCCGACCGGGCCGGCTCGATCACCTTCACCGCCACGTTCGACAGTCCGCAGCGGACCTCCGTCTCCAGCCCGGACGGCAGCACGATCGCCCTCGACGGGGTCTCCGGCAATCAGGAGGGCGTCAACGGCGCGGTGCGTTTCCTGGCGCTGGCCAACGCTACCGTCAGCGGCGGCACCGTGAGCAGTTCCGGTGGCACGTTGCGGGTCACCGGTGCCACCAGCGTGACCCTGCTGGTCTCGATCGGTTCCAGCTACGTCAACTACCGCAACGTCGGCGGCGACTACCAGGGCATCGCGCGGCGGCACCTCTCCGCCGCGCGGGCCAGCAGCTACGACCAGCTGCGCGCTCGGCACGTCGCCGACTACCAGGCGCTGTTCGGGCGGGTCAGCCTCGACCTGGGCCGCACCTCCGCCGCGGACCAGCCGACCGACGTGCGGATAGCGCAGCACAACAGCGTCAACGATCCGCAGTTCTCCGCGCTGCTGTTCCAGTTCGGTCGGTACCTGCTGATCTCGTCCTCCCGGCCGGGCACCCAGCCGGCCAATCTCCAGGGCATCTGGAACGATTCCCTCACGCCGGCCTGGGACTCGAAGTACACCATCAACGCCAACCTGCCGATGAACTACTGGCCGGCCAACACCACGAACCTGTCCGAGTGCCACGCACCGGTCTTCGACATGGTCCGGGATCTCGCGGTGGCCGGGGCCCGCACCGCCCAGGTGCAGTACGGCGCGGGCGGCTGGGTCACCCACCACAACACCGACGCCTGGCGAGCCACCTCGGTGGTCGACGGTGCCTTCTGGGGCATGTGGCAGACCGGCGGCGCCTGGCTGGCCACCCTGATCTGGGACCACTACCTGTTCACCGGGGACGTCGAGTTCCTCCGGGCGAACTACCCGGCGATGAAGGGTGCGGCGCAGTTCTTCCTCGACACCCTGGTGACCGAGCCGAGCCTCGGCTACCTGGTGACCAACCCGTCGAACTCGCCGGAGATCGGGCACCACGCCGACGCCAGCGTGTGCGCCGGGCCCACGATGGACAACCAGATCCTGCGGGATCTCTTCGACGGGTGCGCCCGGGCCAGCGAGATTCTCAACACCGACGCCACCTTCCGGGCGCAGGTCCGGGCCACCCGGGACCGGCTCGCGCCGAACCGCATCGGGTCGCGCGGCAACATCATGGAATGGCTGTACGACTGGGTCGAGACCGAGCGGAACCACCGGCACATCTCGCACCTCTACGGGCTGGCGCCCAGCAACCAGATCACCCGGCGGGGTACCCCTCAGCTGTTCGAGGCGGCCCGGCGCACCCTGGAGATCCGGGGTGACGACGGCACCGGCTGGTCGCTGGCCTGGAAAATCAACTTCTGGGCCCGGATGGAGGAAGGCAACCGCGCCCATGACCTGATCCGCTTCCTCGCCACCCCGGCCCGGCTCGCGCCGAACATGTTCGACCTGCACCCGCCGTTCCAGATCGACGGCAACTTCGGCGCCACCGCCGGCATCGCCGAGATGTTGCTGCACAGCCACGTCGGTGAGCTGCACATCCTGCCGGCCCTGCCGGCGGCCTGGCCCAATGGACGGGTCAGCGGCCTGCGCGGTCGGGGCGGTCACACCGTCGGCATCACCTGGAGCAACGGCCAGGCCACCGAGATCCTCGTCCGGCCGGACCGGGCCGGCACCGTCCGGCTGCGAGGCCGGATGTTCACCGGTAACCACACCGTGGTCGATGCCGCCGACGGCACCCCGGCCCGGACCACGAAGGTCGAGAGTGACCTGATCGAGGTCACCGTCGCGGCGGGGCGCACCTACCGGGCCACCGGGTCCGGCGGCACGCCCACCGCACCGCCGCTGGAGCAGAGCTTCACAAACGTCAGCACCACAAACGACAGCAACACCGGCGTCGGCAACTTCGACGGCAACGGGGCCACCCTCTCCGCGCAGGCCCTGGCCCAGGCCGGGGTGACGCCGGGCAGCACGGTGAGCCGCAACGGGGTCACCTTCCGCTGGCCCAACGTCGCACCGGGCGGTGCGGACAACGCCATCGCCTCTGGGCAGTCGATCGGGCTGACCGGCACTGGCCGTACGCTCGGCTTCCTCGCCACCGGCACCTACGGGGCCGTGTCGGGCACGGCCGCGGTGGTCTACGCCGACGGCACCCGGCAGACGTTCACGCTGAGCACCCCCGACTGGTACGGCGGCCCCCACGCCGGTGGCACCGCGGCGGTCGTGATGGCGTACCAGAACCGGCCCGGCAACCAGCGGCACAACACCGCCGCCTGCGTCTACTACGTCGGGGTGGCGTTGCAGAACAAGCCGGTGGCCCGGGTGGAACTGCCGAACATCAGCGCACGTCCCGCGGCCAACGTACCGACCATGCACATCTTCGCCATCGCGATCGGCAGCTGACGGCCGAGGGCGGGTCTCCGACTCGTCACCGGGCGGCAACAGATCGGGCTCGCCGGCGCGACAGGATGTCGCGACCGGCGAGCCCGGTGTGCTCAGTACCGGCCGGCTACCGGGCCGGCACTCACTTTCGTTGGGCCAGCAGCCACTGCAGGATGCTCTGGTCGTCGTACGTCGGACCGTAGGCCGCGTGGTAGTCGGGCAGCGTGAACGCCTCGTTGCCGTACTCGGTGTAGTGCAGCAACTCGGCGATCTGCTCGGGCGTCTTGCCCTGCGCCTCGTACGCCGATCGCAGCGCCGCCCGCGAGTTGCGGGCCAGCGAGATGTTCAGCAGGTGGTCGTTGACGCCGTGGGTGATCCACAGCGGGATCTCGGCGGCGGCGATGGCCGCCGCCTGGCTGGCGCTGACCTGGAACCCGCCGGTGACCAGGCCGGCGGTGAACAGGTCGGGGCGCTTGGCGTACGCCTCCCACAACAGCCGCGAGCCGTACGAGACGGTGGTGGCGTACACCCGCTCGGTGTCCACCGCGTGGTCCTCGCTGAACTGCTCCACCAGCTTGACCAGCAGCTCCGCCTCGGCCACGTCGCCCACCCGCTGGTTCTGCGGGGCGAGCACGATGACGTCCTCACGGCTGCCGGTGACGCTCGGCTGGAGCCAGGCCGTGGCCGGGATGTCGGCGGCGATCTGCACGCCCGTGTTGTCGCCGTCCCAGCCCATGCCGTGCCCGGGCAGGACGACCATCAGTGGGTACTTCCGGCCGGGCTGGTAGTTCTTCGGCAGGTGGTAGTGGTACGGCAGCACCATGCCGCCACTGAGGTACGAGCCGTAGCGGAACTCGTCGACAAGCAGATTCACCGGTGCCTCGGTGACACCGTGCGAGGTACGCGGCGCGCCCTTGGCCAGCACCGGCCCGGCACCCTTGCCCTTGCCCGGCTGGGCGTGCACGTCCTTGCGCTGGGTCACCCGGGTCGGCAGCTCCGGGTTCACCTTGACCGTGCACAGGAACGTCGGGCACTTGGAGACGATGACCGTCCAGCCGGCGTTCTGGTCCGGGTCCAACTCGACGATGACGTACCGGCCCGGTACGGACCGGCGGTCGGCGCGGACGGTGGCGCTGCTGTTGGTGTAGGTGTGGGTGATCTTCCGCTCGGTCAGCTTGGGCAGATCTTCGATCGGGTTGAAGCGGAAGTTGTAGCTGGTGTCGGAGACCGCGAAGGTCGAGTTGTCGAGCTTGCGGGGGTTGACCGTCGCACCGTACTCGACGGCGACGGCCGAGACCTTCTGGCCGTAGGTGTAGACCGTGGTGATGGGGGTGACGCTACGGATGCCACCGGTGCCGCCGTGATCCCTGGTCGCGGCATAGGCAGCCGTGCCGGACGTGGCCAGCAGCAGCACCGCGGCGACGGAGACGAGCGTCCTGCGCAGTCTCATCGGCCCTCCTCGTTGGACGCGTCCGTCTGGTCCGGCTTCGCGCCGGAGCGGCTCTGTCGAACTCCGAATCAGCGGGCGCTAAACTGATTTAGCAGAGCATCGGCGTCGGTTGGGCTGATGTCAAGGCCGCCTTGGTGACGGCGTCGAAACCGAGTGTTCACCTCACCGGGCGAATCGCCGGCTCGCCGCCGGCCCACCCGACGACCACGGTCGGGTGTGGACGGAACTCGGCCCCCCGGGGTTTTCGCCGCCCCTGGCTTGCCGTATTCTCTGACGTCGATGAGCGTCGTCCGGTCGGTCCGCGCGACGCCCTGGTCGCACCTCGTGATCGCCGCCCTGACCTGCGACGATTCGGCCGGACGGGGGAGCGCGGCGTTCGTTACGAGACCGTGACCGCAGTATTTCCAACCAGGTGTTGACCTAGGCATTGTGAGCGCTAACACTTGGGCCCCAAGTGCGACCCGCGCAGCCGGTGCGACGGCGCGAGTTCCAGATTGGGGAAGCCAGTGAACAGACGAGTCCTGGCCGCTCTCGGTAGCGCCGCCCTGGCGCTGAGCATGGCGGCCTGTAGCGGCGACGGCGCCGGCAGCGGCGGAAACGACAGCGACCAGCCCGGCGACCTGACCATCGGCGTCTCGATGCCGACCCAGACCTCCGAGCGGTGGATCGCGGACGGCAACTCCGTCAAGGAGAAGCTCGAAGCCAAGGGCTACCAGGTCGACCTCCAGTACGCCGGTGACGACATCCCCACCCAGTCCCAGCAGGTCGACCAGATGATCACTCGGGGTGCCGACGTGCTCATCATCGCGGCGATCGACGGCACGGCGCTGAGCGGGCAGTTGCAGGCGGCGGCCGACGCCGACATCCCGGTCATCGCCTACGACCGGCTCATCCGGGACAGCCCGAACGTCGACTTCTACGTCAGCTTCGACAACTACAAGGTCGGTGTCGCCCAGGCGACCGCACTGCTGGTCGGTCTCGGCGTGCAGACCAAGGACGGCGCGCGGGGCGAGGCGAAGGGCCCGTTCAACATCGAGCTGTTCGCCGGATCGCTCGACGACAACAATGCCCACTTCTTCTTCGACGGGGCGATGGACACCCTCAAGCCGTTCATCGACGACGGCACCCTGAAGGTGGCCTCCGGGCAGACCAACATCGAGCAGGTGGCGATCCTGCGCTGGCAGCAGGAGGCCGCGCAGAAGCGGATGGAGGACCTGCTCACCTCCAGCTACACCGGCGGCAAGAAGGTCGACGGCGTGCTGTCGCCGTACGACGGGCTGTCGCGGGGCATCATCACCGCCCTGCAGAACGCCGGCTACAAGGGGGCGGACTTCCCCGTGGTCACCGGCCAGGACGCCGAGATCGCCTCGGTGAAGCTGATCGACGACGGGGTGCAGAGCTCCACCATCTTCAAGGACACCCGGCTGCTGGCCGAGCAGGCCGTCGTCGCCGCTGAGGCGTTCCTGACCGACAAGGCGCCGGAGGCCAACGACACCGAGACGTACAACAACGGCGTCAAGGTCGTTCCGTCGTACCTGCTGCCGGTCCAGACGGTGTTCAAGGACGACATCAAGCCGGTCCTGATCGACTCGGGCTACTTCACCGCCGAGGAGGTCGCCGCCGGCCAGGCCGGCTGACGGCACCGCCGGGCTCGGCGGCGCAACCGCGGCCGAGCCCGGCACCACCGCTGACACCCACGACGATCTGGAGGCTCAGGATGGTGAGCACCGACGACAACATCCTCGAGATGCGTCGCATCACCAAGACCTTCCCGGGCGTGGCCGCGCTCCAGGACGTCACACTCGCCGTACGCCGTGGGGAGATCCACGCCATCTGCGGCGAGAACGGCGCCGGTAAGTCCACCCTGATGAAGGTGCTCTCGGGGGTCTACCCGTCCGGCAGCTACGACGGCGAGATCCTCCTCGACGGCAACCCGGTGCACTTCCGCGGCATCCGCGACAGCGAGCAGCGGGGCATCGTCATCATCCACCAGGAACTCGCCCTGGTGCCGTACCTGTCGATCGCCGAGAACATCTTCCTCGGCAACGAGCAGCGCGGGCCGGGCGGGCTGATCGACTGGAACCGCACCAACGCCGAGGCGGCGAAACTGCTCGCCTCGGTGGGGCTGGCCGAGAATCCGATGACCCCGGTGGTGCAACTCGGCGTCGGCAAGCAGCAGTTGGTGGAGATCGCCAAGGCCATCTCCAAGAAGGTCCGGTTGCTCATCCTCGACGAGCCGACGGCCGCGCTCAACGACGTCGACTCGGCCCACCTGCTCGACCTGATGCGACGCCTGCGTGACGAGGGCATCACCTGCATCATGATCTCGCACAAGCTCAACGAGATCACCGCGATCGCCGACTCCACCACCGTGCTGCGGGACGGGCGGACGGTGGAACGGCTCGAGATGGCCTCCGGCGAGGTCACCCAGGAACGGATCATCCGGGGGATGGTCGGCCGCGACATCGACAGCTTCTATCCCGACCGGGTCTCCACGCCGGGGGAGGAGGTGCTGCGCATCGAGGACTGGTCGGTGCGGCACCCGACCCAGGACCGCCTGGTCGTGGAGGGCGCGAGCCTGAACGTGCGGGCCGGCGAGGTCGTCGGCATCGCCGGACTGATGGGCGCCGGTCGTACCGAACTGGCGATGAGTGTCTTCGGGCGCTCGTACGGTCGGGACATCACCGGTCGACTGTTCGTGCACGGCCGGGAGGTCAGGGCGCGCACCGTGGCGGAGGCCATCGGCAACGGCATCGCGTACGCGACGGAGGACCGCAAGCGCTTCGGCCTGAACCTCATCGAGGACATCCGGCGCAACGTCTCGGCCGCCGGGCTGCGCCGGCTCGCCCGGCTCGGCTGGGTGAACGACAACGAGGAGATCAAGGTCGCCGAGTCCAGTCGGCGCGACATGAACATCAAGGCGCCGAGCGTGATGTCGGTCGTGGGCAAGCTCTCCGGCGGCAACCAGCAGAAGGTCGTGCTGTCGAAGTGGCTGTTCACCGACCCGGAGGTGCTGATCCTGGACGAGCCGACCCGGGGGATCGACGTCGGGGCGAAGTTCGAGATCTACACGATCATCAACCGTTTGGTGGCCGACGGCAAGGCCGTCATCATGATCTCCTCGGAACTGCCGGAGCTGCTCGGCATGTGTGACCGCATCTACACGCTGTCGGCCGGGCGCATCACCGGCGAGGTGCCGGTCGCCGAGGCGACCCAGGAAAAGCTCATGGAACTCATGGCGAAGGACAAGGAAAGCGTCGGATGACCAGCACCAAGCCCTCCTCGACCGACCGGAAGTCGGCCGAGAGCGCCTCCGCCGCCGCACTGCACGTCGGCACCAGCGACCCACGTACGCTGATCCTGAACAATCTGCGGCAGAGCGGCATCTTCGTCGCTCTCGTCGTCATCGTCGCCCTGTTCGCGTTCCTGACCGACGGTCTCTCGCTGAGCCCGGGCAACATCACCAACATCGTCCTTCAGTATTCGTACATCCTGGTGCTCGCCATCGGCATGGTCATCGTGATCATCGGCGGGCACATCGATCTTTCGGTCGGTTCGGTGGTGGCGCTGACCGGCGCGGTCTCCGCCGTGGTCGTGATCCGGCAGGGACAACCATGGTGGGTCGGCGTGCTGGCCGCCCTGGCGGTGGGGCTCGCGGTCGGTGCCTGGCACGGCTTCTGGGTGGCGTACGTCGGCATCCCGGCCTTCATCGTGACCCTCGCCGGCATGCTGCTGTTCCGCGGCCTCACCCTGCGGGTGCTCGACAACATCTCGCTGTCGCCGTTCCCGGCCGAGTACAACCGGATCGCGGCCGGATTCCTCAACGGACTCATCGGTGGCGACGGCTACGACGCCTTCACCCTGCTCATCGGGGGCATCGCGGTGGCCGGGTACGTGGTGAGCGGCTTCCGTACCCGCGCGGCCCGCGTCCGCTACCAGCAGCCCGTCGAGTCCTTCGCGTTGTTCGTCGCACGGCTGGTGCTGGTCGGTGCCGTGGTCATGTGGTTCGCCTGGCAACTGGCCCACGCACGTGGTCTGCCGATCGTGCTGATCATCCTGGCCGCGCTGGTTCTCGTCTACGGGCTGCTCACCCGGCGTACGGTCTTCGGCCGGCAGGTCTACGCGATCGGCGGCAACCTGTCCGCGGCGATGCTGTCGGGCGTCAAGGTTCGCACGGTGAACTTCTGGATCTTCGTGAACATGGGTTTCCTGTCCGCGGTGGCCGGCATCATCTTCTCCTCCCGCTCCAACGGAGCGCAGCCGGCGGCGGGCAACATGTTCGAACTCGACGCGATCGCCGCCGCGTTCATCGGCGGTGCGGCGGTCACCGGCGGTGTCGGTACCGTCGTCGGCGCGATGGTGGGCGGGCTCATCATGGCGGTGATGAGCAACGGGATGCAGCTGATGGGTGTGGACCAGTCGTTGCAGTCGGTGGTCAAGGGCCTCGTGTTGCTGGTCGCCGTGGCCTTCGACGTCTACAACAAGCGCCGCGCCGGCGCGAGCCGCTGAGCGACCGCCAGCTCCGGGTGCGAGCCGGCGCTTGACGTCGGGTCGCGGGTGTGGAAACACTTCCTCGGGCCAGCTCCGCGTCGCTCGGAGCTGGCCTGCGGAGGTCGGATTGGTCCAGGAGGAGATTCGCCGGCGCAACGCCGGCGCGCTGCTGCGGCACGTGCATCTCCGCGGCCCGCTGTCCCGGGCCGAGCTGGGCGAGCGGATGGGCCTGAACCGCAGCACCATCATGGCGTTGACCACCGAGCTGAGCCGGCTCGGTCTCGTCGGTGAGGAGTCGCCGGTGGACACCGGCCGCGCCGGACGCCCGTCACTGGTGGTCCGACCGGCGTCCGAGCGCTGCTACGTCCTGGCCTTCGACGTCGCCGTGGACCGGTTGGTCGCTGCCCGGGTCGGGCTCGGCGGGAGGATCCTGGACCGGCGGGAGGCGGTGCGTCCGCGCGCCGGGCCGGACCTGCACGACGTGGTCGCGGTCCTCGCCCGTTTCGGCCGTCAGCTGCACCGGGCGGCACCGCCGGGCGCCAGCTGCGTCGGCCTGGGCGCGTCGTACTGCGGAATGATCCGGCCGGGCGACGGGATGGTGCGGTACGGGCCCGACCTGGGTTGGGTCGACCAGGCGTTCGGCGACGAACTCGCCCGCCGTCTCGGGCTCGGCCTGCCGGTGTCGGTGGGCAACGAGGCGCACCTCGGTGCGCAGGCGGAACAGCAGCGCGGCGCGGGTGTCGGCCTCGACGATCTCGTGTACCTGCACGGTGACGTCGGCGTCGGCGGCGGAATCATCGTCGGCGGGCGGCTGCTCGGCGGCGACAGCGGCTACGGCTGCGAGTTGGGGCACATGGTGGTCAACCCGTACGACGGCCGGCCCTGTGGTTGCGGCTCGCGCGGCTGCCTGGAGGCGGAGGTCGGGGAGCGGGCCCTGCTCGATGCCGCCGGTCGGCCCGCCGAGCTGTTCGGGCGTGCTGCTGTCCGGACGGTGGCCGACGACGCCGACCGTGGGGATCCGGTGGCGCGGGAGGCGCTGCGCCGGATCGGCGACTGGCTCGGCATCGGGGTCGCGAATCTGATCAATCTGTTCAACCCGGGTGTGGTGGTCTTCGGCGGGATGCTGTGCGACCTCTATCCGGGGGCCGCGGACCAGGTACGCGGTCGCATCGCCCGTCACGTGCTGCCGGTGGCCCGGGAGACGGTCCGGCTGCGCACCGCGGCCCTCGGCGACGACGCCACCCTGGTCGGCGCGGCGGAACTCGGTTTCGCCCGGCTGCTCGACGATCCGTTGGCGGCGCTGACCGCACCGGTGTCGCCGGAGGTCGGCGTGCCGACGTCCGCGCCGGTGCCGGGTTTCCGGCGGCGACAACGGGTCTGAGCAGGGCGGCCGGCGCCGACGACGCGGTCGAGCCGGTGGCATGGGGTAGCCGACCGGTGGGTGGGCCTGCGACCATGCAGTCCGTTACGGAGCTGTTGCCGGGAGGTGTCTTGACGACATCGGATGTGAGCGTTAACACTGAGGTCCGTCATCGGCCGGAGGTGAAGATGAGCGGTGTGGCAGCGGGCGACAAGTACGTCGTCGGCGTCGACTACGGCACCCTGTCGGGGCGGGCCCTGGTGGTCCGCGTCCGCGACGGTGCCGAGCTGGGGACCGCGGTGCACGAGTACCGCAACGCGGTGATCAGCTCAGCGCTGCCGGACGGGGGTACGCCGCTGCCGCCGGACTGGGCGTTGCAGGACCCGGAGGACTACCGCGACGTGCTGCGCCACGCGGTGCCGGCGGCGGTGGCCGCCGCCGGGATCGACCCGGGCGACGTCGTCGGTATCGGCACCGACTTCACCGCCTGCACGGTGCTGCCGACGCTGGCCGACGGTACGCCGTTGTGCGAGGTGCCGGAGCTGCGGCAGCGACCGCACTCCTGGGTGAAGCTCTGGAAGCACCACGCCGCCCAGCCGCACGCCGACCGGATCAACGCGTTGGCCCACGAACGTGGCGAGCCCTGGATCGGTCGCTACGGCGGGAAGATCTCCGCCGAGTGGCAGTTCGCCAAGGGCTTGCAGATCCTGGAGGAGGATCCGGAGGTATACCACCGGGCCGAGCGGTTCATCGAGGCGGCGGACTGGATCATCTGGCAGTTGTGCGGGGTCGAGACCCGCAACGTCTGCACCGCCGGCTACAAGGGCATTCACCAGGACGGCAGCTACCCGTCGGCGGACTACCTCACCGCGCTCAACCCCGGTTTCGGTGACTTCGTGGCCAAACTGGACGGCCCGCTGATGCCCCTCGCCGCCCGGGCCGGTGGACTCACCGCCCGCGCCGCGGCCTGGACGGGGCTGCCGGAGGGGATCGCCGTCGCGGTCGGCAACGTCGACGCGCACGTGACCGCGGCCGCCGCCCAGGCGCTCGATCCGGGCCGACTGGTGGCGATCATGGGCACCTCGACCTGCCACGTGGTCAACGGCACCGATCTCGCCGAGGTGGCCGGGATGTGCGGGGTGGTCGACGGTGGCATCAGCTCCGGTGCGTGGGGCTACGAGGCCGGGCAGAGCGGCGTCGGCGACATCTTCGGCTGGTTCGTCAAACACGCCGCGCCGGCCGGCGTCGACTCGCACGAGCGACTCACCGAACTGGCCGCCGCGCAGCCCGTCGGCGCGCACGGCCTGGTCGCGCTGGACTGGTGGAACGGCAACCGGTCGCTGCTGGTCAACCACGACCTCAGCGGGTTGATCGTCGGGCTGACCCTGGCCACCCGCCCGGAGGACATCTACCGGGCTCTGCTGGAGGCGACGGCGTACGGCACCAGGATGATCATTGAGGCGTTCGTCGACGCCGGCGTGCCGGTCGACGACCTGGTGATCGCCGGCGGCCTCACGTCGAACGAGCTGCTGATGCAGATCTACGCCGACGTCACCAACCGGCCGTTGGGCATCATCGGCTCCGCGCAGGGGCCGGCGCTCGGTTCGGCGATCCACGCCGCCGTGGCCGCTGGCGCCCACCCCTCGATCCATCACGCGTCGCAGGCGATGGGACGGATATCGGCGGCGGTCTACCAACCGGACCCGGACCGGGTCCGCGCCTACGACGCCCTCTACGCCGAGTACCGGGCGTTGCACGACCACTTCGGTCGCGGGGCCAACGACGTGATGCTGCGGCTGCGGGCCATCCGCAACGCGGCCGTGGAGTCGGCGACGTCGCAGCAGGAGGTCTTCGCGTGAACGTCGAAGTGAGCCGACAGATCAGCGAGTTGCGCGAGAGCGTGGCCCGGCTGCACGGCGAACTGACCCGGTACGGTCTGGTCGCCTGGACGGCCGGCAACGTCTCCGCCCGGGTACCCGGTCACGAGCTGATGGTGATCAAGCCGAGCGGCGTCGACTACGACGACCTGTCGGCCGACAACATGGTGCTCTGCGACCTCGACGGCGTGCCGGTCGAGGGAGAACTGTCGCCGTCGAGCGACACCGCGGCGCACGCCTACGTCTACCGCGCCATGCCCGAGGTGGGCGGCGTCGTGCACACCCACAGCACGTACGCCACCGCCTGGGCGGCGCGGGGCGAGTCGATCCCGTGCCACCTCACCGCGCAGGCCGACGAGTTCGGCGGGGAGATCCCCGTGGGCCCGTTCGCCCTGATCGGTGGCGACGACATCGGCAAGGGGATCGTCAGCACCCTCACCGGGCACCGTTCGCCCGCGGTGCTGATGCGCAACCACGGCGTCTTCACCATCGGGCGCAACGCCCGGGCCGCGGTCAAGGCCGCGGTGATGTGTGAGGACGTCGCCCGAACCGCGCACCTGGCGCGCGCGCTCGGGCAACCGGTGCCGATGGCGCAGGCCGACATCGACGCCCTTTACGACCGCTACCAGAACGTCTACGGCCAACGTTCTTCGCCCCCGGCGAACTCCTGACCGGCCCGGTGATCCGGGTCGCCTGGCACCACCTGACGCACAGATTCCGCACCACCAGCGCTGGCTGCTCGTGTACCTCCGTGGCCGGCGTGGACAACCGCACCCCACCCGAGGAGATCCGATGAGGAACATGCGAATGCCCATGGCGCGTCGGCGCGCCATCGCGGTCGTCGCCGCCGTGCTGCTCGCCGGCGGCGTGGCGGCCTGCGGCAACAGCGACACCGGCGGCGGCGACGGCGGCGACGACGGCAAGCTCGTCCTGGGCTTCTCCCAGGTCGGCGCCGAGAGCGGCTGGCGTACGGCCAACACCAACTCCATCAAGGAGGCGGCGGCCGAGGCCGGCATCGAGCTGAAGTTCGACGACGCGCAGCAGAAGCAGGAAAACCAGATCAAGGCCATCCGCAACTACATCCAGCAGAAGGTCGATGTGATCGCCTTCTCGCCGGTGGTGGAGTCGGGCTGGGACACGGTGCTCAAGGAGGCCAAGGACGCCGGCATCCCGGTCATCCTGACCGACCGCGCTGTGGACTCCGCCGACAAGTCGCTCTACAAGACCTTCCTCGGCTCGGACTTCGTCAAGGAGGGCCGGCTCTCCGGTGAGTGGCTGGTGGAGAACAAGAAGGACGCGACCGGCGACGTGAACATCGTCGAGTTGCAGGGCACCACCGGCTCCGCCCCGGCCAATGACCGGAAGAAGGGCTTCGCCGAGGCGATCGCGGCCGACCCCAAGCTGAAGGTCATCGCTTCCCAGTCCGGTGACTTCACCCGCGCGGGCGGCAAGCAGGTGATGGAACAGTTCCTGAAGGCCCACCCGAAGATCGACGTGCTCTTCGCGCACAACGACGACATGGGTCTGGGCGCGCTGGAGGCGATCACCGCGGCGGGCAAGGAGCCGGGCAAGGACATCACCATCATCACCATCGACGCGGTCAAGGACGGCATGCAGGCCCTGGCCGACGGCAAGTTCAACTTCATCGCGGAGTGCAGCCCGCTGCTCGGCCCACAGCTGATGGACCTGGCCAAGAAGGTGCACGCCGGCGAGGAGGTGCCGCCGCGGATCGAGACCGAGGAGACCACCTTCACCCAGGAGCAGGCCAAGGAGGCCCTGCCCAACCGCAAGTACTGATGACGCAGGGGGCCGCCGCACCGACGTGGCGGCCCCGCCGCGTCGCCCATTCCCGACGGACTGGGCGTCCGGCCCGACGTCCCGTGCCACGCCGCCCGGCCGGCCCGCTGGCCGGGCGGGCGGCGTGCCGGGACAACTGGCCCTTCCGCATCGATGAAAATTAGAAGAGGATCGATGGGATGACGGATAGTCGTCCGGTCCTGACGATGACCGGGATCAGCAAGTCCTTTCCCGGGGTGCGCGCACTCCACAATGTCGACTTCCGGCTCCTTCCTGGTGAGGTGCACGCCCTGATGGGCGAGAACGGCGCCGGCAAGTCGACCCTGATCAAGGTGTTGACAGGCGTCTACGGCATCGACGAGGGCAGCGTCACCCTCGACGGCGAGCAGGTGGCCTTCAACGGACCGATGCAGGCCGCCGCAGCCGGGGTCAGCACGGTCTACCAGGAGGTCAATCTCTGCCCGAACCTGTCCGTGGCGGAGAACATCTTCATCGGTCGGGAGCCGCGCCGCCTCGGCGCCGTCCACTGGGGCGAGGTGCGCCGGCGGGCCCGGCAGCTGCTCGCCCGGCTGGACCTCGACATCGACGTCACCGCACCGGTGGCGAGTTACTCGCTGGCCGTGCAGCAGATGGTCGCGATCGCTCGGGCGATCGACGTACAGGCCCGGGTGCTGATCCTGGATGAGCCGACCTCCAGCCTGGACGCCGGCGAGGTGGCGCAGCTGTTCCGGATCATGCGGCAGTTGCGTGACGAGGGCATCGCCATCCTCTTCGTGACCCACTTCCTCGACCAGGTCTACGGCATCGCCGACCGGATCACCGTGCTGCGTAACGGCACGCTGGTGGGGGAGTACCCGATCGACGAGCTGCCGCAGCTGGCGCTGGTGGAGAAGATGATCGGCAAGGAGCTCGACGTCCTCGAACGGATCGACGAGCAGCCTCGGCCGGCGACGGCGGCCATCGAGAGCGGCGCGCCGTTCGTCCAGGTGTCGCAGCTCGGCCGCAGGGGCGCGGTCGCCCCGTTCAGCCTGACCATCCACGCCGGTGAGGTGGTCGGCCTGGCCGGGCTGCTCGGCTCCGGGCGTACCGAGGTGGCGCGGTTGTTGTTCGGTGCCGATCGGGCCGACCGTGGCGAGATCCAGGTGGACGGCGCCCGGACCGGCCTGCGCAACCCGGTGCAGGCGATCGAGCAGGGCATCGGTTTCTGCTCGGAGAACCGCCGGGCGGAGGGGATCATCGGGGATCTGTCGGTCCGGGAGAACATGATCCTGGCCATGCAGGCCGCCCGGGGCTGGCTGCGCCCGATCCCACGTCGCCGCCAGGACGAGCTGGTCGACCGGTACATCAAGGCGTTGAGCATCCGTCCGGCCAACCCGGACATGCCGGTGCGCAACCTTTCCGGCGGCAACCAGCAGAAGGTCCTGCTGGCTCGTTGGCTGATCACCGAGCCGCGACTGCTCATCCTCGACGAGCCGACCCGGGGCATCGACATCGGCGCGAAGGCCGAGATCCAGCGGCTGGTGGTGGAGCTCTCCGACGGTGGCATGGCGGTGCTGTTCATCTCCGCCGAGCTGGAGGAGGTACTGCGCCTCAGCCACAAGATCGCGGTGATGCGCGACCGGGAACTGGTTGCCCAGCTCGACAACGACGACACTGTGGATGCCGACCGCGTCATGCAGACCATCGCCAGCGGGACCGAGCGTGAGGAGGCGAGCCGATGAGCGACGCCGGGAACCGCTTCCGTGCCATGCTCGGCCACCGGCTGTTCTGGCCGGTCGCCGTGCTCGTGGTCATGTTGGCGGCCAACACCATCTACCGTCCGGGGTTCCTGGCCATCGAGGTCAACAACGGGCACCTGTACGGCACCCCGATCGACATCCTGCGGTTGAGCGCCCCGCTGATCCTGGTCGCGCTGGGCATGACCCTGGTGATCTCGACCGGCGGCATCGACCTGTCGGTCGGCTCGCTCTGCGCGATCAGCGGTGCCATCGCCTGCCTCTACATCAGCCGGGCACCGGACCAGAACAACCTCGTCACCGTGCTGACCGCGCTCGCGATGGCGCTCGGGGCCGCGCTGGTGCTCGGTGCCTGGAACGGGATCCTGGTCTCCGTCATCGGCATCCAACCGATCATCGCCACCCTCATCCTGATGGTGGCCGGCCGGGGTCTCGCACAGCTGATCGCCGAGGGCCAGATCATCACCATCAACTCCGGTCCGTACCGGGCGATCGGGCTGGGGCACCTGTTGACCCTGCCCCTGGCGATCTTCATCGCCTTGGCCGCGGCCCTGCTCGTCGCGGCGTTCACCCGCCGTACCGCGCTCGGCATGATCGTCGAGTCGGTCGGCGGCAACCGGGAGGCCAGCCGGCTGGCGGGCATCCGGTCCGGTCGGGTCGTCTTCCTCGTCTACGTGGTGAGCGCCGCCTGCGCCGCGATCGCCGGGTTCATGATGACCGCCAACGTCTCCAGCGCCGACGGCAACAACACTGGCCTGTGGGTGGAGCTGGACGCGATCCTCGCGGTCGTCATCGGCGGTACCTCACTCGCCGGTGGCCGGTTCTACCTCGGCGGCACCATCCTCGGCGCCCTGATCATCCAGACCCTCACCACCACGGTGTACGCCATGAACATCTCACCCCAGACGGCGCTGCTGTTCAAGGCGGTCGTCGTCATCGCCGTCTGCCTCATCCAGGCACCGGCCTTCCGGGCGAAGTTCCGCCGCCGACGGCCTGGAGCACCGCCGCCGCCCCAGCCGTCTCCGCAGCGGCAGAAGGAGCAGGTGCCGGCATGAGTGAGCGTCAGCGAGCGAATCGTCAATGCAGGGTGTTGGTGCCTCATGGCGGCACGGAGCGGAGCGGAGTGCCGGCATGAGTAGTCTCCCGATCTCCGCTCCGAGTTGGGCCAAGCTGCCTCGACGGCACATGCCGGTGCTGGCGACGTTGGCGCTGCTGCTGGTGATGTACGGCATCGGTGTGTCCCAGTACCGGGCGTTCGCCAACGTCCAGGTGGTTTTCAACGTCTTCATCGATAACGGTTTCCTTCTCGTCATCGCCGTCGGGATGACCTTCGTGATCCTCACCGGCGGTATCGACCTGTCGGTCGGCTCGGTGGCGGCGATGACCGCGATGGTCTCGGCCTGGTTGTTGCAGTCCGGGCTGCCCGCGTTGCTGGTGCTGGTGATCGCCCTGCTGATCGGGCCGACGCTCGGCTTCCTGATGGGCTGCGCGATCCACTTCTTCGACATCCAGCCCTTCATCGTCACCCTGGCCGGGATGTTCTTCGCCCGGGGCATGTGCACGTTCATCAGCGACGCGTCGATTCCGATCACCGACGGGTTCTGGACCACGATGTCGCAGTACCGGATCGGCGATCCCCGGGGCAACTTCGTCTCGATCAGCGTGCTGGTGGCGTTCGCGGTGGTCCTGATCGCCGCGTACGTGCTGGCGTACACGCGACTGGGACGCAACGTCTACGCGATCGGCGGCAACCCGCAGTCGGCGCTGCTGATGGGGTTGCCGGTGGGTCGGACCCGGATCGGGGTCTACACCATCAGTGGCCTGTGCGCGGCGATCGGCGGGATTCTGCTCTCCTTCTACACGCTGTCCGGCGCTCCGCTGATCGCCATCGGGATGGAACTCGACGTGATCGCGGCCGTGGTCATCGGTGGCACGGTGCTCACCGGTGGCTCGGGGTACATCTTCGGCACGGTGCTCGGTGTGCTGGTACTCGGCGTGATCCAGACCCTGATCACCTTCGACGGCAGCCTCAACTCCTGGTGGACCAAGATCGTGATCGGAGGCCTGCTCTTCGCGTTCATCCTGCTCCAGCGCCTCATCGGCATCCGCTACAAGTGACCGCCCCTCTCGCGGAAGGCAACTCCCATGGCAACACACCCTGAACCCGAGGTCTGGTTCCTCACCGGAAGCCAGGCAATGTACGGCGAGGACACGCTCCGGCAGGTGGCCGACCAGTCCCGTCAGATCGCCGCTCTGCTCGACGAATCGCCGCACATTCCCGCCCGGGTGGTCTGGAAGCCGGTCCTGACCACCAGCGCCGACATCCTGCGGACCTGCCGGGATGCCGCGTCGCAGGGGGCGGTCGGGGTGATCGCCTGGATGCACACCTTCTCGCCAGCGAAGATGTGGATCTCGGGCCTGGACGCGTTGCAGACGCCGCTGCTGCACCTGCACACCCAGGCCAACGTCCTGCTGCCGTGGGACGAGATCGACATGGATTTCATGAACCTCAACCAGGCCGCGCACGGCGACCGGGAGTTCGGGTACATCCAGACCCGGCTCGGGGTGGCCCGCAAGACGGTCGCCGGGCACGTCTCCGACCCCCGCGTGGTCTCCCGGGTCGGTGCCTGGACCCGGGCGGCGATCGGCTGGTCGGCCATGCGCTCGCTGCGGCTGGCGCGATTCGGCGACAACATGCGCGACGTGGCCGTCACCGAGGGGGACAAGGTCGAGGCGGAGCTGCGCTTCGGCGTCTCGGTGAACACGTACGGGGTCAACGACCTGGTGCGGGTGGTCGACGAGGTGTCCGAGGCGCAGATCGACGACCTGGTCAAGGAGTACGACGACACCTTCCGGGTCGCCGCCGAGCTACGACCCGGCGGTGAGCGGCACGACTCGCTGCGGTACGCCGCCCGGCTGGAACTGGGGCTGCGTACCTTCCTGGACGCCGGTGGCTTCCGCGCCTTCACCACCAACTTCGAGGACCTGGGCGGGCTGCGTCAACTGCCCGGCATCGCGGTGCAGCGACTCATGGCCGACGGTTACGGCTTCGGCGGTGAGGGCGACTGGAAGACCTCGGTGCTGGTGCACACCCTCAAGGCGATGGCCGTCGGCACCGAGGGCGGCACCTCGTTCATGGAGGACTACACCTACGACCTCACCCCGGGCGAGGAACTGGTACTCGGTGCCCACATGCTCGAGGTCTGCCCGACGATCGCCGGTGACGTGCCGAACGTGGAGATCCATCCACTGAGCATCGGCGGTCGTGAGGATCCCGTCCGGCTGGTCTTCGACGCCGCGCCGGGGCCGGCGGTGGTGCTCGGCCTGGCGGACATGGGCGAGCGTTTCCGGCTGGTGGCCAACGAGGTCGACGTGGTCTCCCCGCCGCAACCATTGCGCCGGTTGCCGGTCGCCCGGGCGGTCTGGCGGCCGCGACCGCACCTGCCCGGCTCCGCCGAAGCGTGGATCACCGCCGGCGCTCCCCACCACACCGTGCTGTCCCAGGCGGTAGGTGTGGAGGAGTTGCACGACCTCGCCGAGATGAGCCGTACCGAACTCGTCGTCATCGACGCCGAGACCGATCCCCGGCGGTTCGCCGACGAGCTGCGCTGGAACCAGGCGTACTACCGGCTGGCCCGCGGGTTCTGACCGCCCTCCTCCGACGCTGGCGTGGCGGATCGGCCGTGGTGGCCGCGTAGCCCCGCCAGCGGCTGCCCGCGCCCGCGGGTGGCAGGGTCCCCGGCCGGTGCGCCACCCCGCCGGCCGGGGACCGCGAGCAGGCTTCTGCGAGCCGTACGGCGTCGTTGATGTTACGTCTTGACGAAGGCCGTGTTATCGCTCACAGTCGTAGTGAAGACGGACGATATCTGTGGCCGTCCGGGACGCGCCACGTTGCTCTGAAGCTGGTGGTCACCTGATCCCTCCCTTGGGCAGAGCGGTCATGTTAGCGATCACACGCCGCACCGGATCAGCGACGGCGTAGGCCGCAGAGGAACCGTCCTGTTCGTTCTGCTCGCATCCCGAAGGAGAATCATGATTGCCAATGGTGAGGTCCCACGGACCGCGCCGGGCCGGCGCGGCTGGCTGTCGCGCGCGGCGGCCATCCTGACGGCGATGGTCGTGGGCGGCTCCCTCGCCGCGGTGGCGCCATCGCCCGCGGCCGCGGCCACGGTGGACACCAACGCCTGGTACGTGCTGGTCAACCGGAACAGCGGCAAGGCTCTCGACGTCTACAACCAGGCCACCAACGACGGGGCGCGGATCACCCAGTGGGCGCGCAACGACGGCGCGTGGCAGCAGTGGCAGTTCGTCGACTCCGGTGGCGGCTACTACCGGCTCAAGTCGCGGCATTCCGGCAAGGTGCTCGACGTCTACAACTTCTCCACGGCCAACGGCGCGTCGATCGTGCAGTGGAGCGACCACAACGGGAGCAACCAGCAGTTCCGGCTGGCCGACTCGGCAGGTGGCTACGTGCGGCTGATCAACCGCAACTCCAACAAGGTGATGGAGGTGCAGAACGCCTCGACCGCCGACGGCGGCAACATCGTGCAGTACGACGACTGGGGTGGCGCCAACCAGCAGTGGCAACTCGTCCGCGTCGACGGCGGCGGCAACCCCACCGACCCGCCCCCCGGCGGCAGCTTCACCAACCCCGTCGTCTGGCAGGACTTCGCCGACGTCGAGGTCATCCGGGTCGGCGAGGTGTACTACATGACCGCCTCCACGATGCACTACTCGCCCGGCGCTCCGATCCTGCGCTCGTACGACCTGGTGAACTGGGAGTTCGCCGGGCACTCGGTACCCCGTCTGGACTTCGGCACCAAGTACGACCTGCCCGCCGGGCAGCAGGCGTACGTGGAGGGCATCTGGGCCTCGACGCTGAACTACCGGCCGAGCAACCAGACCTACTACTGGGCCGGGTGCATCAACTTCGCCCAGACCCACATCTACACCGCGACGGCCGTCGACGGCACCTGGAGCCGGCACGCGACCCTGCCGCAGTGCTACTACGACGCCGGGATGCTGATCGACGACAACGACACCATGTACGTGGCGTACGGCAACGGCACCATCAGCGTGGCTCAGCTCTCCGCCGACGGGCGCAGCCAGGTCCGGGCCCAGCAGGTCTACCAGACGCCGTCGAGCATCGGCACCCTGGAGGGCGCGCGCTTCTACAAGCGCAACGGTGCCTACTACATCTGGCTGACCCGCCCGGCCAACGGCCAGTACGTGCTCAAGTCCACGAACGGCCCCTTCGGCCCGTACGAGCAGCGCCAGGTGCTGCTCAACATGCAGGGCCCGATCTCCGGCGGCGGGGTGCCCCACCAGGGCGGGCTGGTGCAGCTGCCGAACGGTTCCTGGTACTACATGGCGTTCACCGACGCGTACCCGGGCGGCCGGATGCCGACCCTCGCGCCGATCACCTGGACCGCGGACGGCTGGCCGCAGGTGCAGACGGTCAACGGCGCCTGGGGGGTCAACTACCCGAACCCGCTGCCGCTGCGCCCGGTCAAGCCGCTCACCGGCGTCGACACGTTCACCGGCACCACCCTCGGTCCGCAGTACGAGTGGAACCACAACCCCGACAACAGCCGGTGGTCGGTGAACAACGGGCTTCGTCTGCAGACCGCCACCGTGACCAACGACCTCTACCGGGCCCGCAACACGATCACCCACCGCATCCAGGGGCCGACCTCGACCGGCACGGTCGAGATCGACTACTCGACGATGCGCGACGGCGATCGCACCGGCCTGGCCATGCTGCGGGACGTCTCGGCGTGGATCGGCGTACGGCGGGACAACGGTGCCACCCGGGTGGTGATGACCAACGGGCTGAACATGAACAGCAACTGGGACACCAGCAGCACCGGTAGTGAGATCGCCAGTGCCGCGGTCTCCGGTGGGCGGATCTGGCTGCGGGCCAACGCCGACATCCGGCCCGGTTCCGGTCGGCAGGCGCGTTTCTCCTACAGCACCGACGGGGTCAACTTCGTCCCGCTGGGCAACGCCCTGACGCTCAACAACAACTGGACGTTCTTCATGGGCTACCGGTTCGCCATCTTCAACTACGCCACCCAGGCGTTGGGCGGATCGGTGACGGTGCGCCGTTTCGAGTTGGCCACGCCATGAGGTGACGGTTGACGGTCCGGCGTCGTACCGATGCCGGGTCGTCACCCACGGACCGGGGCCTGTCGCCTGCCCGCCGAGCGGGCGGCAGGCCCCTCCTCCGGTCCGGCGATTGCCGCCGCCGGCAGCCGGGGGACATGCGGGTGCCGGGTGGGATGTCTCCCACCCGGCACCCGTCCGTCTCGGCTACCTGTGGCTCAGGCGGCGCGGGACCACTGCATGCTCGACGCGGAGCCGCACGTACGCTGCTCCAGGGCGGCACCGGGAGAGGTGGAGCCGCCGGCCACGTTCAGGCACTTGTTGCTGTTGACGTTGACCAGCTGGTGGTACCCGTCGCCGGTCGATCGCCAGGTGAAGACCTGGTTCAGGCCGTCGTGGCAGGTGTACTGGATGATCTGCGCCCCGTCGGCCGTGGAGACGTCGCGCACGTCGACGCACTTGCCGCTGTGCACGCTCTGCAGCCGTACGTTGCCGTTGCCGGCGTCGAGGAAACGCCACTGCTGCCAGGCGTTGCCGTTGCTGCTCCACTGACCGATCACCGCTAGGTTGTCGAGGTTCGGCTGCTGGACGTCGATGACCTGTCCGCTGTTGCGATTGGTGATCCGGTAGGCCGTCGGTGCGCTACCGCCACCGGCGAACTGCCACCAGTTGACGTTGAACAGGCTGCCGCTGCCGCCGACGAAACGCAGGTAGAGATCGCGTGTGCCGGTGGCGCCGCTCACCCCGCAACTGGTGGTCGTCCAGGTCTGCCAGCCGCCGGTACCGGCGACCGTGCAGGTGCCCACGAGCGGGCCGCTGGCGCTGTCCAGCCGTACCTCGATACGGCCGCCGCTGGTGGCCGAGGCGACCCGCGCGGAGAAGGTGGTCGCTCCGGCGCCGAAGGCAACCCCCTTGACCTTGATGTGATCGCCGTTGTCGATCCAGCCGACGTTCATGCCGCCCTCGCTGGCCGGCTCGGTCTCGATCCCGGATCCCCAGGCGATCGTCTCGGCCTCCTGTCGCACGTACGGGTTCAACGTGCCGACCTGGGGTGCCCCGGCGGTGGTCATGTTCATGGTGGGGATGGTTCCGTTGGAGTTGTAGGTGAACTTCTCCACCGCGACCGACCGGGTGTAGCCGCCGCCGCCGGGCAGCGCACCGTTGTGGTAGAAGAAGTACGACCCACCGGCGAAGTCGATCACGCCGGGGTGGTTGGTGAAGCTGGCGCCCTGCCGGGGCATGACCGTTCCCCGGTACGTCCACGGGCCGGTCGGGCCGGGTGCCGTCGAGTAGCCGATGAACTCCGAGCAGCACTCCGCCGCGAACACGTTGTAGTAGAGACCGTTGCGCTTGTAGACCCACGGCCCCTCCTCGTAGAGGGTGGGCCGGCTGGCGTTGCCGGTCCGGGTGCCGAAGCCCGCCGTGGTGAGCGGGATCTGGGTCGGGCCGCCGGAGAACGAGATCATGTCAGGGTTGAGCCGTACGTACCACAGGTTCGGGTTGCCCCAGTACAGGTACGCCTGACCGTCGTCGTCGATGAACGCGTGCGGATCGATCTCGCCGTTGCCGACGAGGGGACGGCCGAGCGCGTCCCGGAACGGCCCGGTCGGGCTGTCCGCGACCCCAACCCCGATGACCATCTGCCCGTTCGAGCGTTGTCGGACCGGCACGTACCAGTAGAACTTCCCGTTACGGGCGATGACGTGCCCGGCCCACGCGTTGGCGTCCGCCCAGGCGAACGTGGCCAGACTCATCGGCGTGCCGTGGTCGGTCCAGTTCACCATGTCGGCCGAGGAGAAGACCCGCCAGTCGCGCATGGTGAAGTAGGTGGAGCCGTCCTCGTCGTGGCCGGTGTAGAGGTAGACCCGACCGTCGTGCAGCATCGGTGCCGGGTCGGCGGTGTAGATGTGCTGGACGATCGGGTTGTCGGCCCGCGCCGCGCCGGGTAGCAGGGCGATCGCGCAGGTCATGCTCACGAGCACGGCGACGACGCGGCGGAGCGCCGTGGTGCTCATGCCCGGCTCCACCGCTGGTTGGCGTTGCCGTGGCAGGACCAGAGGATCACCGCGGTCCCGTTGGCCGTACCGGCGTTGTTGACGTCCAGACACAGTGACGGGAAGCGGCCGTTGCTCACCGTGCCGTTGCCGTTGAACGTCCACTGCTGGTTGGTGCCGCCGTTGCAGTCCCAGACCTGCACCCGGGTGCCGTTTGTCGCGTTCGTCGGGACGTCCAGGCACTTGCCGAGGATCCGCAACGTCTGGCCGTCCTGGGTGATCTGCTGGTTGGGGTTGCTGTGGCAGTCCCAGATCAGGGTGCCGGTGCCGTTGGCCGTGTTCGAGTTGTCGAGATCGAGGCAGCGTCCGGCCGACTCGCTGCGCAGCCGGAAGGTGCTCGGCACCGGCGGGTTGGTGGTGCCGCCGCCGCTGACCCGGTACACCACCGTGCCGTGCGCCGGCACGCTCGCGGAGATGGTCCCGGTGGTCGTGGAGGTGCCACCGGTCCACGCGTTCTGCAACGTGAACGAGCTGCCGGTCTTGCCGATCGCCGCCGCCGTGGTGGAGATCGTCGTGGTGGAGTTGCCCTGGTTGAACAGCGCGACCGCGACGTCACCGTTGGCCAGCCGCTTGGCCAGCACCCGCCGGGTGCCGTCGTGCGAGACCTGCACGGCCTGGAGCCCCAAGGTGTCCTGGTTGATCGCGATCAGGTGCTGGTTACGCAGGATGTCGAGCGTCGCGGCGCTGGCCGAGCGCAGGTCGTTGCCCATCATCAGCGGCGCGGCCATCATCGACCACAGCGCGAAGTGGCTGCGCATCTCGGTGTCGTTCATGCCGCCGTTGCCGACCTCCAACATGTCCGGGTCGTTGAATCCGCCCGGTGCGGCGTAGCCGGCGAGTGGCACGTTCACGTTGACGATGTTCTGGATGCCCATCGGGTAGCCGTTGGTCTGGCCGCTGTCCCAGGTGTTGGTGATGTCCTCGGTGGTCCGCCAGAGATTCGCCACGTCGCTCCAGTTGCGTTGCGGCCCGGTCTTCTCGTGGATGCTGTTCGAGTTGATGCTGTAGACGATCGGCCGGCCGGTGGCCGCCAGCGCGTCGCGCATGATGCTGAACCGCGCCACCTGGTCGTTGATGGTGCCGGTGGGGGAGCACCAGTCGTACTTCAGGTAGTCCACGCCCCAGGCGGCGAACTGCCGGGCGTCCTGGTACTCGTGTCCGAGGCTGCCCGTGGAGCCGGGGAAGGAGTCGAAGTACTGGGCGCAGGTCTGGTCCAGCGGCCCCTGGTAGATGCCGAACAGCAGCCCGCGGGAGTGCAGGTAGTCGCCGAGGGCCTTCATGCCGCTGGGGAACCGCTGCGGATGGGCCTGGAGGTTGCCCTGCGCGTCCCGGTTCGGATCGAACCAGCAGTCGTCGACGACGACGTACTTGTATCCGAGGTCGCGCAGCCCGTGATTGACGATGGCGTCGGCCATCTGGCGGATCAGGGTCTCGCTGATGTTGCAGCCGAACGTGTTCCAGGTGTTCCAGCCCATCGGCGGGGTACGGGCGACGCCGTTGTTCAGCGCCTGCGCCGGCTTGGGGGAGATGACCCCGTCGGCGAAGCTCGCGGTGAGCGTCACCGCCAGGATGCCGAGGGCGGCGGTCAGCCACCTTCTTGCGCTACGCACGTCGAATCCTCCTTGCGTCGGTGTGGTGGTCGGTCCGGTCGCCGGCATCGCGGCGTTCGGCGGGGCGCGGCCCGGGTGGAACTCTGCGGGCGGATCCTGCGCACGCCGCCCAGGTACGCGTGCAGTAGTCCGGGACGCCGATGTGCAAGCCCGGATGTCGCCGGTCGTCACGCTTTTCCGGGCCCGCACGCTTCCCGCCGCGCCGTGTCGGCAGGCACCGTTCCGATGACAGGAATGTTATCGCTATCATCAATGCCTGTAAATTGTCTGTTGCTTGCCCACACAGCCTCGCGGAGCAACAGATCTGCGTCGAACCGAACGGAGTGGAATCCGGGTGTGACCGCTAACAGACAGCGATGAAGGATGCTGTGTGGCGTACGCGGACGGCCCGGCGGCCACCGGGGCGGCTACTGGCGCTAGACTGTGCGTGATCTAGCGCTCTCCACCCGGACGGCACGGGCCGGCGTGGGCACCGCGCGAGGGGATCTTTGTACCTGAGCCGTGCCAGTCATCGCCGACGGGCTGCGGCGAGCGACTGGATTGCGGGGAGTGTGAGATGGCCGTACGCGATCCTGCGATGACGGACGTGGCCCGCCTCGCCGGTGTTTCCCATCAGACGGTCTCGCGGGTGCTCAACGGGCACCCGAACGTACGCGAGCAGACCCGACTGCGCGTCCAGGCGGCCATCGCCGAACTCGGCTACCGGCCGAACCGGGCGGCCCGCGCGCTGGTCACCGGCCGTTCGCAGGTGATCGGGGTGGTCGCGCAGAACACCACTCTCTACGGTCCGGCCTCGCTGTTGGCCGCGCTGGAGCAGACGGCCGCCGAGTCCGGTTTCGCGGTAAGTGTGGGCAGCGTGCGTGACCTCGATCATCGGTCGATCTCGGCGGTGGTGGAGCGGCATCTGGCGCACCGGGTCGCCGGCATCGTGGTGATCGCGCCGGTGGAGTCGGCCGGCGAGGCGTTGGAGCGCCTGCCGAAGGACGTGCCGCTGGTGACCGTTGACGGGGATCCGCATCGACCGATGCCGCTGGTGACGGTGGATCAGGCGGCCGGTGCCCGGGCCGCCACCCAGCACCTGCTCGACGCCGGCCATCGTACGGTCTGGCACGTCTCCGGTCCGTCGGACTGGTTCGACAGCGCCGGCCGGATCGAGGGCTGGCGGGCGGCGCTGACCTCGGCCGGCGCGGAGATCCCGCCACTGGTGCCAGCGGACTGGTCTGCGGCGGCCGGCTACCGGTGCGGGCAGATGCTGGCCCGGATGCCTGACGTCACCGCGGTCTTCACCGCCAACGACCACCTGGCCCTCGGGGTGCTGCGCGCCCTGCACGAGCACGGCCGGCGGGTGCCGGACGACATCAGCGTGGTCGGCTTCGACGACGTGCCGGAGGCCGCCTACTTCATTCCGCCGCTGACCACCGTGCGACCGGATTTCGGCGCGGTGGCCCGGGCGAGCCTGGAGATGCTGCTCACCCAGATCGAGTCGGTGAGCGGTGGTGCCCTGCGCCGGACCATCGCCCCGACCCTGGTCGCCCGCCGAAGCGTAGCCCCCCCACCCCGCCGCTGACCCCACCCCCCGCCCACCCCCCTTAACCCTCCGATGGGTTGATCAAGAAGTTTTGGTCGGCCTTCGCGCTGGACGCGACCAAAACTTCTTGATCAACCGCGATTCCTACCCGGGCCGGGGCACGGGTGGGGGTGGGTCAGGCTGCGGTGCAGGTGGGGGTGCCGGAGGGGCCGACGCCGGTGCCCTGGAAGCCGAACTCGGTGCTACCGCCCGCGCCGACCTGACCGTTGTAGCTGACGTTGCCGAAGCTCACCGTCCCGGTGCTGCCGTTGGCCTGTGCGTTCCAGGTGCCGGTGACCGCTGCGCCGCCGGGCAGCGTGATCCGCACGGTCCAGCCCCGGATCGCGGCGCCGCCGGCGGTGACCCGTACGGTGGCCACGAAGCCGCCGTTCCAGGAGTTCAGCGACACCGAGGCCGAGCAGGCGCCGCCGCCCGGCGGGGGTGCGGTGGTGGTCGGCGGCGCGGTGGTCGGGTTCGGCCCGCTGACGCTGTTCAGCGCGTTGAGCACCGAGGTGTACGCGGGCTTCTTGTTCCCGTTGCCGTCGAACAGCAGCGGGTTGTCGTCTCGCCAGGAGGCGGCGTCCCAGACACCCCAGACCGTGATCCCGGTGCAGCGCGTCACGGCCAGACAGGCCCGGGTCACCCGCTCGTAGATGCTCGCCTGGTTGGCGCCCTGGGCGACGTCCAGCTCGGTGATCTGCACGTCGACGCCGAGGTCGGCGAAGCGTTGCAGGTTGGCCTGGTAGTCGCTGGCGAGGGTGGTGCCGAGGTGGGACTGGAAGCCGACGCAGTCGATGGGGACGCCGCGTTGCTTGAAGTCGCGCACCATGTTGTAGATGCCTGTCGACTTCGCGTTGATGCCGTCGGTGTTGTAGTCGTTGTAGCAGAGCTTGGCGCCGGGGTCGGCCGCGCGGGCGGCCCGGAAGGCGGCCTCGATCCAGTCGTTGCCGGTGCGTTGCAGGTTCGAGTCGCGCCGGGCACCGCTGCCGCCGTCGGCGAACGCCTCGTTCACCACGTCCCAGGAGTGGATCTGCCCCCGGTAGTGGGTGGCTACCCGCGTGACGTGGTTGATCGCCGCGTTACGCAGCGCGGTGCCGGACAGGTTCTGCGCCCAGCCGGGCTGTTGCGCGTGCCAGAGCAGGGTGTGGCCACGGACGGACATCCCATTGGCCCGGGCGTGCGCGACGAGCCGGTCACCCGCGCTGAAGCTGAAGGAGTTCTGCTGGGGCTCGTTGGCGTACCACTTCATCTCGTTCTCGGCCACGATCGAGTTGAACTCACGATTGAGGATCGTGGCGTAGGCGGAGTTGGAGAGCTGGAACGAGTTGGTGGCGGCGCCGAAGTAGCGACCGCTCTGCGCCGCCGCCGCGCCGAGGGTGCTGGCGGCGGCGTGCGCGGATGGCGCGACAAGCGCGGTGGAGACGAGTAGCGCGGCACCGGCCGCGACGGACATCAGCACGGTACGCGGTCGGATGCCCACGACCCTGCCTCCGGTGGTTCTGGGTTTCATCGACGTGCCCTTTCGATGGTGGTGGTGGTTCGGGATGCCACCGCGGATCCGCCTGCGACGGCCGCCTTCCGGCGCGGAGGTGTGGATCCGGGCATGGCGAGGCGACCCGAGCGCGGATCGCACGGGTTGCGCGGTTGGTCGGGATGTGGCGGTCGCCGATGATAGCGGCCGTTTCGAGGTGACGCGACGATCGGTGCCGTCGAGGCGTGCCCTTCCGCGCGGAATGACGGCGCGCGGCGTCTCGCGGATGCCGGCCCGGACAGGCCGCCAGGCGGGGGTCGGCCGGGTGGCCGCCTCGGCCCGGTGGCCGGTGACCTGAACGGGAGCGTGCCCGTGGCTCCCTGCCCCGAAGCTAGCATGTTATCGATAACATGCTCAAGCGATGACGGTGGATGTGATGGCGGTTCGGAGCGACGGCCGAGGCCGCCGGAGACGACCCGTGGTAGATCGCGTCCGGCGGCCTTGGTGACAGCTGTCAGGCTCAGATGAAACGCCAGCGGTGGTCGCCCGCGCCGTTGTCGTCCCAGATCACGATCTGGGTGCCCTGGCTGGACGAGGCGCCGGTGACGCCGAGGACCCGCCCGCCGTTTGCGGACTGGATCCGGAAGTAGCCGTTCGCGGCGTACCGCAACCGCCACCGGTTGCTGGCCGCCCCGTTGTCGGCCCACTGCACCACCCGGGCGCCGTTGCCGCTGCTGCCGTTCTCCACGCCGAGGACCTTGCCGCTGTGGGAGTTGCGCAGCCGCAGGTAGCCGCCACTGTCCACGATCGCGGTCCAGAGGTGGTCGGCGGTGCCGGTGTCGCCCCACTGGATCACCAGGCCGCCGTCAGCGGTGGACATGTTCTGCACGCCCAGCACGAGACCGGTGGCCAGGTTCTGGATCCGGCGGGCACCGTTGGGCACGAACCGCCACTGGTTGTCCGGCGTGCCGTTGTCCGGATCCTGGACGACCCGGGCGCCCTGCGCGGTGGACCCGTTGAGGGTGGCGAGCAGCTTGCCGGTGTGCCCGTTACGGATCTTGTGTGACCCGTCGCCGACGTCCACGATCGTCCACCGGTGGTCGGCCGTGCCGGTGTCGGACCATTGCAGGACCTGGGCGTTGTCGGCGCTCGACATGTTCTGCACCCCGAGCACCTTGGCGCTGTTGGCGTTGCGGAACTTCACCGCGTTGCCGTCGACGACCAGCTGCCAGTCATGGTCGGCGGTGCCGTTGTCGCCCCACTGCAACGCCGGCGCCCCGTCGGCGGTGGACATGTTCTCGATACCGAGCACCAGGCCGCTGGCGGCGTTGGCGAGCCGGAACGTCGCCGTCCCGGTGCCCGGGGACTGGCCGTTGGCGTTCCAGTAGACGGTGTAGTTGTGCCCGTGCGCGTCGTAGAACGGGCCCAGGTTGACCGTGGCGCCGTTGGCGGTGGCGGTGAAGGCCAACGCCGAGGTGCTGGTCCGGTTGACCGAGGTGGTGGCCAGGGCGGGCAGGGCGGAGAGCGCGGTGTTGCCGTAGTTGCCGGAGAGCACCGCGGGCCCGTAGGTCAGTGCCACCACGTTCGGATCGTCGTTGGCCGGCTGCACGATCACGCGCATCGGTAGCCGTACGGTCACCGTGTCGCCCGAGGTCCAGGATCGGGTGAGGGTGGCGTACGTGCCCGGTGTGGTGGTGATGTCCTGCGCGGCGCCGTTGACGCTGACCGTCGCGCCCTGCGTCCAGGCCGGGATGCGGATCCGCATCGTCCACGACCCGCCGACGTCGCCGGTCACGGTGAGGGTCGTGGTGTCGCTGACCGGGTAGGTGGTGCTCTGGGTGACCGTGATGCCGCGCTGCGACCAGGTCAGCACCGAGGGCAGGAACAGGTTCACCGTGAGCGTGGTGTCGTTGTGGAAGTAGATCGAGTTCATCAGCGTGGTGTTGGTTTCCAGTTGCGAGCCCTGGCAGCACCAGAAGGAGTTGTAGTCGGTGCTCCAGGTGCCGCCGCCCCACGCCGGTCCGACGCCTCGCCGCCCGCCGGGATTCAGCGGGGTGAAGTACGTGATGTGGCCGTGGTTGTCGGCCGGATTCTGCGCTCCGATCAGGTGGTTGAGCAGTGCCCGCTCGTAGAAGTCGAAGTACGCGACCCGGTTCGGGTCCAGCAGCCACAGCTCCCGGGTCAGCTTGAGCATGTTGTACGTGTTGCACGCCTCGCAGGTGTCGTTGCGCAGGTAACCGGCGATGGCGTTCGGCGCCCGGAAGTGTTCGGCCTGGCTGTTGCCGCCGATCACATAGGTGTGGGCGTTGACCGTCATGTTCCACGCGTTGCTGGCGATGTCCCGGTACCGGGTGGTGCCGGTGGCCTTGAACTCGCGGGCCGCGCCGATCCACTTCGGTACCTGGGTGTTGGCGTGCAGCCCGTTGAGCTGGTCGGAGTTGGCCGCCAGGGGGTTGAACACGGCGTTGTGGTCGAACCGCTGGGCGGCAGTCAGCCAGCGGGCGTCACCGGTCTGCTGGTACAGATCGGTCAGCACGGCATTCATCCCGCCGAACTCGGTGCCCAGCATCGCCTGCATCTGCGCCGAGCTCAGTCGGCTGGTGCGCCAATCCACCCAGCCGGCGAACGCCAGTAGGACGTCGCGGGCCTGGTTGTTGCCGATGTACCGCCACACGTCGAGCAGCCCGGCCAGGGTCTTGTGGATGGCGTAGTACGGCACGTTGCCGTTGTTGAGCGTGCGGTTCTCCACGGCGGTGAAGTCGGACTCGGGAAAGCCGCTCAGGTAGCCGGTGTTGAAGCCCGCGGCGCCGTTGTTGGCCTGGCACTTGGCCAACTCGGCCACCATGTAGTTGGCCTTGTCCCGGCAGGTGGTGTCGCCGAGCACGGCCCACAGGTACGACCAGGCGCTCAGGAAGTGCCCCTGCGAGTGGGTGCGGAACGGGAAGTTGGGGGCCTCCCAGCCGCCCAGGGCCGCCGCACCGGCGGTGGACAGCCGGTGGTTGGCGCGGAAGTTGTAGAGCAGCCGGTTGACGTCGACGAAGCGCAGGTAGTTGACCGTGCGGTTCTGGTTGTCCAGCCAGCGGCTGGCGGTCAACCGCACCTGGCCCGGCTCGAAGGCGTACGCGGAGACGCCGAGGTCGGGACGCGCCGGGGGAAGCCCCGCACTGGCGGTGCCGTTGGCCAGTGCGGGGCCGACGGCGGCGGCGACGGCGGCCGCGCCGGCGGCCCGGAGCACGTGTCGACGGTTGAGGGACGGGTAGGGCATCACGACCTCCGTGGTGGCATGGGGGAGCGCCGCCCGACCCGGCGGGAGTGGTGGCCGACCGGGCGGCGAGGAGTGGTGCGATGACGTCGATGCGCGGCGCGCGGCGCGCAACGATCGGACCCGGCACGTCTTGCTGCGGTGGCGGCTGCGCCAAGCCCATCAATGTTATCGCTAACATACGCGGCTCTATATGGCGACCGCAAGACGCTGATGACGGGGCTGCGGGGGTGACCGGGATTGACCCTCGACCCGGTCGAGGCCGGAGGGTGCCGAGGGCAGCCGGCCGGCGTCCTCACCGAGACCGGTCGGGCGATCGGCGATGGCAGGGGTGCTGGTGGTGGCAGGTGGTGGCCGGGCGACGATGCCAGGTGCGTACCGGGTGTGGTTGGGCGGTAGCGCGCTGAGTCTGGTCGGCGTACAGGCGATGGCGTTCGCGATGGCCTGGTCGGCGGCCGGGCAGGGGGCTCGGATCGCGGCCCTGGTGCCGACCGCGATCGTGCTGCCCCGGGTGCTGCTGCTGTTGGTGGGCGGTGCGGTGGCCGACCGGTTCGGTGCCTGGCTCGTCCTGCTCGCCTCGAATGCGGCGATGGTGGCGGTCACCGTGGCGTTGGCCGCCGTCACGTGGTCGCCGCTCGACCTGCGGCTGCCGCTGCTGGTCGCCGCGCTGGCGATCGGCACCGTGGACGCCTTTCAGCTGCCGAGTTCGGGCTCGATGCCACGGCGGCTGGTACCGCCGGAGGTGCTGGCCCGCGCGATGTCGGCCCGGCAACTCGTCGGGCAGTTCGCGATGTTCACCGGCCCGCCGCTGGGTGGCGTGCTGCTCGGGATGGCCGGGCTCGCCGGGGCAGCTCTGGCCAACACCGCCACCTTCCTGGCGATGCTCGCGGTCCTGCTGGTCGTCCGGCCCGCCGCCGAGCGACCGCCGAACACCGGGCAGGGCCACGTACCGTCGCTGGACGCCGGGGTGGCTCGCGGGCGGTCGACGATGTCGGCCGCGTTGGACGGGCTGCGCCTTGCCTGGTCGGTGCCGGTGCTGCGGGTGGCGCTGCTGGTGACCGGCGTCGCGGCCGGGTTCCTCCTGCCGGTCGGCACGCTGCTGGTGCCCCTGCTGGCCCGGCAGCGCGACTGGTCGGCGTCGGCCACCGGCGCGGTCGTCGCGGCGATGGCACTGGGCACCGCCGCCGTCGCGGTGGGGGTCCTGCTGCGCGGCGGGTCCTCCCGTCCCGCGGCGGTGGCCGGCATCGGCCTGCTGGTCGCCGCCGCTGGCGTGGTCGCGCTCGCGGTCGCCCGCGCTCCGCTGCCGGCCGTCCTGGCCGGTGTGCTCGTCGGTGTCGGCAGCGGCTGCTTCGCCACGCACGTCGCTCCACTGGTCCTGGCCGCCACGCCGCTCACCCACCTGGCTCGGGTGCAGTCCGTGCTGGTGTTGGCGCAGAGCCTGCCGTTGCTGGTGACGGCCAACGCGTTCGGCCTCGTCGTCGAGATCGTGGACGTCCCGGCGGTGCTGCTCGGCTGCGCGGGCGTACTCGCCGTGACCGGGCTGGCGGCCCTGGCCGCGCCGGCCCTGCGCCGCTCATCGGCCCCGGCGACTGTTCGTCAACCAAATCTCTGACTAAAGTCAGCAATCGTGGATCGTGCACTTGTGGACGTGGTGCGGCGCTTCAACCGCACGGTGACCCAGCGTGTCGGCGCGCTTGACGACGGCTATCTCGCCCGGGATCGGCCCCTGGCGCAATCGCGGCTGCTCTGGGAGATCGGCCCCGACGGTGCCGAGGTCGCGGCCCTGCGGACCCGGCTGGATCTCGACGCCGGCTACCTCAGCCGGCTGCTGCGGACGTTGGAGGGCGCGGGCCTCGTCGTGGTGGGACCCGCTGGGGGAGACGGTCGGGTGCGGACCGTCCGCCTCACCGACGCCGGCCGCGCCGAGTGGCACCTGCTGGACGGTAGGTCCGACGAGCTGGCCTGGTCGGTCCTCGCGCCGCTCACCGCCGGCCAACGCGCCCAGCTCACCTGCGCCATGGCCGAGGTCGAGCGCCTGTTGATGGCGTCGCTGGTGACCATCGAACCCTGCCATCCCGGTGAGCCGCGTGCCCGCGCCTGCCTGCGGGCGTACGCACGGGAACTCGCCGCCCGGTTCGACTCCGGTTTCGAAATGGGTCAGGGCGGCACCGACGAGCAGGAATACGTGCCTCCGGCCGGTCTTTTCCTGGTCGCCACCCTCTCGACCGAGGCGGTGGGCTGTGGTGGGCTGCGGCTGTCCCCGGGCGAGCCCGCCGAGATCAAGCGCCTCTGGGTGTCGGCCTCGGTGCGCGGGCTCGGCGTCGGGCGTCGCCTGCTGGGCGAGTTGGAGCGGCACGCCGTGGCGGCCGGCGCGGCCAGCATCCGCCTCGACACCAACCGCACTCTCACCGAGGCGATGCGGCTCTACCGCGCCGAGGGTTACCAGGAGATCCCGCGCTACAACGACAACCCGTACGCCCACCACTGGTTCGCCAAGCCGCTGCCCTGAGACGCACCCGGCGCGGGCCGTGCCGGGCGGCGGTGCCGGTCGCCGGGCGGGTGCTTGCCGGCAAGAAATGAATGATGGTCCAATCCTTTGGTGGCGTACCGGAGCACGGAGCGGGTGAAGGCGCGGCTGACCGCCTCGCGGGAGCGCATCGTGGCCGCCGCGATCGGCATCCTGGCCGAACACGGCTATGCCGGCTGCTCGGTCGCGGCCGTCGCCGCGCGGGCCGGGGTGGCGACCGGCAGCGTGTACCGTCACTTTCCCGCCAAGGCCGACCTCTTCGCCGAGGTGTTCCGCTCCGCCAGCCAGCGCGAGATCGACGCCGTCATCCGGGCCGCCGCGGCCGAGAGCACGGCCGGAGCGCGGGTCCGCGCGGTCATCGAAACCTTCGCCGGCCGGGCCCTACGGTCGCCACGGCTGGCGTACGCGCTGCTCGCCGAGCCGGTCGATCCTGCGGTGGAGGCGCAGCGGCTGGTATTCCGGCGGGCCCACGCGGCGCTGCTGGCCGGCTACATCGCCGACGGGGTGGCCAGCGGTGAACTGCCGGCGCAGAATCCCGAGCTGACCTCCACCGCCGTGGTCGGCGCGCTGGCTGAGGCGATGGTGGGCCCGTTGGCCGCCGGTGTCGCCGGCCCGGACACCGTCGGCGGCCTGATCGCCTTCATCCACCGCGCGTTGGGAGTCCCGTCGTGAGCACACACGAGGTGTTCAATCAGGTGCCGCCGCTGGTCGGCCACGACACGGCGGACGAGCCCGCGCTGCTCGACGCGCTGGCCCGGGAGGGGGCCGACTGGGCCGCGGCCGAGGTGCACGAACTCGGCCGGTTGGCCGGCACCGAACAAGCGGTCGAGCACGGCCGGCTGGCCAACGAACATCCGCCGGTGCTGCGTACCCACGACCGGTACGGACACCGGGTCGACGAGGTGGAGTTCCACCCCTCCTGGCACGAGTTGATGCGTACCGCCGTGGCGCACGGCCTGCACGCCGCTCCCTGGGCCGACGAGCAACCCGGCGCGCATGTCGCCCGGGCCGCGAAGTTCCACGTTTGGCGACCCGACGCCGGCCACGGTTGCCCGATCTCGATGACGTACGCGGCGGTGCCCGCGTTGCGGCACGCCCCCGACCTGGCCGCTCGCTACGAACCGCTGCTCACCGCCCGCAGTTACGACTTCGGGCTGCGGGCACCGCAGGGCAAGCAAGGGCTGCTCGCGGGCATGTCGATGACCGAGAAGCAGGGCGGGTCGGACGTGCGGGCGAACGCCACCACGGCCCGCCCGACGCCCGACGGCAGCTACCGGCTGGTCGGGCACAAGTGGTTCACCTCGGCGCCGATGTGCGACCTCTTCCTCACCCTCGCCCAGGCGCCGGGCGGGCTCACCTGCTTCCTGGTCCCGCGGGTGCTGCCTGACGGCACCCGGAACCCGATGCGGTTGATGCGGCTGAAGGACAAGCTCGGCAACCGCTCCAACGCCTCCAGCGAGGTGGAGTACGACGAGGCGGTGGCCTGGCGGGTCGGCGACGAGGGCCGGGGCGTCCGCACCATCATCGACATGGTGAACCTGACCCGGCTGGACTGCGTGATCGGTGCGGCCTCCGGCATGCGTCACGGGGTCGTCACCGCCACCCATCACGCCGCCCACCGGCGGGCGTTCGGTCGGTACCTCGTGGATCAGCCCCTGATGCGTAACGTCCTGGCCGACCTGGCGGTGGAGTCCGAGGCCGCCACGGTGTTGATGATGCGCCTGGCCGGGGCGACCGACCGGTCGGCACGTGGTGACGCGGCCGAGACGGCGTTCAAGCGGATCGCCCTCGCGGTGGGCAAGTACTGGGTCTGCAAGCGGTGGCCCGGTCACGCCGCGGAGGCCCTGGAGTGCCTGGGCGGCAACGGCTACGTGGAGGAGTCCGGGATGCCGCGGCTGTTCCGCGAATCGCCGCTGAACTCCATCTGGGAGGGCTCGGGGAACGTCGCCGCGCTGGACGTGCTGCGGGCGCTGGCCGGCCAGCCCGAGGTGATGGCGGCGTTCGAGTCGGAGGTGGACGCCGCCGCGGGCGCCGACGCCCGGCTCGACGCCGCGGTCCGCCAGGTGCGGGCGGCCCTGGCCGATCCGGCCGATCTGGAGGTACGTGCCCGCCGGGTGGTCGAACAGCTGGCGCTGGTGTTGCAGGGGGCGCTGTTGGTGCGTCACGGCCACCCGGCGGTCGCCGACGCCTTCTGCGCGTCCCGGCTCGGCGGCGACCGGGGGCATGCCTACGGCACGTTGCCGGCCGGCGTCGACTTCGCCGCGATCATCGACCGGGCCACCCCGAAGGTGGGCTGACCGGTCCGGCGCCGCCGCGGTGGTCGGCGACGCCGGAGCCGGGGATCAGCAGTAGAGGTTCGCTCCGGCGGGCACCCCGAGGATGCCCACGAACTGCTGGTACCGGGTGACCCGACTCTGCACCTGGGCGGGGTTGCCGCCGTTGCACTCGATCGAGCCGTTGATGCTGCGGATGGTCTGCCCGAAGCCGGCCCCGGTGACCATCGCGGTGTGCGCGGTCATCGTGCCGGGCCCGTGCTGCGTCATCCAGTACCAGATGGCGGTCTTCCAGGCCACGGCGGCGTCGTTCTGCACCAGCCACGGGTTGGTCAGCAGCGGCAGTCCGAGGGCGGCGCCGGCCGCGTTGTAGTTGAAGTTCCAGCTCAGTTGGATCGGCCCCCGCCCGTAGTAGGCGGCCTGGCCGGCCGGGCAGCCGTACGGCTGGCCGCTGTCGCAGTAGTGCGGGTAGTTGGCGGTGTTCTGCTCCACGATGTGCACCAGGCCGCCGGTCTCGTGGTAGACGTTCGCCAGGAAGGCCGCCGCCTCCTGCCGCTGCACGGTGGCACTACCGGTGCGCGCGAACGCCGGGTAGGCGCTCAGCGCGTTGATCAGCCCGGAGTACGTGTAGAAGGAGTTCCGGTTCGGGAACATCTGACGGAACTGGGCCTCGCTGACCACGAAGCCACCCGGGTTGGTCGGCGGCGGGCTGCTGGTGGGCGGCGTGCCCGAGCAGGTGTACGGGTTCCAGTACCAGGTGCTGATGATCGGGTCGTAGCCGGGATTGTCGTGCTCGGCGATGTAGTACTGGCCGTTGGTGTACCGCACGATGCTGCCGGCCGGGTACCAGGTGCCGGCGATCCAGTTCGGATGGTTGCAGGTGCCGCCCGGGGGTGGCGGGGTGCTGCCGCCGCAGGCGCCGAGGTCCTGCCAGACTCCGGTGGTGCCGGGCGGGGCCTCGCTCTGCGTCCACCACTTCGCCTGGTAGTTGCGGCCGTTGTGGGAGACCTGCATGCCTGAGGTGTAGACCGCGGCGGACTGCCACGGGGTGGCGCAGGCTGCGGCGGAGGCGGCGGTCGACGGGATGACCGCCAGCAGCGCGCCGGTGAGCGTCAGTGCCGCGAGCGCGGCCAGGGCGCGCAATCTCGACATGCGATCACTCCTTTCCAGGGGGAGCGGTACGTCGAAAGCCGGAACGGTCATCGACGGCTGTGATGGTAACACCGACTGTTCATAAACCTTACTATTAGTTCCGAGCAGTGAACCGGGCGTTGAGCCAGACCGATTGCTGTGGGATTCTTGGACGCCGATGCGTTGTCGCGCGTGTGAGTGACCGTCGCCCGATGGGCAACCGGGACCGCCACGGTTCCGGGGGACGACGGCCGAAGACGGATTCGTCTCCGATCCACCGGCCCCGAGTCCGGCACGTCGGGCTCGGGGCCGGTGGATCTCCGCGTGACCAACGAAGGAAGATCATGAAACTCTCGGACCGGCACGGGGTTCGCCACCTGGCCCCACCTCGACCATCCGTCCGACGCGCGCACTCCCTCTTCGCGGTCGGCCTGCTGCTCGCCGCGGCCGCACTGGTCGGGATCGACCAACCGAACGCCGTGGCGGCGAGCACGTCGGCGACGGTCACCGTGAATGCCCGGGCCGGGCTGGCCACCGTGCCCGACACCGCGCTCGGCGTCAACCACGCCATCTGGGACTCGCAGCTGGGCACCACCGAGACGTCGGACCTGCTGCGGGCGGCCGGTGTGCAGATGATGCGCTATCCCGGCGGCTCCTACGCCGACATCTACCACTGGGAGGACCACACCGCGCCCGGCGGCTACGTCGCCCCCGGCACCGACTTCGACACCTTCATGGCCGGTGTGCGGCGGGCTGGCGCCCAGCCGATGATCATCGCGAACTACGGCACCGGCACCCCGGAGGAAGCGGCCGAGTGGGTCCGGTACGCCAATGTGACCAAGGGCTACGACGCCCGGTACTGGACGGTCGGCAACGAGAACTACGGCAACGGGCACTACGGATCGGCGTGGGAGGCCGACCACCACCCCGACAAGAGCGCCACCTACTACGCGAACCTGGTGGTCGAGTACGCGGACGCGATGAAGGCCGTGGACCCGAGCATCAAGGTCGGCGCGGTGCTCACCATGCCGGCGAACTGGCCCGACGGGCTGACCGCGGGTGACGATCCGGGCCCGTGGAACCAGACCGTGCTGGACATCGCCGGCCAGAAGATCGACTTCGTCGACGTGCACTGGTACCCGGGTGGCAGCGCCGCCGAATCGCTGCCCCGGACCAGCCACATCACCGACGCCGTCCACCTGCTCCGGGAGCAGATCACCAGGTACGCCGGCCCGGACGCCGGTCGCATCGGCATCAGCCTCACCGAGGTGAACGTCACCTCCCAGGGCATGACCAGCCAGCCGGCCGCGCTGTTCCTCGCCGACGCGTACAGCGGGCTGTTGGCCAACGGTGTGTTCACCGTCCACTGGTGGAACGTGCGCAACGGCATCGGGCAGGTGTCGACAGTGGCCGGGCAGACCGACTACGGAGACTTCGGCATGCTCTCCAGCGGCACCTGCACCTCGGACGGATCGGTCTGCGAGCCGCCGTTGAACACCCCCTTCGCCGCGTACCACGGGCTGTCCATGATGAGCCGCTTCGCCCGCACCGGCGATCAGTTCATCCGGGCGGCCAGCGACGAGCCGATGGTCGCCGCGCACGCGGTACGCCGGGCCAACGGCGAGGTCGCGGTGCTGCTGGTGAACCGGGATCCGGACAACGCCCACGAGGTGACCATCGACTACGCCGGCTTCGCCCCGTCGAGTGGGGAGCCGACGGTCCACACCCACACCAACGGCGCCACCGCCATCACCACCAGCCGGTCGGGCAGCGCGACCAGTCGCACCCTGCCGCCGTACTCGCTGACCACGCTCGTGGTGGAGTCGACCGCTCCGGCCACCGGGCACCCCGGTGCACCGGGGCAGCCCACGGCCACCGAGGTCACCGACCGGACCGCGACGATCTCCTGGCCGGCGGCGACCCGGGGCGCGAGCCCGATCGCCAAGTACGAGGTGCACCGGCAGTACGGCGCGGTCAGTGAGCAGCTCGGCGAGACCTCGGGGACCTCGCTGACCGTGGCCAACCTCGTCCCCGGGCGCAGGTACACGGTCAACGTGCTGACCCGGGACACCGCGGGCCGGGTCTCGTGGGCGTCGCCGCCGCTGACCTTCACCACCGGCGGCCCGGCCACCAGCAGCTGCGGCGTCCGCTTCACCCGCACCACGGACTGGGGCAACGGCTACGTGGCGAACGTCGACATCGTCAACAACGCCGACACCGACATCGACGGCTGGACGCTGACCTGGACCTGGCCGACGACGTGGCAGCGGGTGGGCAGCGGTTGGAGCGCGAACTGGGAGCAGGTCGACACCACCGTCCGGGCCACCAGCACCGACGACAACCATCGGATACCCGCCGGAGGTGGCACGAGTGCCGGCTTTGTCGGAGAGTACAGCGGGCCGAACGTGACACCTACCGCCTTCCGGCTCAACGGCGCCCTCTGCGCCGTCCTGTGAGGCCACCGGCGTCGTCGGTGGCGGCAGTGCGCCCCACCGACGACGCCGGGACTGGTGATTTTGCCGATGCGGGGCCGGTGGGGCGCCCCAAACACTGATCGCAGTCGATACCACTCCAACCCAAGGGAGTATCCGACGTGCGATCTACCACCACCACCCGTCCCCGTTCCCTCTCCCTGCTGGCCCGGCTGGCGATGGCCGCCGTCGTGGCCACCGGTGGCGTCGTCGCCGCCTCGTCCCCGGTCCAGGCCGCCAACCCGTACGAGCGGGGACCGGCGCCGACAAACGCCATCCTGGAGGCCAGCCGCGGCCCCTTCGCCACCTCGTCGACGAGCGTCTCCTCGCTGGTCAGCGGCTTCGGCGGCGGCGTCATCTACTACCCGACGACCACCACGGCGGGCACCTTCGGCGCGGTGGCCATCTCGCCCGGCTACACCGCCTCCTGGTCGAGCCTGGACTGGCTCGGCCCGCGGATCGCCTCGCACGGCTTCGTGGTCATCGGCATCGACACCATCACCCGGTTCGACCAGCCGAGCAGTCGAGGCCGGCAGTTGCTGGCCGCGCTGGACTACCTGACCGAGCGCAGTTCGGTGCGCGGCCGGATCGACGCCAGCCGGCTGGCCGTGGCCGGACACTCGATGGGCGGTGGCGGCAGCCTGGAGGCCGCGGCGAGCCGGCCCTCGTTGCAGGCCGCCGTGCCGCTGGCACCGTGGAATCTGGACAAGAACTGGTCGGGCCTGCGGGTGCCGACGCTCATCGTCGGCGGCGAGTACGACACCGTGGCCTCGGTCTCGTCGCACTCCGAGCCGTTCTACAACAGCATTCCGGCTTCGGCGGAGAAGGCGTACCTCGAACTCAACGGCGAAGGTCACTTCTTCCCCAACACGGTCAACACCCCCACCGCGAAGCAGATGGTGGCCTGGCTGAAGCGGTTCGTCGACGACGACACCCGGTACGAGCAGTTCCTCTGCCCGGGTCCGAGCGGCCTGGCGATCGAGGAGTACCGCGACACCTGCCCGCACTGAGGTCGGCCCGGGGCGGTCGCGTCGCGTCCGCCCCGGCCGTCTGGCCGCCGGTCTTCCGTCCCGTGGACCGGCGGCCTTATATTGCATCAGCAGTGCAATAACATTGGAGGTGGCGAGTGTCCGACCACACGGCCGACGGGCTGCGCGGGCTGGTCGCCGCGTTCCTGCGGACGCACGATCCGAGCGGTGACCGCACCGGTTTCCTGCGCGCCCGCTTCGACGCCGGGCTGGCCTGGGTGCATCACCCACCCGGGCGCGGTGGCCTGGGCGCACCGCCGCATCTTCAGGCGGTGGTGGACGACGCCTTCGCCGAGGCCGGCGCGCCGGACAACCAGCCCCGCCGCAACAGCATCGGGCTCGGCATGGCCGCGCCCACCCTGCTGCGGCACGCCAGCGAGGCCCAGTGCCAGCGCTGGCTGCGACCCCTGTGGACCGGCGAGGAGGTGTGGTGCCAGCTGTTCAGCGAGCCCGATGCCGGCTCCGACCTGGCGAGCCTGCGTACCCGGGCGGTGCCCGACGGCGACGGCTGGGTGGTCGACGGCCAGAAGGTGTGGACGTCGCTGGCCCACGAGGCGCGCTGGGCGATCCTGCTGGCCCGCACCGACCCGGCCGCACCGAAGCATCACGGCCTCACCTACTTCGTCTGTGACATGGCGGTGCCGGGGGTGCAGGTGCGGCCACTGCGGCAGGCGACCGGCGAGGCGGAGTTCAACGAGGTGTTCCTGACCGGCGTCCGGATACCCGACGCCCACCGCATCGGCGAGGTGGGGCATGGTTGGCGGATCGCCCGCACCACCCTGATGAACGAACGCGTCGCCATCGGCGGCCGGCCGCTGCCCCGGGAGGGTGGGATGGTCGGGGTGCTGGCCCGGCTGTGGCGGGAGCGACCGGACCTGCGCACCGGTGGCCTGCACGAGGAGGTCCTGCGCGCGTGGGTCCGCGCCGAGGCCGCCCGGCTGGCCGCGCTGCGTCTGCGTCAACTGGTCGCCGCTGGCCAACCCGGCCCCGAGGGTTCGGCGGTGAAGCTCTCCTTCGCCGAGCTGAGCCAGCGGATCAGCGGCCTGGAGGTCGAGTTGCGCGGCGCGGAGGGGCTGCGGCACGACGACTGGACGATGCGTCGGCCGGTGGCCCCGGACCTGCTCGGCCGCACCGCCACCTATCGATACCTGCGCGCCCGGGGTAACTCCATCGAGGGCGGCACGTCGGAGATCCTGCGCACCATCATCGCCGAGCGGGTGCTCGGCCTGCCCGCCGAGCCCCGGGTGGACCGATGACCGACCTGCTCTACGACTCCGACGAGGAGGCGCTGCGCGGCAGCGTCCGCGCCCTGCTGGCCACGCACGCACCGTGGCAGCGCGTCCTCGCCGCCGTCGACGCCGATGCGCCGTACGACGCGGCGCTGTGGCGTCGGCTGGTCGACCAGACCGGGGTGACCGGCCTGGTGGTGCCGGCCGAGCACGGTGGCGCCGGAGCCGGGTTCCGCGAGGTCGCGGTGGTGCTGGAGGAACTGGGCCGCGCGGTCGCGCCGGTGCCTTTCCTGGGCACCGTCGTGGCCACCCGGGCGCTGCTCGCCTGCGGCGAGTCCACGCTGCTGCGCCAGCTCGCGGCCGCCGAACGCGACGTGGCGCTGGCCGTCGGTCTCGCCACCGCGCCCGACGCGGCTCCCGGCGCGGTCACCGCCGGCCCCGGGCCGACGTTGTCCGGCCGGGTGGCCGGCGTCGCCGACACCGCACCGCGTGGCCTGCTGCTGGTCCCGACCGGCGACGGGCTGTACGCGGTGGACGCCGCGGATCCGGCGGTGCGGACGACTCCCGTGGTGTCGCTGGACGCCACCCGGCCGCTTGCCGACATCGAGTTCACCGCCGCGCCCGCCCGCCGGGTCGCGGCGGGCGAGGTGGCCGCCACGGCGGTGCGGGCGGCGCTGACCGCGGGTGCGGCGCTGCTCGCCTCCGAGCAGGTCGGAGTGGCGCAGTGGTGTCTGGACACGACGGTGGACTACGTGCGGCAGCGCCGACAGTTCGGCCGACCGGTCGGTTCGTTCCAGGCGGTCAAGCACCGGCTGGCCGACCTCTGGGTGGAGCTGACCGAGGCTCGGGCGGTGGCCCGGTACGCGGCCGCCAACGCCGCCGGTTCCGAGGCGTCGCTGGCAGCCGCGTTGGCCCAGGCGTACTGCGGCCCCGTGGCGGTCCGGGCGGCGGAGACCTGCGTCCAGTTGCACGGTGGCCTGGGCTTCACCTGGGAACACCCGGCCCATCTCTACCTCAAGCGGGCCAAGAGCGCCGCGATCGCCTTCGGCACCGCCGACCGGCACCGGGCCGCCCTGGCTCGGCTGGTCGACCTGCCCGGGCCGGGCACCGCCGACGGCGGCACGAATCGCAGTACCGACAGGTAACAACCAGGCATCGAGGGTGTTGACGAAACACGCGAGAAACGTACACTCCGAGTGTAATAATGTGGCGGCGAGGCGAGGAGCGGGCTGATGGCGGACGGTCTCGCACTGCACCAGGTCGGCGTCCGCTTCGGCGGCCTCATCGCCCTCGACGACGTCTCGTTGACGGTCGGGCCGGGCGAGGTGGTCGGGGTGATCGGTCCCAACGGGGCCGGCAAGACCACGCTGTTCAACGTCGTCTGCGGCTTCGCCACCGCGCACACCGGCACGCTCACCCTCGACGGCCGGCCCTTTCGACCACGGCCGCACCGGCTGACCGGGCTGGGCATCGCCCGGACGTTGCAGGGCACCGGCCTGTTCGCCGGGCTCACCGTGCTGGAGAACGTGATGGCCGGGGCCACCCACACCGCCCGGACCGGGCTGATACCGGCCCTGCTGGGTCTGCCGCGCAGCGACCGCGACGAGCGCCGGCTGCGCGAGCACGCCCGCGCCGTCCTGGCCGACCTGGACATCACGGAGTACGCCGACGCCGCGCCGGACACCCTTCCGTTCGCGGTACGCCAGCGGGTCGCGCTCGCCCGCGCGCTGGCCGCGCGCCCCCGGCTGCTGCTGCTCGACGAGCCGGCCGGCGGCCTCGGCGCGGACGACGTGGACAGCCTGGCGGAGCTGATCCGGGGGCTGCCGCACCGGGCCTCCGACCCCTGCGCGGTACTGCTTGTGGAACACCACATGGACCTGGTCATGGCGGTCTGTGACCGGATCGTGGTGCTCGACTTCGGGCGGGTCGTCGCCACGGGTCCGCCCGAGGCGGTCCGCGAGGATCCGGCCGTGGTGGACGCCTACCTCGGCGCGGCACTCGACGAGGCCGCGTAGTGGGCGGCGACCTGCTCACCGCCGAGGCCCTGGCCGCCGGTTACGGACCGGTGCCGGTGCTGCACGACGTCGACCTGCGGGTGCCCCCCGGCACCATCGCCGCCGTCATCGGCGCCAACGGCGCCGGCAAGACCACCCTGTTGCGCACCCTGTCGGGCATGCTGCGCCCGACCGCCGGTCGGATCCTGCTCGACGGCCGTGACCTGCGCGGCACCCCGGTCGAGCAACTCGTCCGGCGCGGTGTCGCGCATGTGCCGGAGGGGCGCGGCGTGATCGGCGAACTCACCGTGGAGGAGAACCTGCGCCTCGGCGCGTTGTGGCGGCGGGACCGCAGCGACGCCGCGCGCGCCCTCGACGAGATCTATCAGCTGTTCGAGCCGCTGGCCTCGCGGCGGCGACACCTCGGCCACCAGCTCTCCGGTGGCGAACGGCAGATGCTGGCCCTCGGTCGGGCGCTGGTCGGCCGGCCCCGCCTGCTGCTGCTGGACGAACCGTCACTCGGCCTGGCGCCGCGGGTGGTGGCCCAGACCATGGCGTTGCTGCGCCAGCTGCGCGACGACACCGGGCTGACCGTGCTGCTGGTCGAGCAGAACGTACGCAGCGCCCTGGCCGTCGCCGACCAGGGCATCGTGATGTCGCTCGGCCGGGTCGCGCTGGCCGCCCCGGCCGCCCGGCTGCGCGACGACGCCGACCTGCGCCACGCCTACCTCGGATTCTAGAAGCGCAAGGAGGACCGTGGACCGCTTCCTGTTCCTCACCCTCGACGGCCTGTCGAGGGGCGCGGTCTACGCCGCGTTCGCACTCGCCCTGGTGCTCATCTGGCGGGCCGGCCGGATCGTCAACTTCGCCCAGGGCGCGATGGCGGTGGCCGCCGCGTACGTGGCGTACAGCGTCACCGCCGTGACCGGCTCGTACTGGCTCGGCTTCGGCGCGGCGCTGCTCGCCGGGCTGCTGCTCGGCGCGGTCGTGGACGTCGCGGTGATGCGGCTGGTGGACCACCGGTCACCGCTCAATCCGGTGATCGTGGCGCTCGGGCTGGTCCTGCTGATCCAGGCGATCCTCGGCATGGTGTACGGCAACGAGTACCTGCCGGCCCGGACACCGTTCAGCCGGACCGCGCTGACGGTCGGCGGCACCGCCGTGCTGTCCCCGTACGACCTGTTCGTCTTCGCCACCGTCGGGGTGGTCGGCGCGGCCCTGGTCTGGGTCTTCACCCGGACGGCGATCGGGTTGCGGATGCGCGCCGCGGCGTTCGCGCCCGAGGTGTCCCGGCTGCTCGGGGTGAACGTGGGCGGCATGCTCACCCTCGGCTGGGCGCTGGCCTCGGGTGTCGGCGCCCTGGCCGGGATGCTGGTCATCCCCACCGAGCTGGGGCTGCATCCGCACGCGATGGACCTGGTCTTCGTCTCCGCGTTCACCGCCGCGGTGCTCGGCGGGCTGGACAGCCCGCCCGGCGCGGTCGTCGGTGGTCTCGGTGTCGGGCTGCTGCTGTCCTACGTCAGCGGGTACGCCGGCGGCGATCTCATTCCGCTCGCGGTGCTCGCGCTGCTGCTGACGGTGCTGCTGTTACGCCCAGGTGGGCTGTTCGCCCCGGTCGCCGCGAGGCGGGTATGAGCGCCACCCGGGCGGCGACGCCGTCCGCCCGGCACGCCGCCGTCGATCCCGTTCGCCCCGGCCGGTCACTGCCGACCCTGGTGCGCCACCTCGCCGTCGCGGCCGGCGTCGCCCTGCTGGTGCTGATGGTCAGCTACCAGCTCGACTCGTTCCGGAACTTCCAACTGGCCACCGTGGCCGCCTACCTGTGCGCCACCGCCGGGCTGACCGTCCTGACCGGGCTCTGCGGGCAGCTCTCGCTGGGACACGGCGCGCTGATGGCCACCGGCGCGTACAGCCTCGCGCTGGCGCAGAACGCCTTCGCCGAGCGCGGTCTCACCGCCGGTGGGTGGCTGGCCGTGTCGCTGGTGGTGGCGGTGCTGGCCACCGTCGTCGTCGGCGCGGTCGTCGGGGTCGCCGCCGCCCGGCTGCGCGGGCCGTACCTGGCCGGGCTCACCCTGGCCGTGGCGGTGGTGGTGCCGGCGTTGACCGTCACCTTCGACGGGGTGTTCAACGGCGAGCAGGGCCTGGCGGTGCCGGTGGCCCCGGCTCCGGCCGCGCTGGGGAGTTATTTCCCGCACGAGCGGTGGCAGCTCTGGGTGGCCGCCGCGGCGTCCCTGATCTGCCTGGTGCTGCTGGCGAACCTGGTCCGCAGTCGCTACGGCCGCTCGTTCCGGGCGGTACGCGACGACGAGGTCGCCGCCCGGTTGGCCGGCATCCACGTGGCCCGTACCCAGGTCGTCGCGTTCGTGGTCAGCGCGGCCAGCGCCGGCCTCGGCGGGGCCCTGCTGGCGGTGCTCGCGCAGAGCGTGTCGCCCGGCGCGTTCGGCCTGACGTTGTCGCTGTTCCTGCTGATGGCCGTGGTCATCGGCGGTCTCGGTCGAATCGCCGGGGCGGCCTGGGGCGCCTTCCTACTGGTCGCGCTGCCCGATCTGACGCATTCCCTGACCAACCTGTTCACCCTCTCGCCGGCCGCGGCACAGCGACTGGAGGGCAACCTGCCGCTGGCGATCTTCGGCAGCACGCTGATCGCGGTCATGATCGTCGCGCCGGGCGGTGTGCAGGGGTTGTTGTCCCGGCTGGCCCGGGCGTTGCGCGCCCGCTTGCCGGTCGGGCGGTCGTAACCGTCACACCTACTCACCCCAACCATCCATTTCGCACTACCGGACCGATGAAAGGTCGGTGTCCCATGCGAAGCACGGCACGGCGCGGTCTCGTGATCGCCACCACTATCACCCTGTTGCTCACCTCTGCCGCGTGCGGCTCGGACGACGGTCCCGGTGCGGGAGCGCCGGTGCCCGGCGTCACCGACTCGGAGATCGTCGTCGGGACCCACATGCCACTGACCGGTCCGGCGTCCGCCGGCTACTCGAAGATCGCCCCGGCGACGAAGGCGTACTTCGACTACGTCAACGCCAACGGCGGCGTGCACGGCCGCAAGATCACTTATAAGATCATGGATGACGGCTACAACCCCGCCACCACCCAGCAGGTCGTCCGGCAGCTCGTCCTCCAGGACAAGGTCTTCGCCATCCTCAACGGCCTCGGCACGCCGACCCACACCGGCGTGCTGGACTTCCTGCACACCAACCGGGTACCGGACCTCTTCGTCGCCTCCGGCAGCCGCAGCTGGGACCAGCCCGACCGCTATCCGAACACCTTCGGCTTCAACCCCGACTACACGGTCGAGGGCAAGATCCTGGCGAACCACGTGAAGACCACCCTGCCTGGTCGCAAGGTCTGCTTCCTCGGGCAGGACGACGACTTCGGCCGGGACGCGTTGGCCGGCGTGGAGAAGGTGCTCGGTGCCGACGGCGTGACCGACCGCCAGACCTACGTCACAAGCAACACAAACGTCGCGCCGCAGATCGGTGCGTTCAAGGCGGCCGGTTGCGAGGTGGTCATCCTCGCCACCGTGCCCGGCTTCACCGCCCTGTCCGTCGGCACCGCCGCTCGGCTGGACTTCCGCCCGCAGTGGGTGGTGTCGAACGTGGGCGCCGACCACCCGACGCTGGCTCGGCAGCTCGGCGACGCCGCCGGGCTGCTGGAGGGCATGGTCGGTCTGAACTACCTGCCGATGCAGAACGACGCCGACGATCCGTGGATCCAGTTGTTCACCAAGGTCAACACGGAGCACAACGGCGGCGCGGAGTTCGACGGCAACACCGTCTACGGGATGGCGGTGGGCTACCTGTTCGTGCAGGTGCTCCAGGCCGCCGGCAAGGACCTCACCCGGGAGTCGCTTGTCGAAGCCGTTCGCAAGGGTGGTTACCAGGGGCCCGGCGTGGCGCCGTTGCGGTTCTCCGCCACCGACCACTCCGGCTACGGCGGCGGCCGGCTGAGCCGGGTCGAAGGGGGCGAGCAGCGCTACTTCGGTCCGACGTACGAGACCGACGAGTCCGACGGGCCGGTCAACGAGTACACCGCACCGCCGGTGCCGCCACCGGCCAACGGCGTGCCGAGCGCCTGATCCGCTCGCCCGGTGTGCACCGCCCGGCCCGATCCCGGGCGGTGCACACCGGCGAGATGAGCCGGCCCCGCCGGGCCGCCGCGATCCGCGGCGGCACCGGGTGCGATCGGGCCGGCTCGTCCGGGCAAGGTCTCGGCAAACGCCTAGACTCGGCTCGCACGAACGCGACGCCAGGGGTGAGGGGGACGGCGGGGATGGTCAGTGCCGAGGCAGCCGGTCGGGTCGACGGGCGCACCGCCCGGGCCGAGCGCACCCGGGCGGCGATCGTCGAGGCGCATCTGGCGCTCATCTCCGAGGGAGACCTGCGCCCGACCGGTGAGCGCATCGCCGAGCGGGCCGGCATCTCCCTGCGTACGCTCTGGACCAACTTCAAGGACATGGAGACCCTGTTCGAGGCCAGTGGGGCGGAGCTGCTTCGCCAGCAGGACGCCGCGTGGCGGCCGATCTCGCCCAGCTTGCCGCTGGCCAAGCGGGTCGACGCGTTCTGCCGGCAGCGGGCGAAACTGCTGCAACTGATCGCGCCGTCGGCTCGGGCGGCACAGATGCGCGAACCGGTCTCCGCCCAGCTGCGCCGCAACCGGCTCAAACACATCGCCCGGGTACGCGACGAGGTCGAGCAGCTGTTCGCCGACGAGCTGGACCGCACCGGGCCGGCCCGGGAGCAGGTGGTCAACGCCGTGGTGGCGGCGAGCACCTGGCCGGCGTGGTCGACCCTGCGCGACAGCCTCGGGTTGGGCGTGGACGCCGCCCGCGCGGTGATGGCCCGCACCGTCGGCGCGCTGCTCGCCGAGCCGGCCGACCGCTGACCCGGATCCGCCGCCACCCGACAATTCCCTCTTCTCAAGCGCCGACGGGTAGGCGAGACTCGATGCATGGTTAATGCATCGACCGTGCAAATATCTGTGCTACGGGGCCGGCAGGCGGAGTGCCGGGAGATCCGGAGCCTGCTCGCCGCACCGGCCGGGAAGGCGCTGCTGCTGCACGGTGAACCCGGCTCCGGGCGGAGCACGCTGCTGGCGTACGCCCATCGGCACGGCCGGGGTCGTCGGCTGCTCGCCGCCACCGGCCTGCCCGACGAGGCGATGCTGCCCTACGCCGGGTTGCAGCGGCTGCTCGATCCGGTGCTCGACGGCACCGGCGCGCTGCCCGAGCGGCAACGACAGGTGCTGCGCCGGGCGGTGGCCGGTGAGGGCTGTCGCGACCAGGACCAGTTGCTGCTCTCCCACGCCGTACTCGGGCTGCTCGCCGAGGCCGCCCACGACGGCCCGCTGCTGTGCACCATGGACGACCTCGACGTGGGCGACGCCCCGACGGCGCGGTTGCTGACCCTGGTGGCCCGGCGACTGCCGCAGCTGCCCGTCGTCCTGCTGCTCACCGCCGGCAGCGACAGCGGCGCGGACGCGATACCCGCCCGCCGGCTGCTGCCGCTCGACGAGCCGGACAGTCACGCCCTGCTGGCCGCGTGTCGCCCGGGGCCCCCACCACCCGGCCCGGTGCTGGCCGGGCTGAGCGCCCTCGCCGCCGGCAACCCGCAGGCCCTGGTCGACCTCGCGGACTCGCTGACGCACGGTCAGTGGCACGGCGTGGAACCGCTGCCCACGACCCCGCCGGCCGACGGCGGCCTGGGCCGGGCCTACCGTGGCGTGCTCTCCCGCCTGCCCGGCGAGACGCGGCGCGCGCTGCTGCTGGCCGCGCTCGCCGCGCCCGCAGATCCCGAGCTGGCCGACCAGGCTGACGTGGCGGATCCGGTAACGCTGGGCCGGGCGCTGCGAGCGGCCGGCGACGGTCTCGCGGCGCTCGCGCCGGCCGAGGCCGTCGGCCTGATCCGACTCACCGCACCGGGCGGTGTCGCCTTTCCCCGGTCGCTGGCCCGCGCCATGGTCGAGGCCACCGCCTCCGTGACCGCGCGCCGCGACGCGCATCTACTCCTCGCCGCCGCGCTCGACGGCACCGGGGCCCGGTTGCGTCGGGCCCTGCATCTGGCGGCGGCGACCGATGGACCGGCACCGGCGTTGGCCACGGAATTGGCCGACGCGGTAGGCGACCGCGCGGACCGCTCCACCGCGGCGACGGCGCTGGCCCGGGCCGCCGAACTCAGCGACGATCCGGTGCTCGCCGCCAGTCGACAGGTCGCCGCCGCCCGCTACGCCTGGCAGGCGGGGGATCCCGGTCGTGCCCGCGTGTTGCTGCCCCGCGTCGCGGACGTGCCGGTCACCTCTCCCACCGGCGGTCTCGCCGAACTGCTGCGTGGCGAGATGCGACTGCGCTGCGGCTCGGCGCCGGCCGCGTTGCCGAGCCTGCTGGCCGCCGCCAGCGCACTGGCCGAGGTGGACCCTGAGTCGGCACTGGTCGCGCTGGTCCGCGCCGGTGAGGCGGTCTGCTTCTGCGGCGACCAGTACCGCTACGCCGAGGTGGCCCGCCGGATGGCGGCACTTCGCCGCGACGGGGATCCACCGTGGGCGGACCTGCTGACCACCCTGGTCGCCGGGGTGGCCGCCACGCTGCGCGGTGACCACACCCACGCCGGCCCGCTGCTACGTCGGGCGGTGGTGCTCGGTGGCCGGTTGACAAGTGCGGCAGTGACCCCGACCGCGTTGACCGGCGCGGCCGTGGCCGGCCTGCTGGTCGCGGTGGACGCCGCGGCGTACCGGCTCGCCGACCGTGCCGTCGAGCTGGCGGCCGACCGGGGCGAGGTGTCCCTGTTGCCCAGAGCGCTCGAACTACGCGCGATGAGCGAGTACTGGCTGGGTCGCCACGAGGCCGCGACGCAGAGCTGCCGGGAAGGGCTGCGGGTGGCGCGGGCCGCCGGCCAGCACACCACCGCCGGCGTGCATCTCGGCCTGCTCGCCGTGCTCGCGGCCGTGCGGTCCGACCACGACGCCAGTCTCGGCCACGTCGCCGAGTTGGGCGACGTCGCCGTGCCGGGCAGTCGCCCGCATGCCCTCGCCGAGTGGGCCCTCGCGTTGCTGGACCTGGTCGACGCCAGGTACGCCGATGCCGCAGACCGCCTGGCCGCGTTGGCCCGACCCGGTACGGGGCGCGGCCAGGTCCTCGTCCAGGTGATGGCCACGCCCCACCTCGTCGAGGCCGCCGCGCACGATGGTCGGCACGCCCGGGCCCGTGCCGCGCTCACCGTTTTCGACCGCTGGGCCGGCAGCACCGCCAGCCCGCTGCGCCGGGCGTTGTCGGCCCGCTGCCACGCGTTGCTGGCTCCGCGCGGTAGCGCCGAGGCCGAGCGGTATTTCCGGGCCGCGCTGTCCCTGCACCCGTGCGACGCCGCCACCTTCGAACGGGCGCGCACCGAGCTGCTCTTCGGTCGGGAACTGCGCCACGCCCGCCGCCCCCGCGAGGCTCGCGGTCACCTGCACCGAGCCCGGCAGACCTTCATCCTGCTCGGTGCCGAGGCGTGGGCTCGGCAGTCCACAGTGGAGCTGCGCGCGGCGGGGGAGTCCGTCGGTACGCCGGACCCGGACGCCGTGCGGCTGCTCACCGGTCAGCAACTGCGCGTCGCCCACCTGGTCGCCTCCGGTGCCACCAACCAGGAGGTGGCCAGGCAGATGTTCCTGTCCACCCGGACCGTCGACCATCACCTGCGCAACATCTACCACCGGCTCGGCATCCGCTCCCGCACCGAGCTGGTCCGCGCGTTGGGCTGATGTGGCCAAACCGATATTCAACTGATTCATGACGGGCGTCAGAATTTCTTGACATTTGAGGGTCGGTGGCCCACGATGGCCAACACGGCCGGGTGATCTCACTCACATCCAGCCCGCCGCAGGTCCCAAGGCACCTGTCGGTGTTGACGCGCCCACCACTCCCGCCCCAGGAAGGGCCTTGTCGATGAAGAAGCTATTCACGCTCGGGCTGATCGCCAGCGTCGCGATCGCGCTCGCTGGATGTACGGACTCCGATGCCACCCCCTCGGGAGAGAATAGCGGCGAACTTCGCCAGGTTCGTGTCGCGGCCCTGCCGATCACCGAGACCGCCGCGTTGTGGGGCGGCATGAAGGCCGGCATCTTCGAAAAGCACGGACTGTCGGTCGAGGTGCTGCCCGCGCAGGGTGGCGCCCAGGCCATCCCCGCGCTCATCAACGGCGACATCGACTTCGCCATCGGTCAGCCGTTCGGCCCGTTCCGGGCCGACCTGCAGGATCTCGGCGTCGTGATCATCGGTAACTACGCGTCGTCCTACGCCGAGGGCGACGACATCAACGCCGTGGTGGCCTCGGCCAAGTCGGGCATCACCAGGCCGGCGGAGCTCGCGGGCAAGCGGGTGGCGGTCAACAGCCTGGGCGCGGCCGGCGACGTGACGATCATGGCTGCGGTGGAGAAGGACGGCGGTGACCCCTCGACCATCAAGTTCGTCGAGGTCGCCTTCCCCGACGTCCCGGCGCAGCTCGAGGCCGACAACATCGACGCCGCCTGGGTGCCGGAACCCTTCGTCACCCAGCTGCGCAACCGTGGCGACACCTTCGTCGTCGCGCCCTACCAGGCGGTCGCCCCCGGGCTCGCGACGCTCACCGCCATCACGACGAAGGAGCAGATGGACTCCGAGGCCGAGCTGGTCGCCGACTTCACCGCGGCGATGAAGGAGACCCTCGCGTGGGCGCAGGACTCCGCCAACGAGGCGGCCGTCCGCCAGGCGATCAAGGACAACCTGGAGCTTCCGGAGGCGGTCGCGGACTCGGTGAAGCTGCCGGAGTTCGGCTGGGAGCTGGACCGGGCGAGCCTGGAATCGCTGGCCACGCTCGCCGGCAAGTACAAGGTGCTCGATCAGCAGCCCAACTTCGATCGCCTCATCCAGCAGCAGTAGCCGGCGCGGTCCCGCCCTTCCCGGTGACCGGCCGGGAAGGGCGTCGCCGCCGACCACGGGAGCAACATGCACGTCTTGTCCCTCCGACGTCTCCGTTCGCTGCGCAAGGTGATGCTGGGCGTTGTCGGGCTGACCGGGTTCCTCGTCATCTGGCAGCTGGTCCCGACCCTGGGCCTGATCAACTCGCAGTACCTGCCGTACGTCACGGACGTGCTCGCCCGGCTCGCCGAGGAGTTCCGTGACCTCGCCTTCTGGCGCCGGCTCGGGTACACCATGACCTCCTGGGCGATCGGGTTGGCCGTGGCCACCGCCGCCGCGGTCGTCCTCGGTACGATCGTCGGCCTGGTGCCCTTCCTGCGCCGCGCCACCCACACGGTGGTGGAGTTCCTGCGGCCCATCCCGTCGGTGGCGCTCATCCCGCTCGCCGTGCTGTTGTTCGGCATCCAGATGCAGGCCGCCCTGCTCATCATCATCTACGCGTCGTTCTGGCAGGTCTTCGTCCAGGTGATCTACGGTGTCGCCGACGTCGACGCGGTCGCCCGGGACACCGCCCGCAGCTTCGGACTCACCCGCCGCGAGCGGCTGTCATACCTGGTGCTGCCGACCGCCCTGCCGTACCTCATGACCGGCGTCAGGCTGGCCGCGGCGGTCGCCCTCATCCTCGCCATCACCGCCGAGATGGTGATCGGCAACCCCGGTCTGGGGCGGATGATCGAGCTGTCCCGGTCCGCCGGTGACGCCGTCGGCCTGTACGCCTTCGTGGTGGTCACCGGTCTGCTCGGGCTCGTGGTGAATCTCGTCTTCCGCTTCATCGAGCGGCGTTCGTTGTCGTGGCACCAGTCCGTACGCGGTGAGGAGGTCCTGTGACCACGTATACCGGCCGGATCGCCCAGCGCTCGCGCGGACGTGGCCTCGGGCGTCGTGTCGCCGCGGGTTTCCTCTACCCGCTCGGGTTGCCCTTCCTGCTGCTGGTGCTCTGGGGAGTGGCGTCGACCTCGTCGACCAACCGGTTCTTCCCCGGCCCCCTCACCATCTTCGAAGCCTTCCGGGAGACCTGGATCGGCCCCGCGTTCGTCGACGACGTGCTGCCGAGTCTCTACCGGCTCGCCCTCGGGATCGCGGCCTCGATCGTGATCGGCATCGCCGCCGGCACGCTCATCGGGCTGTTCCAATGGCTGCGGGAACTGCTCGAACCGCTGCTGGAGTTCTTCCGGGCCATCCCGCCGCCGGTGCTGATCCCGGTCGTGATGCTGCTGCTCGGCATCACCGACACGATGAAGGTGGTCGTGATCGTCTCCGGCGCGGTCTGGCCCATCCTGCTGAACACGATCGACGGTGTCCGGGCCACCGACAGCGTGATGTCCGAGACCGCCGACTCGTTCCAGATCACCTGGTGGGAGCGGCTCCGGTTCCTCGTGCTCCCGGCCGCCAGTCCGCGGATCATGACCGGGGTCCGGCAGGGGCTCTCGGTCGCGCTGATCCTGATGGTCATCTCGGAGATGTTCGCCTCGTCCGCCGGACTGGGCTATCGGATCGCCTACTTCCAACGCAACTACCTCATCGCCGAGATGTGGAGCGGCATTCTCCTGCTCGGCCTCGTCGGCGTGCTCCTCGCCGCGACCTTCGGTGTCGTCGAGCGACGGGTGCTGCGCTGGTACCACGGAATCAGGGAGGTCAACCGTGCCTGACCGGAGCACCCTGCTGCGGGTGGAGCACCTGCGCAAGGTCTACGAGTCCGCGAACGGCGATGTCGAGGCGATCGGGGACATCAGCTTCACCATGCGCTCCGGTGAGCTGGTCTGCATCGTCGGGCCGTCGGGCTGCGGCAAGACGACCCTGTTGAAATGTCTCGCCGGCCTGCTCCGCCCGACCAGCGGGCTGGTCGAGATGGACGGGGCGCCGGTGACCGGCCCGAGCCCGGCGATGGCCGTCGTCTTCCAGGAGTACGGCCGCAGCCTTTACCCGTGGTTGACCGTCCGGGGCAACGTCGAGCTGCCGCTGCGGCACAAGCGGCTGTCTCGCCAGGAACGCGACAAGCTCGTCACCGACGCCATCGAGGCGGTCGGGCTGGCGCACGCGGCACGCAGCCACCCGTGGCAGCTCTCGGGCGGCATGCAGCAGCGGGTGGCGATCGCGCGGGCCATCGCGTACCAGCCCGAGGTGCTGATCATGGACGAGCCGTTCGCCGCGGTCGACGCCCAGACCCGCGCGGACCTGGAGGATCTCGTCCGCGAGCTGCACGCCAACCGCAAGATTTCGGTTCTCTTCGTCACCCACGACATCGACGAATCGGTTTACCTGGGGGAACGGGTGCTGGTGTTGTCCGCGTCGCCGACCTGGGTACAGGAGGACCTGACGGTCGACCTCCCGCCGGAGCGCGACCAGATCAGCACCCGGGCGCTACCGCGCTTCACCGAGCTGCGTACGCATGTCTACGACCAGATCCAGCGTGCGAAGCGCGGGCAGACCGTCGCCCCGTGATCGTGCCGAGGGGTGGATTCGCTCGAGAGGGAAAGCTGTGCGCAGTCGTCAGCCGAAGCAGCTGCTGCTCGCGTTCTTCGGCGAGCACGTCGTCGACGATGCGGTTGGCCCGATTCGCGCCAGCGTCCTGATCGGGGTGCTCGAAGGAGCCGGTGTCGCCGCACCGGCGACGCGGGCGACCCTCGACCGGCTGGTGCAGACCGGCATGCTGGAACGGAGCAAGAGCGGTCGGGAGATCCTGTTCTCGCTTACCGAGCACGGCGTGGCGGTGTTGCGGGAGGCCACCGCACGCGTCCGTGGCCCGCGCCCGTTCGACCCGCAGGGCACCGGCTGGACTCTCGTCACGTTCACGATCCCCGAGGGACAGCGGACCCTGCGCCACCGGTTGCGTTCCACCCTGACCTGGGAGGGTTTCGCGCCGCTGCGCGACGGGCTCTGGCTGGCGCCCGGCGAGGTCGACCTCGCCGGGTCGCTGGAACCGTTGTGTGAGGACCTTCCCCCCAAGACGGTCATCGCCTTCCACGCCCGGGAACTCGCCGGCTTCCCGATCGCCGACAGTGTCCGCGCGGCCTGGGACATCGAGGCGATCCGCCGTGAGCACCTGGCGTTCATCGAGGTGTGGGGCGACCCGGGCGCCGCGACCCAGGCGGCGAGCGCGCTGACCGTGCGGACGATGCTGGTGGCCGACTGGCTCGCGTTGCTGCGCGCGGACCCGAGGCTGCCCCGCGAGTTCATGGACGCGGAGTGGCCGGCCGGGCGGTCGACGCAGGTCTACCGGCGGATGCACCAGCGGCTGGCCGCGGCCTCCGCTGAGGAGTTCGCCGCCCTCGTCACCGGTGGCGCCGGTGCGGTGGCCAGGAACGTCGGTGGTGTCGCGGCGAGGTCGGGCGGTGATCCGGCCCGGCGCAGCCGGGCCTAGCCGGCGAACCGGTTCCGCAGGTCGCCCTTGCGCACCTTCCCGGACGCGGTCCGGGGCAGCTCGTCGACGATGACCACGTTCTTGGGCACCTTGTAACGGGCGACCCGGCCGTCGAGGAACTGGTGGACCGTGGCCAGGTCCACGGTGGCGTCCTCGCGCACCGTCATGATCGCCCACGGCACCTCGCCCCACCGCGCGTCCGGTACGCCGATGACCGCCACCCCGGTCACCCCGTCGATCTCGCCGAGCAGGACTTCGATCTCGGCCGGGTAGATGTTCTCGCCCCCCGAGATGATCATGTCCTTGAGGCGGCCGGAGATGTAGAGGTAGCCGTCGGCGTCGAGGTATCCGAGGTCGCCGGAGCGGAACCAGCCGTCCGGGGTGAATGCCTCGGCCGTCGCCTCCGGCAGCCGGTGATAGCCGGGGAAGACGTTCGGGCCGCAGATCTGGATCTCACCGATGCCGTCGTCGGCGATCGGCTGGCCGTGTTCGTCGGCGATCCGCACGCTTGTGAAGAAGTGCGGCAGGCCCACGCTGCCCTGCTTGGCGCGGGTCATCGCCGGGGGCAGCGACGTCGCGCCCGGCGACGCCTCGGTCATGCCGTAGCCCTGCGAGAACGACAGGCCGCGTTCCTCGTAGGCGTTGAGGATCCGGGTGGGTACGGCCGAGCCGCCGCAGGTCAGCTTGCGCAACGTCGACAGGTCGGTGGTGGCCCAGTTCGGGTGGTCGGCCATCAGCTGGTACGTGGTCGGCACGCCGCTGAGCATGGTGACGCCGTGCCGCTCGATCTGGGCCAGCGCGCGTCCCGGCTCGAAGCCCTTCTCCAGCACCAGCGTGGCGCCCTTGAGGATGACCGGCAGCGCACCCATGCCGAGGGACGCGACGTGGAACAACGGCGAGATCATCAGCGCGACGTCGGTCGACACGACGTCGTAGTCGACCACGCAGTTGAGCGCGACCCAGGTGAGGTTGCCGTGGGTCAGCACGGCGCCCTTGGCCCGTCCGGTCGTGCCTGAGGTGTAGATGATCGCGGCCGGGTCGTCCAGGCTCACCGCCACGGCAGCGCCGTCCACGGCGGTCGTGCTCAGCAGCCGGGTCAGTCCCGGCCGGTCGGGCGTACCCTCCCCGGTGACCACGACGCGCGGGGCCGGCCCGGTGCCGATGGCGGCGGCCACCCGCTCGTCGAACTCGGGATCGTGGATCAGCACCCGCGCGCCGCAGTCGGTGAGCACGTGGGCGACCTCGGGCGGCGCCAGCCGGGTGTTGATCGGCACGAAGACGGCGCCCAGCCGCGCCGCGCCGAACATCACCTGGAGGAAATCCGGACTGTTCTCGCCCAGATAGGCCACCGCGTCGCCCTTGCCGAGGCCGAGCCCCCGCAGCAGCGCGGCGACCCGGTCGGTGCCGTCGGCGAACTGGCGGTACGTCACGGTGGAGCCCTCGCCGTGGACGAGGGCGAGCTTGTCGGGGGACTTGAGCCGGCGCTTGGCCGGCCAGGCACCGATTCCTTGTTCGTGCATCAGCGGTCTCCCGGTGGTGGCGGACGGTGCGTCGACGCGTGGCCGGTCGGCCCGGCCGGTGGCCGTCAGGCGTAGAAGCGGTACAGGCCGCGGGCCACCACTGCCGGCTTGGTGCCGCCGTCGATCTCGATCGTCTGGTCGACGGCGATCTGGTAGCCCCCGGCCACCTCGACGACCTCGGCGACCGTCGCGGTCATGCGTACCCGCGAGCCGACCGTGACCGGGGCCGGGAAGCGCACCTTGTCCAAGCCGTAGTTGACCTTCGTGGTGACCCCCTTCACGTCGAGCAGTTCGGTCCAGAAGGGCACCGCCAGCGAAAGCGTGAGGAAGCCGTGGGCGATGGGCGCGCCGAAGGGGCCGTTCTTCGCCCGCTCCGGGTCGACGTGGATCCACTGGTGGTCGTCGGTGGCGTCGGCGAAGAGGTTCACCTGGTCCTGGGTGACCGTCCGGTAGTCGGTGTAGCCCAGGTCGGTGCCGGCGAGGTCGGCGAGCTGTTCGTAGGTGATCGTCGTCGTCATGAGCGTCCTCTCGTCGTCAGCTGGACAGGCGCAACAGCCGGACGGCGTTGTCCTTCAGAATGCCGGGGAGCACCTCGGGCTTGAGGTCGGTGGCGCGCACGTCCCGCAGCCAGCGGTCCGGGGTGAGCAGCGGATAGTCGGTGCCGAACAGCACCCGGCGCTTGAGCAGCGAGTTGGCGTACCGCACCAGCTCGGCTGGGAAGTACTTCGGGCTCCAGCCGGACAGGTCGATCCAGGTGTTCGGCTTGTGGGTGGCCACCGACAGCGCCTCGTCCTGCCAGGGCACCGACGGGTGGGCCATGATGATCTGGAGGTCGGGGAACTCGGCCGCGACGGGGTCGAGCAGCATCGGGTTCGACAGGCCGAGCCGGAATCCGTAGCCGCCCGGCATCCCGGCACCGATGCCGGTCTGCCCGGTGTGGAACAGCGCCGGCACGCCGGCCTTCTCCAGCAGGCCCCACAGCGGCGCGTACTGCTCGTCGCTCGGATCGAAGCCCTGCACGGTGGGATGGAACTTGAAGCCGCGTACGCCCTCGTCCTCGATCAGCCGACTGGCGAGGTCGAGCGCCGCCGCCCCGGTGCGCGGGTCGACCGACCCGAACGGGATCAGGACGTCGGCGTGCTCGGCCGCGGCGCGGGCGATCTCCACGCTCGACAGCGGCTGGTGCGCCAACTGGGTGCGGGCGTCCACGGTGAACACGACCGCCGCCATCTGGCGTTCCCGGTAGTACTGCGCCACCGCCTCGATCGCCGGGCGCGGCCCGTCGGCCTTGAAGTACTTCGACACCGCCGCCACCAGGTCGTCGGGCAGCGAGTTGTGGCCGTGCTCGTCGACCTCGATGTGCACATGCATGTCGATCGCGGTGACGGCGTCGAGGTCGATGGCGGGTTGGTACATGATGGGGAACTTTCGTCCGGCGGGTCAGGAGCCTGCGGTCTTGAACTCCTCGGGGAGTTCGGGGAACCGCTCGCCGACGCTCTGCAGCGCCCCGGCGAACGTCGCCGGCCAGGCTTCGAGCAGAGCATCGTACGTCCAGCCGCCCTCACGGTGGGCGGTCAGCGCCGCCTCCGGGTGGGTCCAGACCTGGAGCCGGTCGCCGCCCACCCCGATCACCTGACCGGTGACGCCGCCGGCCGCGTCGGAGCCGAGGAACGCGATGAGACCGGCGACGTCCTCAGCCGTGCCGAAGCCGAGATCGTGCCGGAAGAACGCCGGCATCGGCTCGCCCTGCTCGGCCGCCTGCACGGCAGCGGCGAAGTAGGGAACCGTGGCGGTCATGGCGGTCGCGGCCACCGGGACCACGGTGTTGGCGGTGATGCCGGCGCGCTTGAGCTCCAGCGCCCAGGTACGCGTCATGCCGACGATGCCCGCCTTGGCGGCGGCGTAGTTGGTCTGGCCGAAGTTGCCGCGCTGGCCGGTGGGGGAGCCGATGCAGATGATGCGCCCACCCTCGCCGGCCGCCCGCATGTGTTGCACCGCCGCGCGCACGGTGGTGAAGGTGCCGCGCAGGTGCACGTTGATGACGGTGTCGAAGTCCTCGTCGGTCATCTTCCACAGCACGGTGTCGCGCAGCACACCGGCGTTGGTGACCAGGATGTCGAGTCGACCGAAGGTCTCGACGGCGGTGGCGACCAACCGCTCGGCGGTCTCGGTCGGGCCGACCGGGGCGACCACCGCGGCGGCTCGGCCACCGAGCGCCTCGATGGACGCGACGGCGTCGGCAGTGGTCTGCGCGTCGACATCGTTGACCACCACGGCGGCGCCCTGCCGGGCGAGCTCCTGCGCGTACGCGAGGCCGAGACCGCGTCCGGATCCGGTGACGATGGCGACCTTGCCGTCCAGGGACATGGAGAACTCCTTCGTGTTCACCCGATCTGAGCACGGACCGTTGAAAATGTCAATCATTGGTGAAACGCGCTACCATCGTCGCCATGTCCGCTAGCGGGAAGACCCGGCTGCCGGGGCGGGACGCCCTGCGGGACAGCGTGCTCGGCGGTGACCTGGTCTTTCTGCTGGCCCGTGCCAACGCGCTCACGCTCGCGGCGGCCAACGCCGCCCTCGCCGAGCACGGGCTCAAGGCACGGTCCTACTCCGTGCTCGCGCTGGCCGCCGACGGGGTTCGACCCACCCAGCGGGAACTGGCCGAGTTCCTCCGCCTCGACCCGAGCCAGGTCGTCGCCCTGGTCGACGGCCTCGAACAGCGTCAGTTGGTGGAGCGCCGCACCGACCCCGCCGACCGGCGGGCCAACGTCCTCGTCGCGACCGACGCCGGTCGGGACCTCTTCGCCCGCGCCCAGCAGGCCGCCCGTGCTGTCGAGCGGGGCCTGCTGGCCCCGGTGACCCCCGAGGAGCACGAGCGGCTGGCCGGTCTGCTGCGCCTGCTCGCCTTCCCCGACTGAGCGTGGTCGGGAGGCTCGCCCGTGGCGAGCCTCCCGACCTGGCGCTGAGCCTCAGAAGCGGATCCAGGTGCCGGCGAGTGGGCGCTGCCCGACGCCCGGTTTCGACCAGTCGCAGACGCCGCCGGGGAAGACCGCGCGCAGCCGCTGCCACTGCTCGGCGGTGAAGCGCACCCCGTACCCCGACCTGCGCAGCGGCTGAAGCTGGCACTTGAGCACTGCCGAGGTGGTCGGCCCGCCCGCCACCACCCGGGGATTGCGGTGGTACGGGTAGAGCTGGTTGCACCGGGCGGTCGGGTCGAGGGTCAGCCGCTCCACGATCCGCTCACCGTCGGGCGTGACGCAGTTGTCGGCCAGGCCACGCGGCCGGGACAGCCGGGTGAGCGCGACGGCGTCGAGGTGCGGACGGGCCGCCGCGAGCCTGCCGCGCGCGGTCAGCCAGGCATCCATGTCGACGAGCGCCTGCTCCTGGATCGCCGCGCTGGCCGCGCCCGGCGGGCCGGTCACGCTGACGTGGTTGTCGGCGTTGCCGTTGGCCCGCACCAGCCGCTCCCGCATCGTCCACGAGCGGAACCGGTCGTGGAAGTCGCCTGTCGGGTCGGTGTAGCCGCGCGTCTCGATGACCGGGGTCCAGCGCAGCCCGCCGTCGAACTGGTTGACCCGGCCGGTCGCGTACGCCCTGCTGATCGCCGCGACGTTCGCCGAGGTGCGCTGCGGCGTGCGGTTGCCCTCCACGTCCAGGCCGCCGATGCCCTCGTTGAGCCGGACGAACTGCTCCGGGCTGATGACGCCCGCCCTGAGCGTCGCCAGGCCGTACTGCACGCCGACGGTGTCCGGGATGATCGGCCGGCCGGCACCGGTCCTCGGGTCGACGCCGTAGACGTTCGAGACGAAGTCCGCCATGGCGCAGCGGATGCCCTCCGGGTTGGTGTCCGGGTGGTAGCGCCGGTCGGCGGGGATGTGGGCGGGGCAGGCGGTCGGCCAGTCCACACTGTCGAAGAACTGGTAGCCGAAGCAGGTGTTCGGGCTGCCGAAGCCACTGACGGCGTGCTGCTGGGCCGCCGACAGCCCGGCGGCGGTGGCCGCCTGGGAGATGAACCGGCACTCGTGGCCGGAGATGGTCGTGGAGCGCTCGTCCGGGTAGCCGATGCTGCCGATGACGCCGTCCAGGATGCCGGGATAGGCGTTCGAGATCAGCAACTGCTGCATGGTGCCGGCCGATCCACCCCAACCCATGGTGAAGGCCGGTACGCCGAGCGTCTCGACGAAGTGTTCCTTGACCATCATGGCCGTCTCGGCTGACGTGACGTCGTTGCAGTTGTGCGCGTACACGTTGAAGGTCGCGCTGGCGACCGCGTAGCCGCGGCTCAGCAGCGTGTGGTCGAGTACGCCGCCGGTGCTGGTGGCCTGGGTGTGCCCGATGCCGCAGGCGCCGCCGAAGGTGTAGACCAGCCGCTCGTTCCAGCCACGCGTGGTCGCCCAGGGGCTCGGGGCCGGGGTGCCGGGCTGGTGCAGCATGGCGATCTCGTACACCGCCCGGTTGATGGTGCCGCGTTCGATCCGCACCACGTACGGGACGGTCCGGCCGGCCGTGGTGGTGCTGGCCACGTCCGCCGGCAGCGGACCGTCGGGCAGGTCGACGAAGCTCCCGGCGGTGCTGCGGTACCGGTAGCTGACCTGAGCCTCGGCGACGTGGCAGTTCTCATCGACCGGGCCCAGGTGCCACGGACTGCCCGAGGCGGTGCAGAACAGCGGGATGTGCGGCCCGGAGAAGACCGGGCCGGCGGCCGGATGGTTGACAAGCGTCAGGCTGGCGCCGGGGCGTCCCCATCCTGGCCCGTGCGCGCGGACCTCGATCCGGTTGCGGCCCAGCTTCAGCCGGTCCACCAGGCCGAGCAGGGTCCGCTTGTCGCCCGCCGGCCGGAAGCGTCCGGTCACGTCCCGGCCGTCGAGGCGGACCTTCACCCGGTGCGGTGCGACGGTGCGCGGCACGGTGACGCGGACCAGGGCGTCGCCGCCGCTGACCATGTCCGCGCGGCCGGAGACGACCGACACGTCGAAGCCGCGGTCGATGCCCTTGCCGGCCACGGGCGCGGCCCCGGCCGGTGCGGAACTGCTGACCAGTGCGATGGCGACGAGCGCGGTCAACGCCACCCGGAGGGGTCGGTGCCGGGTGCTCCTCCGAGATCGGTGGATGGGCATGGCGGGACCCCTTTCAGCCGGGGACGGGCGGCTGGGCCTCCGGGGTCGAAGGCACGGGGAGAACGTAATGCGAAAACTGATCGACAGTCAATGGAAGTGCAATGCATCGATGCCGTGAGGTGGCCCCGGGCCGGGCTCGGCACGGATGTACGGTGCGGTCAGACCGGTTCGAGCCGTTGGACGAGGTCCTCGAAGCGCTTCTGGGCCAGCGGTGCCAGTGCCTCGGAGATGCTCAGGAACATCGCCCGTGCCTCGGCGCGTGGAAACGACGGGGGTAGGAACTCGACCGGCAGGTCAGGGTCGGCCCCCACCAGCGCCCGCCAGTCGCTCACCAACTCGGTACGCGCGACGAGCGCCTCCGCCGCCGGCACCCCACCGGCCTCGGCCCGACCGGCCAGGTCGCGGTAGCGGCGCAGGAAGTCCCGGTACCCGGCGGCCACCTCGTCGATCCGCCAGGCAGCCTCCAGCCGCGCCCTGCCGTCCGGCAGCAGCTCAAGGTCCGTGGAGCGCAACAGCACCGCGTCGGTGACGCCGAGTTCGCTGAGTTGCTCGCGTGCCTCGTGGAGCCGGTCGTGCGGGGTGACCCAGGTGGCGTCGTACAGCGGCCAGAACGTCAACCAGCGCAACCGGGCCCGGATCAGCCGCCGCTGGTTCGCGTCCTCCAGCGGCACGGTGAACGCGATGAGCGTCCAACTGCCGTCCCAGGTGCTCCCGTCGGTGGTGGCGAAGATGCGCTGGGCACCCCGCTGAAGGATGTGCCAGGCCGGCTCGGTCAACCGGTAGCTGGTCCGTCGGCCCTGCTTGGTCCGGCGCAGCATGCCCCGCTGGGTCAGCCGGGCGAGCGTGGCGCGGGCGTTGGCGGGCGCGATGCCGAACTCCGCGAGGACCGCTACCAGACCCCCGGACGGCAGTGGAGCACGACCGGCGTGCCAGTGATCTCCGAGCAGGGTCACCAGCAGACGCTGGGCGCGGGCCCGCCCGACCGCCGTCCGCTCCGACGGCGAACCCGGCGGCGACAACTCGCCCAGCGCGTCGCTCACCACGACGACGCACCGGTGGCGTTTCGGTCGGTGCGGGGCTGACCAGAGCGCATCAACACCCGGTCACGCTACTGCGCCAGGTGACCGGGCGGTACCGCCTCACCCGACCGGCCGGTCCGCCAGCTCACGCCGGCGGGCCGGGCGCCGTCCGTCACTTCTCGCTGTCGAGCAGCGCCATCATCGGGGCTGCGTACCGCTCCCCGGCGGCGGAACCACGCGGCACCGCCTGCTCGATCTCGTCGAGCAGGGCCTGATCGAGGGTCAGCTCGGCGGCGGCCAGGGACTCGGCCAGGCGGGTACGGCGACGCGCGCCGACCAGCGGCACCACGTCCGTGCCCTGTGCGGCGACCCAGGCGATCGCCACCTGGCTGGTGGTCGCGTCCAACCGCTTGGCTACCCGGCCCAGCGCGTCGACCAGGCGCAGGTTGGCCTGTAGGTTCTCACCCTGGAACCGGGGGCTGCCGGCCCGGAAGTCGGTGCCGGTGAGCTGACGGTCGGGCTGCCAGTGCCCGCTCAGCAGGCCCCGGGAGAGCACACCGTACGCGGTCAGACCGATGCCCAGCTCGCGCAGCGTCGGAAGGATGGACGTCTCGGGGCCTCGGGACAGCAGCGAATACTCGATCTGCAAATCGCTGATCGGTGCCACCGCCGCCGCCCGGCGGATGGTCTCCGAGCCCACCTCGGAGAGGCCGATGTGCCGGATCCAGCCGGCCTCCTGCATCTCCCGCAGGGCACCGATGGTCTCCTCCACCGGGATCTGGGGATTGAGCCGTGACGGGCGGTAGATGTCGATGTAGTCGGTTCCGAGTCGGCGCAGCGAGTATGCCAACCGGTCCTTCACGGCTGGCCCTGATACGTCGTACGGCACGGGCTGGAAGGCGCCGTCGGGGGTGCGGCGGGAGCCGAACTTGACGCTGAGCACCACGTCTTCCCGAGAACGTTCCTTGAGGGCCCGCCCGATCAGCATCTCGTTGTGCCCTGACCCGTAGAAGTCCCCGGTGTCGATCAGGTTGATCCCGGCGTCCAGCGCGGCGTGCAGCGTCGCGAGGCTCTCGGCCTCGTCAGCGGGGCCGTACAGGTCCGACATGCCCATCGCGCCGAGGCCGAGGGCGGAGACCGTCGGGCCGGTCGTGCCGAGCGTGCGTCGCTCAATGGTCGTCATCTTGTCCATCCTCCACAGGTGGTTCCTTACCGGCAGCCGATCGCTGCTGTATACACTACGTCCATATAACTCTCTCGGAGACACTGTGTCCATATGAGTGGAGGGGCAGTGAGCCAGCCCACGTCGGAAGCCGGCGAGCCGCGCCAGCGCGGTCGCGGTCGCCGCCCGGCAGACCAGGTGCGTCAGGAGATACTCGCGGCGGCCGGAAATCTCCTCCTGGAGGAGGGCATGGCCGGATTCACCATCGAGAAGGTTGCCGCGCGCGCCGGTGCCAGCCGAATGACGATCTACAAGTGGTGGCCGTCCAAGGGCGCCCTCGCCCTGGACGGCTACTTCGCCGTGGTCGCGCCCACGCTGGCCTTTCCCGACACCGGGGACATCGTCGCCGACCTGACCAGCCAGCTCGTCGCGTTCGTCCACCTGATGAACGACACCACCGCCGGGCGGGTGATCAGTCAGCTCATCGCCCAGTCGCAGACCGACTCCGACCTGGCCGCCGCCTACCGTCAGCGTTACTCCGGGCCTCGTCGGGCGCTCGGGGTGGAAACCCTCAACCGGGCGGTGTCACGGGGACAGTTGCGGGCCGACATCGATCCGGAGTCCGTCATCGATCAACTCTGGGGAGCCTGCTATCACCGCCTGCTCATCCCGGACCAGCCGCTCACCGAGGAGTTCGTCCGGACACTTGTGGACAACCTCATCCGCGGCCTTCGCTGACGCCCAGCGTCCCACGGGGCGACATCGGCCTCACCCGGCCGACCGCTGTGACCCGTACGAGGTGCCGAGCGATCGGGAGATGGTCCGGCCGGCCGCCTGGACCAGCGGCGCCAGCGCCACCGGGTCCGCCCGGTGCTGCGCGACCACGAGTGAGATCGCGGCGACCACCGCGCCCTCCGGTCCGCAGATCGGCGCGGCGACCGAGAGGGCGTCCATGGTGACCTGCCGGTCGCTTACCGCGTACCCGGTGCGCCGCACCTCGGCCAGACCTCGGCGCAGCCGGCCGGGATCGGTGATGGTCAGCGGGGTGTACCGCTCCAACGGCGCGGCCAGCACCTGCTCCTGAACCTCGGCCGGCGCGTACGCCAGCAGCACCAGACCGACGCCGGTGGCGTGCAACGCGAAGCGGCCACCGACCCGGGTGAGCACCGGCACCGCGTGCCGACCGGCGATCCGTTCGATGAAGACGAGTTCGACGTCCTGCCGGACGGCGAGCTGGACGTTCTCGTGGGTCACCTCGTACAGGTCCTCCATGGTCGGCAGCGCCAGCTCGCGCAGTCCGAGCCCCCGGGGAGCGAGCGAACCCACCTCCCACAGCCGCAACCCGATCCGGTACCGCCCGTCGTCGCCGCGCTCCAACGCGCCCCAGGCGACCAGCTCGGCGACCCGGCGGGACGCGGTGGGCAACGGCAGTTCGGCCCGCCGGGCCAGCTCGCTGAGGGTCAGCGCCGGGCTGGCCGGGGTGAACGCGTCGAGCAGGGCCAGCACCTTGCTGGTGACCGACCGTCCGGGTTGTGCGTCCACCCCGCCATCATGCCGATCCCGGCCCGCCGGTCACAGCTCCAGCGTCAGCCGGGGAGTGACCGACCGGGAAACGCAGATCATCATGGTGTCGCCGGCGGCCCGTTCCGCCTCGGTGAGCAGGCTGTCCCGATGCTCCGGCACGCCGTCCAGCACGCCTGTCTCGCAGGTGCCGCAGGTGCCCTCCCGGCACGAGGAGAGCACCTGCACACCGGCCGCCTCCACCGCCTCCAGGATCGACGTGCCCGGCGGCACGGTAAGCGTCCGGCCGCTGAGAGTGAGTTCGACCTCGACGGCGGCGTCCACGGCCTCGGTGGGGGCCAGCGGGGTGAAGCGCTCGACGTGCAGGGCCCCGGGAGGCCAGGTCCGGCAGCGCTGCTCCACCGCCGCGATCAACGACTCCGGCCCACAGCAGTAGACCAGCCCGTCGACCGGCTGTCCCAGCAGGTCGTCCAGGTCGAGCAGGCCGGCCTCGTCCTGCGGATACAGGCCCACCCGATCGCCGTACTTCTCCCGCAGGGCGTCGGCGAAGGCCATCGTGGCGCGGCTGCGCCCGCCGTACACCAGCCGCCAGTCGGCGCCGGCGGCGTCGGCGGCGGCGACCATCGGCCTGATCGGGGTGATGCCGATGCCACCGGCGACGAAGAGGTAGCGCGGCGCCGCCACCAGCGGGAAGTTGTTCCGTGGGCCACGCACCCGGACGGTCGCGCCCGGGGTGAGCCGCTCGTGCACGTGCCGCGAGCCGCCGCGCCCCTCCGCCTCCAGTTGCACCGCGACCCGCAGGGTGGCGCGGTCGGCCGGGTCGCCGCAGAGCGAGTACTGGCGCACCAGCCCCGGCCCGAGTTCCAGGTCGAGGTGGGCACCCGGGGTCCAGGCGGACAGGTCGCCGCCGTCGGGGCGGCACAGGCTCAGCACGGCGACACCCGTCGCCGCCGGGTCCCGGTCGGTCACCACCAGCTCCGCGCCGGCCAGGTCGTCGTCGGTCATGCCGGCACCGCCGACCGGGTCGGTGCGGCGTGCGGGGTCGGTGCGACCGCCTCCGGCGGCTGATGACCGTACGGGTGAGCGAGCAGCCACTCCCACAGCTCGACCGGTTCCTCGGCGACCCGCTCGGCACCGCAGTGGCAGATTCCGCGCAGCGTGTCGGTGCCCGGCATCCAGTGGATCCGGTAGATCCGGTCGCCGGTGAGCATGCTGGCCGGCTCGGTCATCGGGGCGCCCCCACCGTCCCCGCCTCGACCATCCGGGCGATCAGACGGCGAGCGGCGAGCCCGCCGGTGTCAATGTTGATGCTGAGTTCCTGGTACTTGTCCGGCTCGGAGGCGATCACCTGCTCCAGGATGTTCAGCGCCGTCACGTCCTGCATGACAACGGTGCGGTTGCTCTGGTGCAGGTACTCGCTCACCGACTCGTCGTCGGTGGCGAAGTCCCGGGCCACCGCCCAGAAGTCGTAGGTGGTGTTCTCCGTCGACGGCGTGATGGCGTACACGATCTCGGCGTGGAAGGCGTCGCTGTCCTCGCCCTCGGCCGGCGGGTAGAGGCCCTGCGGCGCGATCCGGCTGTGCAGCAGGTACAGGCACGGCGGGTGGTACTCGATGTCCTGCCAGCGGGTGATCCGGCCCTGGATGCCTGTCGACTTCGCGTAGAACGGTGGGCACTCGGCGTCGTCCATGTGCCGGCTGACGTAGACGATGCCGCGTTCCTCGTCCACCTCGGTGGTGATCGGCGTGTTCGCCACCTCCGGCGTGCCGATGTAGCCGCCGTGCAGGTAGGTCTCGTGGGACAGGTCCATCAGGTTGTCCACCAGCAGGCTGTACCGCGCGTTCAGCGGCTCCATCCCGCGGACGACCGCGTACCGGGGGTCGTCCAGCCAGGGCGCGCGGGGAATGGTGGCCGGGTCGGCCCGGTCCCGGTCGCCGATCCACACCCAGATCAGCGAATCCTGCTCCACCACCGGGTACGCGGCGACCCGCGCGGTACGCGGGATCCGTTGCTGGCCCGGCACGAAGACGCAGGTGCCGGTCTGGTCGTAGGTGAAGCCGTGGTAGCCGCAGACGATGGTGTCGCCGTCGAGGCGGCTCTCCGACAGCGGGTAGCGACGGTGCACGCACCTGTCGGCGAGCGCCACGGCCTCCCCGGACTCGGTGCGGTAGAGGACCAGCGGCTCACCGAGCACGGTGCGGGCGAGCAGATCCCGCCCGACCTCGTTGCTGTAGGCCGTCACGTACCACTGGTTGCGGGCGAACGCCATGGTGACCCAACCTCTCTCGGGACGGGAGCGGGGTGCAGCCGGATGATCCCGTGACCCGACCGCTGATCGGCAGCGTCTATTTCACTCAGTGAAAGGCCGTGCGGCCTTTCGCCGGTCGCCGCGACGCTGCGATGATCGGCGGCGTGACGGGGGTCGAGGAACCAGTGCGTACCGATGCAGCTCCCCGCCCGGCCGAGGGCGGGCTGGGGGGCCGGTTCTGGCGGCTCTGGTCCGCGTCGGCGGTGTCCAACCTGGCCGACGGGATCGTCAAGATCGCGCTGCCGCTGGTCGCCGTCGGCTACAGCCGCTCACCGCTGCTGGTGGCCGGGGTCGCCGCCGCGTACAGCCTGCCCTGGCTGCTGTTCGCGCTGCCGGCCGGCGCCCTCGCCGACCGGCTCGACCGGCGGCGGGTGATGCTCGCCGCCAACACCCTGCGCGCGGCGCTCATCGGCGCGCTGGCCCTGGCGGCGGCCTTCGACGCCGGGTCGATCTGGCTGCTCTACCTGGTGGCGCTCGGCCTCGGCATCGCCGAGACCCTCTACGACACCTCAGCCCAGTCGATCCTGCCGCAGGTGGTCACCCGCGACCAGCTGCCCCGGGCCAACGGCCGGCTCGCCGCCGTGGAACTGGCCGCCAACCAGTTCATCGGCCCGCCACTCGCCGGCTTCCTGATCGCCGCCGGGGTGGCCCTGGCGCTCGCCGGGCCGGCGGTGCTGTGGGCGCTGGCGGTCGCCGCGCTGCTCCTGGTCGCCGGCCGGTTCCGGATCGAGCGCGACGAGCCGACGACGATGCGCGCCGACATCGCCGAAGGGCTACGTTTCCTGTGGCGGCACCGGCTGCTGCGCACCCTGGCCACCATGGTCGGGACCAGCAACTTCATCACCAGCGGCATCTTCGCCGTGCTGGTGCTCTACGCGGTCGGCCCGGACTCGGCCATCGGCCTCACCGAGCCCGGCTACGGGCTGCTGCTCACCACCATCGCCGCCGGCATCGTGCTCGGCTCGGTGGCCACCGCCAAGATCGAAGAACGGCTCGGGCGGTCCCGCACCCTGGCGCTCTCCGTGCTGGCGATGGCCGCCGTCGTCGGCGTACCGGCGCTGAGCACCAACCCGTTCGTGATCGGCACGGTCTTCTTCGTGGGTGGGCTCCTGCTGGCCACCTGGAACGTCATCACCATCTCGCTACGCCAGCGGATCACCCCGGACCGGCTGCTCGGCCGGGTCAACAGCGGCTACCGGATGCTGGCCTGGGGAAGCATGCCGGCCGGCGCACTGGTCGGGGGTCTGCTGGCCGAGGCGTTCGGCCTCCGCGCGGTCTTCGCCATTCTGGGGTCGCTGACGCTGACCCTGCTGCTCGGCATGTTCGTCGTCACCGACGCCAACATCGACGCCGCCGAGAGAGACGCCACCGAACGCGACGCCGCGACCTGATCGCACCGGCACAGCCATCCTTGGCCTTCGTGGCATGACGATGTGAATGAGGGGTTCTCGGGTGTCGCTCACCGGCTGGTTGGCCTGTCCGCAGTGCGCCACGTGTATGGCACTGGGCACCGCGTACCGGCTGGGCGACCAGCGGATCGGCTATTTCCAGGACGGTTACACCGCCAACTCCGGCCAGCCGGAGTTGACCCGGGCGTTGTGGAAGTTCCTGGCCGACCACGCCACGCACCCCCTGCGGGTGCTGCTGCCCGATACTCCGGGCTACGACGACCTGAACCAGTTCCGGGAAATCGGCGGCGACGAGCGGGGCACCGTTTCCCTTGCTGATTACCTCGATGGGTGGCCCGGCTGAATCCAGGCCCACCACCTCACCGTGCGGCACGGCAACCATGACAAGTGCCAGCCGGAGTCAGTGGCCTGCGGATAGGACAATAACGGGGAAGTTGTCGCCTCGAAGCGAACGGAGACGACAACAACAGGGAAGTTGCACGCCTAGCCAAGCGCCACGCCCAGGGCCGCAGAGGGCGAAGACAACCAGCAGCGACGGCAACCCAAGACGGAGCGCGACCTGTCGTCCGGTGGCGGACTGTAAAGCCGCTGGCAGTCAGGGGTACCGTCGGTGGTGGCGTGGTTGCCGGTTGTCGTACTCGCTGCCTGCCGAAGCTGATCGTTGGTCGAGAGGATCGTTGTGCCTCGCCGAGCCATTCCTGCTGACCCGTCGGTGGGTGAGCGCATCCGGGCCCGGCGCGAGTTGCGGGGCTGGAGCATCCGGTACGCCGCGAGTCGCGCGGGTATATCGCATACGACCTGGTCACGTATCGAGCGCGGGGTGCAGCGCACGGACCGGTACATGGTGGTCGATCTGGCGGCGGCCCTGGAATGTTCGGTCTTCGATCTCACCGGCCAGCCCTATACACCGGCTGATCGACAGCTTGACGGCGCGCGTATCGACGCCGAGCGGGTGTGGCGGGCGATGATGGCGCATCCGTTCGATGGGCCGCCGATCGTCGGGGCTGCCACTGTGGAGCAGGTGGCTCGGGAATCGGCACTGGTGCGGGATCTGTACGGCCGGTGCGACTACGCCGGGGCCCTGCGCCGGCTGGTGGACCTCCTTCCCGCCCTGCACGGCGTGACTGATCAGCGGTCGGCGTACCGGTTGATGGTGCCGGTGTACGGGGTGGCGATGGGCTCGCTGCTGAACGTCGGCTACTCGGCCCACGCCTGGTTGGCGGCGGAGCGTTCGGCGGAGGCTGCGCACCTGCTTGATGATCCGGTTGCGGTGGGGGTGGCGGCGGCGAATCGGGCGAGGGTGTCGGCATACACCGGCGCGTACGGCCCGGCCCGGACGTACTGCGATCTGGCCGGAGCGGATCTGGAAGGCAGCGGCGCGGACACCGCCTCGGATGTGCTCGGTTTCCTGCACCTGGCCCGCGCGCTTCACCTCGCTGGTATGAAGGATCAGGCTGCCGCCGAGGATCACCTCGACGAGGCGGCGCGGATCGCCGCGCACACCGGGGAGACGACGAGCTGGGACCTGTTGTGGGGCCCGAGCAACGTGGCGTTGTGGCGGATGGCCTACCTGCTCGACACCGGACGTCCGCAGGAGGCGTTAAGGGCGGCTGCCCGGGTGGCGGTCGGGGATCTGCCGGCGGTGCGGCAGGTGTACTACTGGCTGGACATGGCCCGCGCGATGGTGGCGGCTGATCGGGAGCGAGACGCGGTGCGGATGCTGCTGGCAGCCGAGCGGGTCGGTGCCCAACACACCCGGTCATCGACGGCGGCGCGGGAGGTCGCGCGTGGGCTGCTGCGCCGAGGACTGGTCTCCACGGAACTGCGGGGCCTGTGCGAGCGCATGGGAGTCTCCGCCCAGTAGTGGTGCGTAGGTGTGCCATCACGCACCGTGCCGTTCATAGCGTTCCGTTTAGGACACGACGGCAGGAAGCACCCGCTGCGCCGACTGTGTCCGTCGGGTGGCGGCGTCAACCCGAGCGCGACGCCTGACAGTCGCGCTGCCGTCGCCACCCGCCAACCCGTGACGAGGGAGGCGGAACCTGTGGCGATCTGGTCCGAGCTGCGCGACATCATGCGGTGGTTACTTCGGCGGGCCGACTCACCCCGCCGCCTGGAACGGGTCAGCGCCACCAAGCCGCCGAGCAGGCAGTGGCGCAGCAGCGGTTGCTCGACCAGGCTAAGCGCTTGCGCGACACGCAGTGGCATCGCGAGCCGATCCAGACAACGCCGTACGCGCCGACGATGCGGGATCAGCGCACGACTTGGAGCCACCGGTGAGCCCAGAGCGGGCAGGTGCTCCTGACGTGTTGCCAGCGAGTAGCCGGCGCGTCTCGTACGACGAGTACCTGTCGGCCACCGCGCTGACCCTCGCCCGCCGACATCGGCCAGTGTGGTCCTGGCAGCGCTGGCGGCGCAACTGTCGCTGTGGTGCCGAACTGCCGTGCCGTGCCCGGCACCGGATTCCGATCAATCGGGGGCGCTGGCCGCAGGAGGATGAGCAGTGACCGGCGGCCTGGAGCAGACGGTCCTCGCGGTGCACGTCCGAGGGCTCGACGGCATGTGCGCCGGCTGCCGGGCGTGGTGGTCGCGGTTGGCACCGTACCCCTGCTGGCAGGTGGACTGGGCGACAAGCCGGCAGGCCCGCGCGAGCGTCGCCCGGTTCCTGGACGGTGTGCGGTGACCACCCACGGGCCGGTCCTGCCTATCTGGAGCTGCGGCGGCTGCGACCTGCCCTGGCCGTGTCCGACCCGGAGGCGGGAGCTGCGCGCGGAGTATGCGGGCGCTCCGGTGTCGCTTGCCCTCTACCTCGGCGGCTATCTCGTGCAGGCCGCCGAGGACATGCCCTGGGCACCCGCCGGCGCGCTGCACCGCCGCTTCATCGGCTGGACCAGGCAGCCACCGGCAGGCCGGAAGACGTCGGATGGCACCTGATCCGACCAGTCCTGAACGATGTTTCCGGGGCCGGATCGGGGGCGGTGATCTGGCGCATCGCCGGCAGGGTGTAGGTCGGCGGGACTGAGGGTCACCTACCGGAGTGCGTCTCGACGGTTCACGTCACGTCGTCAAAGCTCCCGGCGTAGGAGGTGGTGTGGCGACCATGGCGCGTAGCGCGGCCAGGAGGAGTCCCTGCTCGTCAACAGGTAGACCAAACCGGGCACGCGAGAGTTGGGTGGCGTACGGCGCGAGGGCGTCGAGGTCGGCATGTTGTTGCCGCGCCTCCGCATTCAATGCGGCGTCGGGGTCGAAGTCGCTGTCGTCGTCACCGGTGTAGTCCTCGGACGCCAGTTCCATGCGGTAGTCGACGGCGTCGATGGCCCGGCCTGCGACGTGTACGGCGAAGGCCGGCTCCGCGTGGAGGTAGCATTCCGCCGCGTAGAGAATCGCTGCGGCCGGGTCATCGTCGGCGTCATCCGGGCCGTCCTGCCCCTCGTTATGGTAGTACTCGCTGATGTAGAACTCGCCGAGGGTGACGGCGATTGGCTTGAAGGCCGTCTGATCGCCGGCGGCAGCACGCCACACCAGGTCGAGCAGGGGTCGCAGGCTCTGTGTGAACGGCAGCCCTTGCGGGTTTAGCCGCATAAGCCGCTCCGCTGTGATAGCGGCGAACGCCACGGCCGTACCAGCGTCGACCGCCAGCAACCGCGACCGCACCTGCTCGTTGAGGGTCTGCCAATCCGTCATACCAACCTCCGAACACCGGTGGGTAACGATACGAGCGGGGCACCGGCCCGGGTGCGACGACCCGGACCGTGAACCGCCAGCGCACACCTTTGGCACGTGGACCTGCTCGCTGGGGCTGAAGCCACTACCCGCCTTCGTTGCCCTTCTTCCATTCAGCCGCCGCTACCTTCCACGCCATCCAGTGCAAAAACTGCCCGTCGGACGGCCGCCGTACGACCGAGCGTTCTCGACGCTGACCGCCGCCCGCAGGGCGATCGCGGGAAATGATGCCGGCGTCCATGCGGATGCTGCCCACCGGCACACCGAACAGGCGAGCCGCACCGGCACGGACCAACGCCAGCCCCTGCCAGGTCGTAAAGGTCCAGCCACCGCGAACGCAGACGACAAGAACAGGGAAGTTGTCGCCTCGGAGCGCCCGTAGACGACAACAACAGGGAAGTTGCTCTCACGCTCAGCCAAGCGCCCGGTTGCCGCCCGACGGCCGACCTACGCAGGCCCTCACTCGCCATGTCCGCTCGTCACGTCCCGTTGCGGAGTGAACAAGGCCACGCGCCGTGCTGAGTTGGTCGTTTCGTTCGCATCCTCACGGGAAGTCGCCACGTATGTCGTCTGACCCTGGCGCTCCCGCCCGGCGCAACCTGGAGCGCGCGCGACGGTCGATCCAGCAGATCCACGAGGCTGCCGTCCGGCACCGCGACCCGGCCCTGCACGACCTGGCCGACGAAATCAGTGAGATTGCCATGACGTTGGGCCACGACGCCGGCCCGGTCCAGGATTGGCGGCCGTGCCCGGTCTGCGGAGCGCAGCCCGGGTCGCACTGCGCGAGGTTGCCGGGGCACGAGATGGTCAACGACATGCACCCTGAACGGACCAGCCTCTAGTTTCGGGAACGGCGTGGCCTGTCGCTTCGATCCCCTGGGCAGCTAGCTCGTCGGAGCAGGAGCCATCCCCCTCAGGGTGGGCTGACCAGCGACAGCACCATCCCTACCCCCGGCCCGCGTCAGTCGAACAGGACTACCGTGCGGGCGCCTTCGCCCCGGGCCATCCGGGCCAGCGCCTCCGGTGCGTCGTCGAGGGTGACCCGGTCGGTGACCAGGAAGTCCAGGTCGAGGGTGCCGTCGAGCACCGCGCGGGCCAGCTCGGGCACGTCGCGGTCCGGGTCGGAGGAGCCGTACACCGAGGAACGCAGGGTGCGGGCGGAGTGGAAGATCTCCAGGGCGCTGAGGGCGACCATGTCGTCCTTGCCGCCCATGCCGACCACGATGACCTGCCCGCCGCGTCGGGTGGCTCGCCAGGCGGCGCGGATGGTGGCGGCCCGGCCGACGCATTCGACCGCGTGGTCGACGCCCCGGCCGTCGGTGAGCGCCCGTACCGCGCGGCTGAGGGTGTCGTCGGCGAGCAGGAAGTCGGTGGCACCGGCGGCATGCGCCAGCGCGGCCTTGGCGGGGGCGACGTCGACGGCGATGACGCGGGCGGCACCTGCCGCGCGGGCGGCGGCGACCGCGGAGAGGCCGACGCCGCCGAGGCCGATGACGGCGACCGAGTCGCCGGGACGGACGTCGGCGGTACGGCGGATCGCGCCGACGCCGGTGAGCACCGCGCAGCCGAGCAGCGCGGCGGTGGGGAAGGGCAGTTCCGGCGGTACGGCGACCACGGCCTGCTGCGGCACCACCACCTGCTCGGCGAGCGCCCCGAGGCCGAGGGTGACGTGCAGCGGCTCGCCGTCGATGGTGTGCCCGACGGTGGCGGCCGGGGTGCCGGAGCGTTCGCAGAGCCACGGCTCGCCGTGCCCGCAGTACCAGCAGACCCGGCACGGGGGAGCCCAGTCGAGCACCACGTGGTCACCGACCGCGACCCGGTCGACGTCGTCGCCGACGGCGACCACCACGCCCGCGGCCTCGTGGCCGAGCAGCAGCGGGTACGGCGCGGCGATGGTGCCGTCGACCATGGACAGGTCGGAGTGGCAGACGCCGGCCGCCCGGACCGCCACCCGCACCTGCCCGGGGCCGGTGGCGGGCAGCTCGACAGGTTCCACCCGGGGCGGTGCGCCGACGCCCCGGACCACCAGGCCCCTCACCGTTGGATCGCCTTCACTTCGCAGAACTCCTCCAGCCCGTGCACGCCCAGCTCACGGCCGACGCCGGACTGCTTGTAGCCGCCGAACGGGGCGAGCGGGTTGAACGGTGCGCCGTTGATGTCGACGGCGCCGGTGCGCAGCCGGCGGGCTACCCGAAGCGCCCGCTCCTCGTCGCCGGACCAGACCGCGCCGGCCAGGCCGTAGCGGGAGTTGTTGGCGACCCGCACCGCGTGGTCGTCGTCGTCGACGGGGATGACCGCGAGGACCGGCCCGAAGACCTCCTCCTGCGCGAGGGCGCTGTCGGGGTCGACGTCGGCGATGACGGTGGGGGCGACGAACCAGCCCCGCTGCGGCACCGGGGCGTCGGGGCCGCCGGCCACCAGCCGGCCGCCGTCGGCCAGGCCCCGGGTGATGTGGTCGCGCACCCGGTCCCGCTGGGCTGCGGAGACCAGCGGGCCGAGGCGGGTGGCCGGGTCGAGCGGGTCACCGAGCTGGTAGCCGTCGGTCGCCTTGGCGGCCAGGTCGAGGGCCTCGTCGTAGCGGTCCCGGTGCACCAGCATCCGCGTCCAGGCGGTGCAGGTCTGGCCCGAGTTGAGGAAGGCGTTGCCGACGCCCACCTTGACCGCGCTGGCCAGGTCGGCGTCGTCGAGGACCACGTTCGCCGACTTGCCGCCCAGCTCCAGCGACACCCGGGCGATCCGGTCGGCGGCCAGGTGCGTGATCCGCCGGCCGGTGGCGGTGGAGCCGGTGAAGGAGACCAGGTCCACGCCGGGGTGGCCGGCGAGCGCCTCGCCGACCACCGGCCCGGTGCCGGTGACCAGGTTGACCACGCCGGGCGGCAGGCCGGCCTCGTCGATGGCGTCGAAGAGCAGGTACGCGGTCAGCGGGGTCAGTTCGCTCGGCTTCAGCACCAGCGTGCAACCGGCAGCCAGGGCGGGCGCCAGCTTGGCGACGATCTGGTGCAGCGGATAGTTCCACGGGGTGATCGCGCCGACCACACCGACGGGTTCGCGTACCACAAGGGAGTTGCCCACTGTCTGCGGCGCGGGCGGGTGCGCGGCCAGGTCGACGTAGGTGCCCAGGACGGTGAGCGGCAGCCCGGCCTGGACCCGGGTGGCGACCTTGAGCGGGGTGCCGAGTTCCGCGGCGACGGTGTGCGCGATGTCGTCGGCGCGGGTGGTCAGGGCGGCGTGCAGCCGGTCGAGGTGGGCGGCCCGGTCGGCGGGGTCGGTCGCCGCCCAGCCCTCGAAGGCGGCCCGGGCGGCGGTCACGGCCCGGTCGACGTCGCCGGCCGTGCCGGCCGGGACGGTGCCGATGACCTCCTCGGTCGTCGGGTTGTGCACCTCCAGCGGCTGCCCGCTCTCGGCACGCACCCAGCGTCCGTCGAGGTAGAAGTCGGTCCGTACGGATTCCATGGGCTCCTCACCTCGACTAAAACTAGCGGTGCAAGTTTGGACTCTAGTACGCCGGGCCGGCCGGCGGGAGGGGTGGCAGCGGGCCGACGACGCGTTCGTAGGTGTGCGACAGCCCGTCGATTAGTGCTTCCAGGCCCAGGGTGAAGGCGCCCTCGTCGACCTGGTGCTGGTGCTCGGCGAGGCGGTGGGCCTGGCTCAGGTGCGGGTACTGCTCCGCGTAGAGCCCCGGATCCTTCAGGAAGCCCTGGGCGAAGGAACTGAGCGCGGAACCCATCACGAAGTAGCGCATCAGCGCGCCGATGTGCGTCGCCCGGGCAGGTGGCCAACCCGCCGCGACCAGCCCGCCGTAGACGGCGTCGGCCATCGCCAGGGCCGCCGGGCGTCGGCCCGGGCCCTGGGCCAGGTGCGGCACGATGTTCGGATGGGCGGCGAGAGCGGCCCGGTAGGAGTGGCCCCAGCGGCGCAGCGCCTCCCGCCAGTCCACCTCGGCGAAGAACGACACGTCGACCTGGCCGGTGATGCTGTCCGCGACCGCGTCGAGGATCTCGTCCTTGGTGCCGAAGTGGTTGTACAGCGAGGGTCCGCGCACGCCGAGCGCGGCGGCGAGCCGGCGGGTGGAGAACGCGTCGAGCCCGTCGGCGTCGATCAACGCGGCGGCGGCCTCGACGATCCGCTCCCTGCTGAGCAGGGCTTGTCGCGGCCGGGGCATGGGTGTCCTCCTTCGGGTGGGTGGCTCGCCGGGAACTTTGCCACACCGGGGTCTGGACAGCTTAAAACTTGCACCGCTAGTTTACTGCCATGGACCTTCACCTCTCCGCCGAGCAGGTCGCGGTCCGTTCGCTCGCCGCCGACTTCGTCAACCGCGAGGTGGTGCCGCACGCGGCGGCCTGGGACCGGCGCGAGGCGGTCGACCCCGGCATCGTCGGCAAGCTCGGCGAGGTCGGCTTCCTCGGCCTCACCATCGCCGAGGAGTACGGCGGATCCGGCGGCGACCACCTCGCGTACTGCCTGGTGCTTGAGGAACTCGGCCGGGGTGACTCCGCCGTCCGGGGCATCGTGTCGGTCTCGCTCGGCCTGGTCGCCAAGTCGATCGCCACCCACGGCACCCCGGAGCAGCGCGAACGGTGGCTGCCCGCGCTCTGCTCCGGCACCGCGCTCGGCTGCTTCGCGCTCACCGAACCGGACAGCGGCTCGGACGCGGCGGCGCTGACCACCCGCGCCGTGCGTGACGGCGACGACTGGCTGCTGACCGGCCGCAAGACGTTCATCACCAACGGCACCACCGCCGACGTGGCGCTGCTCTTCGCCCGTACCGGACCGGGCCACCGGGGGATCACCGCGTTCCTGGTGCCGACCGACAGCCCCGGCCTGACCCGGTCGGAGATCAAGGGCAAGCTGGGCCTGCGCGGGCAGGCCACCGCCGAACTCGTCCTCGACGCCGTCCGGGTGCCCGACACCGCCCGTCTCGGCGACTGCGGTGCCGGCTTCAAGCTGGCGCTGGGCACCCTCGCCAAGGGCCGGATGTCGGTCGCCGCCGGCTGCGTCGGCATCGCGCAGGGCTGCCTGGACGCCGCCGTCGGCTACGCCGGAACGCGTACGCAGTTCGGCAAGCCGATCGCCGGGCACCAGCTCGTGCAGCAGCTGCTCGCCGGCATCGCGGTCGACACCGCTGCCGCGCGGCTGCTGGTCTGGCGGGTCGCCGACCTGATCGACCGGGGCCAGCCGTTCGCCACCGAAGCGTCGATGGCGAAGCTGTTCGCCAGCGAGGCCGCCGTCCGCGCGGCCAACGACGCCATCCAGGTCTTCGGCGGGTACGGCTACATCGACGAGTACCCGGTCGGCAAGTACCTGCGCGACGCCCGCGTCGCCACCCTCTACGAGGGCACCAGCCAGATCCAACAGTTACTCATCGGGCGGGCGCTCACCGGCGTCAACGCCTTCTGAATTCGGGAGAGGAACCGTGAGCACATGGACTTCGGGCTGTCCGACGAGGAACGGGCCATCCGCGACACCGCCCGCGACTTCATCACCCGCGAGGTCATGCCGCTGGAGCAGGAGCTGCTGCGCCGCGAGCGGGCCCACCAGCCCGGCCTGGAACGCTCCGAGCTGAGGGAGTTGCAGCTCAAGGCCCGCAAGTTCGGCTTCTGGGGGTTGGCCACGCCAGCGGAGTACGGCGGCATGGACCTGCCGGCCGTCGTCCAGTCGCTGATCTGGACGGAGATCGGCCGCACCTTCGTGCCGTTCCGCTTCGGCGGCGAGGCGGACAACATCCTCTTCCACGCCACCGAGGAACAGCGGCAGGAGTTCCTGCTGCCAACCATCGAGGGGGAGCGGAACTCCTGCTTCGCCATCACCGAGCCGGGCGCCGGCTCCGACGCCGCGAACATCCGGTTCCGGGCCCGCCGCGACGGCGACGACTGGATCCTCAACGGCGAGAAGACCTTCATCACCGGCGGCAACGAGGCGGACTTCGCCATCGTCATCGCGGTCACCAACCCCGAGCGCGGGGCCCGCAACGGCGGGGCGACCGCGTTCCTGGTGGACCGGGCGATGGGCTGGCGGTCGGAGTTCATCCCCACCATGGGCGAGGGCGGGCCCGCCTCGCTGTTCTTCGACGACGTACGGGTGCCGAACCGCAACATCCTCGGCGAGGTCGGGCAGGGCTTCACCCTGGCCATGCAGTGGATCGGCAAGGGGCGCTACACCATCCCCTCGCACGCCGTCGGCATCGCCGAACGCGCGCTGCGGATGGCCATCGACCACGCCAACACCCGGGAGACCTTCGGGGCCAGGATCGGCACCAACCAGGCCATCCAGTGGATGATCGCCGACTCGGAGACCGAACTTGAGGCGGCCCGCTGGCTCATCCTGCGCGCCGCCTGGACGGTCGACGCCGGTCTGGACCCGAGGCACGCCTCCTCGATGGCGAAGCTCTACGGCGCCGGGATGGTCAACCGGGTGGTCGACCGGGTCATGCAGATCCACGGCGGGATGGGCTACACCCGCGAGCTGCCGATCGAACGCTGGTACCGGCAGGTGCGGCTGTACCGGATCTTCGAGGGCACCGACGAGATGCAGCGACTGATCATTTCCCGTGACCTGCTGCGCGGGTACACGAAGCTCGGAGGGCATCTGGGATGAGGCGCTTCGCCAGCATCGACGAGTTGGCCGGCGCGGTCGGCGAGCGACTCGGGCCGGGCCCGTGGTTTCCCATCGACCAGCGCCGGGTCGACAGGTTCGCCGACGCCACCGACGACCACCAGTGGATCCACCTCGACCAGGAGCGGGCGGCGGCCGGGCCGTACGGCGGCACCATCGCCCACGGCTACCTGACGCTCGCCCTGCTGCCCGCGCTGGTCGGCCGCCTGTACCGGGTGGACGGGGTGCGGATGGGGGTCAACTACGGCCTCAACCGGGTCCGTTTCCCCGCACCGGTACGCGTCGGCAGCTCGGTGCGGGTCGTCGCCACGATCGACCAGGTCAGCCCGTTCGACGGCGGGGCGCAGCTGGTGGCCACGGCGACCGTGGACGGCGACGGTGGCGGCAAGCCGGTCTGCGTGGCCGAGACGGTGAGCCGGTTGTACGTGGACCCGCCCCGATGACCGCGCTCTCCCCGGCGACCGTGCTGGCCGGTTCCGCCGACCGGCACGCCGACACCGTCGCCGTCGTCGACGGCCGGGTCCGCGTCACGTACGCCGAGTTGTGGTTGGAGGCCCGCTGCTACGGCGCCGGGCTGCGGGCCGCCGGGGTCCGCGACGGCGACGCGGTGGCCCTGCTCGCGCCGAACGTGGTGGATTTCCCCCGGGTCTACTACGGCGCTCTCGCCGCCGGTGCGGTAGTCCTACCGGTCGGCGTTCCGGTCGGTCCGCACGCCGACCATCTGGCCCGGGAGGCGAGGCTGCTGGTCTGCCACACCTCGCAACTGGCGGCTGGGCGGCGGCTCAGTGCGCGGGCCGGCGTACCGCTGCTCACCGTCGGCCCGGCCCGGGGCCTGTCCGGCGTACCCCGGTTGGAAGATCTCTGTGACACCCCACCCGGCGGCGCCGCCACGCTCGCGGACCTCGACGTCGACCCGGCCGCCGAGCCGGACGGCACCGACGTGGTGCTCGGCTGCCTGCCGCTGGGCGGCCGGTTCGGCCGGGCGGTCGCCCTGACCGGCACCTTCCGGGCGGGGGCGACCCTGGTGCTGCTGAGCCGCTTCACCGGCCCGGCGGCGCTTGACCTCATGCTGCGGGAGGAGGTCACCGTCTTCCACGGCACGGCGGCGATGTACGCGGCCCTGCTCGACGCGGCCCGGGGCCGCCGGGCGTTGCCCCGGCTGCGTCGCTGCGTGAGCCGGGCACCGCTGCCGCCGTCCCTGCGGCAGCGCTTCGTCATCACCTTCGACACGGTCGTCCACGTGGCCGAGGGGGAGCGCGACTCGCCTACGTCGGGCCGACCCGCCGGCGCGGCGCGCCCGGCCCGGCGGCTGCGCTCGCGTCGGCTGGGCTGCCCCGACGAGCGGTACCGGCGGGGGCCTGAAAGCTAGCGCGGTGGCCCGAAGTGGTCGCCGGGCGGGTCGGATCCGACCCGGCGAACGACGTGGTTCCGATCGCCGTGCGGGGCCGTCCGACGCCCTCGCCTACGATTCGCCCATGACCGGAAACGAGCCGGTGACGGCGGAGGTGCGGCTGCGCCCGATGACGGCGGACGACGCCGACCGGGTACTGGAGATCTACCAGGCCGGGCTGGACGGCGGAAACGCGAGCTTCGAGACCGTCGCGCCGTCCTGGGCCGACTTCGACGCCGGCCGGCTGTCGGCGCACCGGCTGGTGGCGGTCGACGGGGACGGGACGCTCATCGGCTGGATCGCCGTGTCGCCGACCTCTGCCCGGGCGGTCTACGCCGGGGTGGTGGAGCACTCCGTCTACGTCGACCCGGTCGCCCAGGGCCGGGGCGTGGCCCGGCTGCTGCTCGACGCGCTGGTCGAGTCGACCGACGCGGCGGGCATCTGGACGATCCAGTCCGGCGTCTTCCCGGAGAACACCGCCAGCCTGGCGCTGCACCGGCGGGCCGGTTTCCGGGTGGTCGGCACCCGCGAGCGGGTGGGCCGCCACCACGGCCGCTGGCGCGACGTCGTCCTGCTGGAGCGCCGCAGTCCGGTGGTGGACTGAACCGTGTCGGCGGGGACCGGCGAGCCGCCGGCCCCCGCCTGCGGTGCTACGGGTACTGCTCCAGGTAGACCGGAGCGCCGACCCGGTCCATGTCGGCCGCCTCGCCGACGCCGTTGACCACGTGGTCGATGGTGCCGGCGCTGAGGTTCACCGTCATGATGTGGTGCAGCCGGATGCCGGGTCGCACCGGCACCTCGAAGCCGTTCTCGGTACGGATCGACGGGTTGTTCTGGTTGAACACGTACACCCCTCCACCGTGCAGCGTGTGGTGGCGGACCCGGTCGCCGACCTTGTAGCCGGCCCACCCGTTGACCGTGCCGTTGTGCCAGTCCGCCTGGGTGGGCGGGTCGTAGGGCAGCTCGTTCTGGTAGAGGATCGTGGTGCCGTGCTCACCGTTCCACACGGTGTTGTACCGCTGGAAGTGCTCGACGAAGAGGCCGGTGGCGGTGACGTGGTCGCCGTTGACGACGACGCCGTAGCGGCCGGTGTTGGTACGCCAGCGGTCGGTGTCGCCGTTGACGCCCTCGGTGAAGCCCTCGACACCGTGGTCGCCCCGCCACACCCAGGTGTGGTCGATCAGGACGTGGTCGCTGTTGACCTCCAGCGCGGTGTCCGTCTTGCCGATGTGCGGGCCGCCGACCCGGAAGTACACGTCGGAGAGCGTGATCGGGTTGCGCGGGGTGCTGTGGTTACGGCCGTGCTCACGGCCGACCCGCAGCAGCACCGGTGATTCCTTCAGACCCGCGTCGATGGTGACCCCGGCGACGACCACGCCGGGCACCCCGGCGACGTTGAGCGGCACCGCGCCGTCGACCGCGGTCAGGGTGGCGTGCCCGATGCCGAGCACGATCGTGTCGGGCCGGCGGACCTCGATGCTGCGGGCCACGTCGTACACCCCGGGGGTGAGCAGCAGGTGTCGGCCCCGGGCGAGTTCACGGTTGATGACGTGCACCGGATCGGACGGCCGGGCGACGAAGAAGTCGCTGATCGGGATGGTCCGTCCCGGCGTCATCCGGGTACCCCAGGTGATGCCGCGCGTGTCGCGGCGCACGGCCGGCACCCGGACCTGGTACTTGCCCCTGGCGTCGACGAAGAGGTACGGCTTCTCCCGGCTCAACGGGGTGGTGTCGAGCGTGGTGTACGGCGGGTCGGGGAACCCGGCGTCGTCGGGTGCGCCGACCACCCCGGCGAACACCTGGTTCCATACGGCGTTGGACCAGCTCTCCACCTCGCTGTTGCGGGTGAGCCACTGCTGCTGTGAGCCGTTGGTGGTGGCCGGCAGCCGGGAGTCGGCGATGAAGCCGCCGCTGGCGTACTGCGGCCCGTTGGTGCAGTAGTCCATCAGGGACAGTCCGCCGCCGCTGATGTCGAGCCGGCGCATCGACACGGCCTGGGACACCGCCCAGAAGTTGGCCGTGGCGCGGCAGTCGTCCTGGCCGGCGGCGTTGATCCGCAGCGACAGGTTGCTCAGCGTGCGCCAGAAGTTGACGAGCGCGATGCAGTTGCCGGTGCCGCCCTCGGTGAGGCAGCGGTTGTACGCCTCGACCTTGCCGTTGATGACCACGTCGGTGGGGGAGGCTCCCAGGCCGGAGATCTCGGTGTAGTAGCCCACCTTGATCTGAAGTGGCTGGTCGGCAGTGCCGTAGTGGCCCGGCCGGAACAGGTAGGCGTGCCGGGTGGTGCCCATCTCGTTGTCGACCTGCGCGGCGTGCGCCGCGTCGAGGGTCGCCTGGATCTGGCTGACCGGCATGCTCGGGTCGAAGATCTTGACGTTGGGCCCGAAGGTGGGGCCGGTCGGTCGGGGTGGGCCCGCGCTGACCGGGGTGTTCGTGGCTACCGCGGCGGTGGTAAGCACCAGCCCGACGGCCAGTGCCCGGCCGAGTCGCCGGTGTGGTGGTGGGGTCGGCATGCGTTCGTCCTTCCCGTCGGGCCGGTTGAGGGCGGGCCCGACGACACGGTGGACCAGGTCTGTGAGAGCGCTCTCTCGTCCAGCGAACTTGTATCACGGTGTGAAGAAACGGGGTCCAGATGTTTCTACCCCGTGACGCCGCCGCGCGCCATGCCTGAAGCGGGTGAATCCACGATCGACACCGATCCGGCGGAACGTCGGAACCGGAAGGCGAGCGCCCGCCGGAACGGTGTCGAGGTCACCCGGCCGGGGTGGAGGCGGGATCGCCTCGGCGGCCGGCACGTCGGCGGGCGAGCACGCCGACGACGACGTCGACGACGAGGAAGCCGAGCAACGGGATGCCGAACCACGGCAGCGCCCAGCCGACCGCGGCGATCACCGGCACGCCGAGCAGCACCACCCACCACGGCAGCCCGCGCAGGCCACCACGCGCCGGTGGCGCGCCCACCGGGGCCCGCCGGTCGGCCCGGGTCGGGCGGCGCTGCCACCACATCCGGTAGCCCCACACGATGACGCAGAGCAGACCGACGGCCAGCGCGGCCAGCAGGATCTGGTTGACCACGCCGAAGAGCAACCCCATGTGGGCCTGTACGCCGAGGGCGCTGAGCTTGGCCAGCAGCGACCAGTCGGCGAAGTCGTTGCGCGCCGTGACCGTACTGCTGGCCGGGTCGACGGCGACCTGGTCCAGCCGCACCGGCCAGGTGTTGTCGGTCTGGGCGACCGCCCAGGCGGTACCGGACGCGCCCGGGCTGATCTCGACCGGCCCGGACAGGCCCGCGTCGCGGGCCACCGCCAGGACCCGGTCGAAGGTGGCCGGGTCGGCAGCTGCCGGCGATGACGTGCCGCCGTGCTGGTGCTCGCCACCACCGGCAGTCGGGGCACCGTCCAACGTGGTGGACAGCACCGGCCGCCGGGCGTCGAGCGCGTCCAGCCCGGCGCCGAAGTTCGCACCGGCGAAGCGGGACCAGGTCAGCCCGGTGGCGGCGAGGAACAGCAACCCGACGGCGAGCCAGACGCCGGTGGTGGCGTGCCAGCTCCGGGTCCGCCGTACCCCCTTGGCGGCGGACAGGTCCGGCACCAGCAGGTGCTTCGCGCGACCACGTCCGTTGTTCCGGCGACGCCACCACAGGACGATGCCGCCTAGCGCCAGTACCCACAGCCAGCTGGCGGCGATCTCGGAGTAGTGCCGCCCGAGGTCGCCCAGGTGCAGGTTGCGGTGCAGGTCGTCGAGCCAGGTGGTGGCCGGGGTGGAGCCGAACCAGGTGGTCAGCTGCCCGCGAACCTCCCCGGTGTACGGGTCGACGTAGACCGTGTGCTGCTTCTCGCCCAACTCTTCAAGGGCGAAGACGACCCGGGTCGTCTGGCCGCCGGTACCCGGGGCCACCGACACCAGATCGCCGGTCGGGTGGGCGTTGCGGGCTGCGGTGACCTGGTCGGCCAACGACCTCGGTTGCTCGCCGACGCTGGCGACGGTGAGCTGGTCGCCGTAGCGAAGCTGGTCCAACTGCGGCGTGACGGTGTACGCCAGGCCGGTCAGCGCGGCGACCACCAGGAACGGGGCGACCAGGACCCCGGCGTAGAAGTGCAGGCGAAGCAGCAGTGCGCCCAGCGGGGCGGCACGTCGTGGTGGTCGGGCAGGCGCTGCGGGTGCCGGGCGGGGGAGGGACTCCGGCGCGGGCTCGCCGGACAATTCGGTCAGAGACATGCGTGTTCCGATCGGGTTGGGAGGTCATGCTGCGGACCTGGCCCGTGCCCTTCGGGTCAGTGCTGCCTGCCGTCGCCCGGACGCCCGCCGCTCGATCACCTAGTCGGACGGCGGGCCGTGCTGGTTCCCGACGTTTACTCAGACCTCGGGTAAACCGACGTAGTTCTCCGCGAGGCTCGTCGCGTACGCCGGGGAGGTGGTGACGTACCGCAGGGTCGCCGACTGGAGCTTCGCCTCGTACGGGTCGTCGGCGTTGAGCCGGTGCAGCATCGAGGTCATCCACCAGGAGAACTGCTGCGCCCGCCAGACCCGGCGCAGCGCGGTACGCGAGTAGCCGTTCAGTAGATGGGTGCTGCCGTCGGCGTACCAGGCGGCGAAGGCGTCACCGAGCAACGCGACGTCGGCGAGGGCCAGGTTCATGCCCTTGGCGCCGGTCGGCGGCACGATGTGCACCGCGTCGCCGGCCAGGTACAGCCGCTGCCACTGCATCGGCTCGACCACCAGGCTGCGCAGCGGGGTGATCGACTTCTCCAGCACCGGCCCCTCGTTGAGCGTCCAGTTCGGCACCGTCTCCAACCGGGTCCGCAGTTCGGCCCAGATCCGCTCGTCCGGCCAGTCGGCGATGTCCTCGTCGGCCGGCACCTGGAGGTACAGCCGGGAGATCTGCGGGGAGCGCATGCTGTAGAGGGCGAAGCCGCGTTCGTGGTGGGCGTAGATCAGCTCCTCCACGGCAGGCGGGGCGGCGGCGAGGACGCCCAGCCAGGCGAACGGGTAGGTGCGCTCGTAGGTGGTCAGCACCCCGTCGGGTACGGTCGGCCGGCTGATCCCGTGGTAGCCGTCGCAACCGACCACGAAGTCGCAGTGCAGCTCCTCGTCCCGGCCCTGGTGCCGGAAGTGGATCACCGGGGCGGTGTCCAGTCCGGACAGTCGGTCGGCGGGTGCCTCGAACAGGATCGTCCCGCCGGCCGCCAGCCGGGCGGCGATCATGTCCTTGACCACTTCCTGCTGGCCGTACACGGTGATCGCCCGGCCGGTCAGCTCGGTCATCGGCACCCGGTGCGATTCGCCGTCGAAGCGCAGCTCGATGCCCTCGTGCCGCATCCCCTCCCGGTCCAGGCGTGCCCCCAGGCCGGTGTCCCGCAGCAGGTCGACCGAGCCCTGTTCGAGCACGCCCGCGCGCAGCCGGTGCTCCACGTACTCCCGGCTGCGGCTCTCGATCACCACCGAGTCGATCCCGTGCCGGTGCAGCAGGTGCGACAGCATGAGACCGGCCGGTCCCGCTCCGATGATGCCGACCTGGGTACGCATCCATGCCTCCTTGGGGCCTAGAACGGGTAGCGGGTGATGTCGCCCTGCATCGTGAGCCACTGGGTCTCGGTGAACGCCTCGATGTTCGCCGCCGCCCCACCGAAGCGGGAACCGGTGCCGGAGGCGCCGACTCCGCCGAACGGCGCCACCGCCTCGTCGCTGACGGTCTGGTCGTTGATGTGCACGATGCCACTGGGAATGCGCTCGGCCAGCGCCATCGCCTTCATCACGTCGCGGCTGAGGATGCCCAGCGACAGCCCGTACTCGCTGGCACCGGCCAGCGCCGCCGCCTCGTCCAGGTCGGAGAAGCTGAGCACCGGGGCGACCGGGCCGAACACCTCCTGCGCGTACGCCGGGGTGGTCGGGGTGACATCGGCGAGCACGGTGGGCCGGTAGAACAGCCCCTCGTAGCTGCCACCGGCAGCCAGCCGGGCGCCCGCGTCCACGCTCGACGTGACCAGCGCGTGGATCTTGTCGCGCTGCGCCTCGTCGATGATCGGCCCGAGCGCCACCTGCTCCTTGGCGGGGTCACCGACCGGCAGGTGGTCGGCCTTGGCGGCCAACTCGGTGACGTACCGCTCGGCGAGGCTCTCGTGCACCAGGTGCCGGCCGGTGGTCATGCAGATCTGGCCCTGGTGCAGGAAGGAACCCCAGGCACCGGCCGAGACGGCGAGGTCCAGGTCCGCGTCGTCGAGCACCACCAGCGCCGAGTTGCCACCCAGCTCCAGGTGCGCCCGCTTCAGGTGCCGCGCTGCGGCCTCACCGACCTTGCGGCCCGCGGCGGACGACCCGGTGAAGCTGATCACCCGTACGCGCGGGTCGGCGACCAGCGCCTCGCCGGTCGCGACGCCGCCCGGCAGTACGTGCAGCAGGCCCTCGGGCAGCCCCGCCTCCTCGAAGACCCGGGCGATGGACAGCCCACCGCAGACCGCCGTACGCAGGTCCGGTTTGAGCACCACCGCGTTGCCCAGCGCCAGCGCCGGGGCAACCGAGCGGATCGCCAGGATCAGCGGAGCGTTGAACGGCGAGATGACGCCCACCACGCCGACCGGTAGCCGGCGGGCCAGGCTCAGTCGGGGCTGAGCGCTCGGGATGATCTCACCGAGCGACTGCGAGGGCAGCGTCGCGGCCTCGTAGCACTCCTGCGCGGCGGTGCCGGTCTCCAGGCCGCCCTTGGGCGGGATCGACCCGGACTCGCGGACCACCCACTCGCCGACCTCGGCGGCGTGCTGCTCCCACAACGCGCCGGCCCGGCGTAGCACGGCGGCCCGCTCGGTGTAGCTGGTGGCGGCCCAGGCCCGCTGCGCGGCGGCGGCCCGGATGCTGGCCCGCGCGACGTCGTCGGCGTCGGCCACGCCGACCTGGCCGATCTCCTCGCCAGTGGCGGGGGCACGAACGGTGGCGGTGCCGCCGGAGGCCCGCACCCAGCCGTCGCTGTAGATCCGGCCGTGCCAGGTGTCGGTGTCGAGCAGGGGCATGGTGATCCTCCTTGCGCCGCAGGTGGGACAGCCGCGGGCGGTGGCCGGCGGGATGGTTACGGCCACGCCTGGTACGTGCGGCGGCCCGGCGGTAGCCAAGGCCGACCGCGCGCGTCGCTTGTTCGCTTGCCGAACAGGCGTTCTCATCAAGGACATTTGCACGGGACTCGGCTCGCGTCAACGGATCACCGCAACATTTCTGCGACAGGTCGGACGGGTGAATCCGGCCGGCCGGGGCGCGTTGACGAACGTCACCAACGCCGATTACGTTCGAGATAAGTACGCCGGTCCGCATACCGAACAGCGGTCGGTGGGTGTGTGACACAGGAGGCAGGGAGGCTCATGGCGAAGCTCGTCTCGCTTGCCGACGGCGTCGCGGAGCTGGTCCGCGACGGGGACACGGTGGCGCTGGAGGGATTCACCCACCTGATCCCGTTCGCCACCGGCCACGAGATCATCCGGCAGGAGCGGCGCGACCTGACCCTGGTGCGGATGACCCCCGACGTCATCTACGACCAGCTCATCGGCGCCGGCTGCGCCCGCCGCCTGGTCTTCTCCTGGGGCGGCAACCCCGGCGTGGGGTCGCTGCACCGCTTCCGCGACGCCGTGCAGAACTCCTGGCCCGTCCCACTGGAGCTGGAGGAACACAGCCACGCCGGGATGGCCAACCGCTATGTCGCCGGTGCCTCCGGCCTGCCGTTCGCCGTGCTGCGCGGCTACACCGGCACCGACCTGCCCCGGCACACCACCAACATCCGCAGCATCGACTGCCCGTTCACCGGGGAGACACTGACCGCGGTCCCCGCGCTGAACCCCGACGTGACAGTGGTGCACGCCCAGCGCGCCGACCGCGCCGGCAACGTGCAGATGTGGGGCATCACCGGCGTGCAGAAGGAGGCGGTGCTCGCCGCCCGCCGGTCCCTGGTCACCGTCGAGGAGATCGTCGACGAGCTGACCCCCGTACCCGGCCAGGTGGTGCTGCCCGGCTGGGCGATCACCGCCGTGGCGCACGTACCCGGCGGCGCCCACCCCTCGTACGCGCACGGCTACTCGGTGCGGGACAACGCCTTCTACGTCGCCTGGGACGAGATCAGCCGGGACCGTGACACCTTCCAGGACTGGATCGAACGCCACGTGCAGAACGCGGGGGCGAAGGCATGAGTCAGTACACCGCCGACGAGATGATGACGGTGGCGGCGGCCCGGCAACTGCGCGACGGCACCGCCTGCTTCGTCGGGATCGGCCTGCCCAGCACCGCGGCGAACCTGGCCCGCGCCACCCACGCGCCCGACCTGGTGCTGATCTACGAGTCCGGTTGTCTCGGCGCCAAACCCGATCGGCTGCCGCTGTCCATCGGTGACGGCGTGCTCGCCGACACCGCCGACGCGGTGATCTCGGTGCCCGAGGTGTTCAACTACTGGCTGCAACCCGGGCGCATCGACGTCGGGTTCCTCGGCGCCGCGCAGCTCGATCGGTACGGCAACATCAACACCACGGTCATCGGTGGCGACTACACCGACCCGAAGGTGCGCCTGCCCGGCGCCGGCGGCGCTCCCGAGATCGCCGCCTCCTGCGGCGAGGTGGTGGTGATCGTCCGGCAGAGCCGGCGTACCTTCACCGAACGCGTCGACTTCGTCACCTCGGTCGGCTACGGCGGCGGCCCCGGCGACCGGGCCCGGCTCGGTCTACGCGGCGGTGGACCCCGCACCGTCATCACCGACCTCGGCGTCCTCGAGGCCGACCCGGACAGCTGCGAACTCACCCTCACCCGGCTGCACCCGGGCGTCACGGTCGAGCGGGTCCGCGAGGCCACCGGCTGGCCGCTCGCCGTCGCCGACGACCTGAGCATCAACGAGCCGCCCACCGCCGAGGAACTCACCGTGCTGCGCGCCCTCGAAGCGACCATGCGGGCGGCGGCATGACCGACCAGCCTCAGCCCGAACCGCCGGGCGGTGCGATCGTCGGCGGGCACCCGCTCGAATCCTTCGGGTCGCGGATACTCGGATCGACTGAAGGGGAGGAGCGGCCGTGACCCAGGACGCCGAGCGGAAACTGATCCTGCCGAGCTACCGGCGCGACGATGTCGACGCCCACCCGCCGCTGCTCAGCCCCGGCTACCGGTCGACGGTGACCCGGGCACCGCAGCAGCCGTTGACCTACCTGCCGCAGCGGCTCACCGAGGTCACCGGCCCGCTGCTCGGCGAGGGCCGCCTCGGCGAGCTGGACCACGACCTGACCCGCCAGCACGACGGTGAGCCCCTCGGGCAACGGATCATCGTGCACGGCCGGGTCCTCGACGGCGACGGCCACGCGGTGCCGCACAGCCTTGTCGAGATCTGGCAGGCCAACGCCGCCGGCCGCTACCGGCACGCCGCCGACACCTGGCCGGCGCCGCTGGACCCGAACTTCACCGGCGTCGGGCGCGCCCTGACCGACGCGGACGGGCGCTACCGCTTCGTCACCGTGCAGCCCGGTGCCTACCCGTGGCGCAACCACGACAACGCCTGGCGGCCCGCGCACATCCACTTCTCCCTCTTCGGCCGCGCCTTCACCCAGCGCCTGGTGACCCAGATGTACTTCCCGGGCGACCCGCTGTTCTTCCAGGACCCGATCTTCAACTCGGTCCGCGACGAGCGGGCCCGACAGCGGATGGTGGCCCGCTACGACCACGCCGCCACCCGCCCCGAATGGGCGCTGGCCTACGAGTTCGACATCGTGCTGCGGGGCCGGGAGGCCACCGTGTTCGAGGACGAGGACGACGATGAGTGAGTCGCTGGGCGTGACGCCCGCCCAGACCGTCGGGCCGTACCTGCACATCGGCCTGCGCTGGCCCGACGGGCCGTACGTGGTGCCGGAGGGCACCCCCGGGGCGTTCTGGCTGCGTGGCCGGATCGTCGACGGCACCGGCGCGGCCGTGGCCGACGCGATGGTGGAGAGCTGGCAGGCCGACCCCGACGGGCGCTTCGACCACCCCGACGACCCGCGTGGCGCCCGGCCACCGACGGTCCCCGGTTTCCGGGGTTTCGGTCGCGCCGAGACCACCGACGGCCAGTACGCCCTGCACACCGTCAAGCCGGGGCCGCTGCCCACCTTCGACGGCGACACCGAGGCACCGCACCTGACGCTGTCGGTGTTCGGGCGGGGGCTGCTGCACCGCCTCGTCACCCGGGTCTACTTTCCCGGCGAGGCGGCCAACGCCACCGACCCGGTGCTGCGTACCGTCGACCCGCAGCGTCGTGACACGCTGCTGGCCCGGCCGGCCACGGACGGGTTCGAGTTCGACATCCGCCTTCAGGGAGAGCATGAGACCGTCTTCTTCGCCGTCTGAGGCACTGCTGCGCGGGCTCTCCGGCACGCCGGACGTCGACGCCGAACTCGGCGATCACGCCCTGCTGCGGGCGCTGCTGGACGCGGAGGCCGCCCTGGCCCGGGCCGGTGCCGACGTCGGGCTGCTACCGGCCCCGGCCGCCGACGAGATCGTCCGGCAGTGCCGCGCCGAGCGGTACGACCCGGCCGCGCTCGGCGCAGCGGCCGAGGCGGCCGGCAACCCCGTCGTCCCGCTGGTGCGGGAGCTGACCGCTGCGGTCGCCGAGGCGGCCCGGCCCTGGGTGCACCACGGCGCCACCAGCCAGGACGTGCTCGACACCGCCCTGTCGCTGGTGGCGGCCCGGGCCGCCGAGCCGCTGCTGCGGCACCTCGCCGACGCCGCTGACGCCGCCGCCCGGCTGGCCCGAACCCATCGCGACACCCTGATGGTCGCCCGCACCCTCGGCCAGCAGGCCGCACCGACCACCTTCGGGCTCAAGGCGGCCGGCTGGCTGGTCGGCCTGGTGGAGGCGCGGACCCGGCTGGCCGCGGCGCGTTCCGGCCTGCCCGCGCAGCTCGGCGGGGCGGTCGGCACCCTCGCCGCGTACGGCACGGCCGGGCCGGCGATGGTCGACCGGTTCGCCGCGCAGCTGGGCCTGGCGGCGAGCCCGTTGCCCTGGCACACCCGCCGACAGCCCCTGCTCGACCTGGCCGCCGCCCTCGGCGGGCTGCTCGCCGCCACCGGCAAGATCGCCCTCGACGTGGGCCTGCTCGCGCAGACCGAGGTCGGCGAGGTGGCCGAGGGAGGCGCGGGGCGGGGTGGCTCCTCGGCGATGCCGCACAAGCGCAACCCGGTGGACTCAGTGCTGGTCACCGCCGCGGCCCGGCGTGGCCCCGGGCTCGTCGGCACGTTGTTCGCCGCCGCCGGCCAGGAGCACGAGCGGGCCAGCGGTGGCTGGCACGCCGAGTGGGAACCCCTGCTCGACCTGACGCACCTCGCCGGTGGGGCCGCCGCCCGTACCGCCCGGATGCTCGCCGGCCTCGACATACGTCCGCAGCGGATGCGGGCCAACCTGGACGCCACCGGCGGCCTCCTGCTCGCCGAGGCGGTCGCCGCCCGGCTGGCGCCGGCGCTGGGCCGCGCCGCCGCTCACGACCTGGTCCGCCGCGCCGCCGGCCGGCCCGACTTCCGGGCGGCGCTGCTGGCCGAGGCGGACCTGCGCGCCCACCTGTCGGAATCGGACGTCGACGCCGCCCTCGACCCGGCCGGTTGGCTCGGCAGCACCGGGCACCTGATCGACCGCGCCCTCGACCTGCACCGCGACGCGGCGCACGACCCGGCCGAGACCGGCGGGCCGCACTCCGGGGCGGCGCACGACCCGGCCGAGACCGGCGGGCCGGACGGCGAGGTACGGCCGTGACCGCGCTGCACGCCACCGTCGACGGCCCGCCGGACGCGCCGGTGCTGCTGCTGGGCAGCTCCCTGGGCACCACCGGTGCGATGTGGCAGCCGCAGGTGGCGGCGCTGGCCGAGCGGTACCGCGTGGTCCGCTACGACCATCTCGGCCACGGCGGTTCGGCGGCGCCGGCCGGGCCGTACACCATCGACCTGCTCGGCCGGAAGGTGCTGCGGCTGCTGGACGACCTGAGCGCGACCCGGGTCCACTACGCCGGGCTCTCCCTCGGCGGGATGGTGGGCATGTGGCTGGCCGCGCACGCCCCCGAGCGGATCGACCGCCTCGCCCTGCTGTGCACCTCCGCACTGCTCGGGCCGGCGGACGGCTGGCGGGCCCGGGCCGCCGCCGTCCGTGCCGGTCGGCTCGACAGCATCGCCGACGCGATCGTCGAGCGCTGGTTCACTCCCGCCTTCGCCGCGACCCATCCGGACGTCGTCGCCGAGTACCGGACCATGCTGGTCAGCACACCTGCCGCCGGGTACGCCGGCTGCTGTGAGGCGATCGCCGCGATGGATCTGCGCCCGGACCTGGCCGCCGTCCGCGCCCCGACGCTCGTGATCGCCGCGGCCGACGATCCGGCGACCCCACCCGACCTGGCGGCCACCATCGCCGAGCGGATCCCGTCGGCCCGCCTGGCGGTGCTCGACGGAGCGGCGCACCTGGCCAACGTCGAGCAACCCGAGGCCGTCGCCCGACTGCTCACGGACCACCTCGATCCGGAAGGCGCGGTGCGCAGATGACCGACCAGCAGCGGTACGAGGCCGGCATGGCGGTACGCCGGCAGGTGCTCGGCGACGCGCACGTCGACCGGGCTGTCGCCGGCACCGACGAGTTCACCACCGACTTCCAGGACCTGATCACCCGCTACGCGTGGGGTGAGATCTGGACCCGGGAGGGGCTGGACCGGCGTACCCGCAGCTGCATCACCCTCGCCGTGCTGGCCACCCTGCACCACGACGAGGAACTGGCCATGCACGTACGCGCCGCCCTGCGCAACGGCCTCACCCCCGACGAGGTGAAGGAGGTGCTGCTCCAGGTGGCCGTCTACGCTGGCGTACCGGCGGCGAACCGGGCGTTCAAGGTGGCCCAGGAGACTCTGCGGCAGGAGGCCCAGTGAGCGACGAGGCGACGGCCCGCCCCGGCGAGTTCGTCCAGTCGCTGGAACGGGGTCTCGCCGTGATCCGGGCCTTCGACGCCGAACACCCGCAGCTCACCCTCAGCGAGGTGGCCCGCGCCACCGGGCTGACCCGGGCCGCCGCCCGTCGCTTCCTGCTCACCCTGGTCGAACTCGGCTACGTACGCACCGACGGGCGGCTGTTCTCCCTGCGCCCGCGCATCCTCGACCTCGGCTACGCCTACCTGTCCAGCCTGAGCCTGCCCGAGGTGGCCCAGCCGCACATGGAGGCACTGGTGGCGCAGGTGCACGAGTCCTGCTCCGTGTCGGTCCTCGACGGCGATGAGGTCGTCTACGTCGCCCGGGTGCCCACCAAGCGGATCATGACGGTGGGGATCAGCGTCGGCACCCGTTTTCCCGCGTACGCGACGTCGATGGGCCGGGTGCTGCTCGCCGCGCAGCCGGCCGGGTGGCTGGACGACTATCTCGCCACGGCGCAGCTGCGCCCGCTGACCCGGCGCACGGTGACCGACCCGGCCAAGCTGCGCGGCCTCCTGACGAAGATCGCCATCCAGGGGTACGCCCTCGTCGACCAGGAGCTGGAGGAGGGGCTGCGGTCGCTGGCCGCGCCGATCCACGGCGACAACGGCTCGGTGGTGGCCGCGGTGAACGTCTCCGCCCACGCCAGCCGAGGCTCGTTCGAGATGATCCGCAAGGAGCTGCTGCCGCCGCTGCTGGCCACCGCCAAGCGCATCGAGGAGGACCTGAGCGCCGGTCCCGGTCGCTGAGCCCGGTCTGGGCGCTGCGGCGAATCGGCCCGGGGCGGCTCGTCGGCGTACCACCATGTGGGGGGCGACGAACGGGGGCGAGATGCGCGAGCTGCTGCTGGTCATCACGCTGGGCGTCGTCGTGCTGGTGGGCACCACCATCGGCGGGCGGTACCGGGTCGCGCCGCCGGTGCTGCTGATCAGCCTGGGTGCCCTGGTGGCGCTGCTGCCCCCGTTCTCGCACGTGGTGCTGGCACCCGAGGTGGTGCTGGTGCTGTTCCTGCCGGCGATCCTCTACCGGGAGAGCCTGGTCACCAGCCTGCGGGAGATCAGGGCGAACATCGTCGTCATCGCGTTGCTGGCGGTTGGCCTGGTCGGGGTCACGATGGTCGCGGTGTCGCTGGTCGTGCAGCGGTTCGGTGTCGACCCGGCGGTGGCCTGGGTGCTCGGCGCGGTGCTCGCCCCGACGGACGCCGCGGCGGTGGCCGGGCTGGCCAAGCGGATGCCCCGCCGCCTGCTGACCACCCTGCGCGCGGAGAGCCTGGTCAACGACGGCACCGCCCTGGTGCTGTTCGCCATCGCGCTCGGCCTGCTCGGCGGGGGTGCCGCACCGAACGCCTTCGAACTCGTCGAGCGGATCGGCCTGTCCTTCCTCGGCGGCATCGCCGCCGGCATGGTGGTCGGTACGGTGGTGATCCTGATCCGCAAGCGCCTCGACGATCCGCTGCGGGAGGGCGCGCTGAGTGTGCTCACCCCGTTCGCCGCCTTCCTGCTCGCCGACAGCATCCATGAGAGTGGGGTGCTCGCGGTGGTGGTCGCCGGGCTGATGCTCTCCTACGCCAGTCCCCGGGTGATCCGGGCCCGGTCCCGGATCCTCGCGCTGTCCTTCTGGGACCTGACCACCTTCCTCGTCAACGGTGGACTCTTCGTGCTGGTCGGCATGCAGATCCCGCGGGCGGTGCAGAACGTCACGAGCGTCTCCCTGGGCCGGGCCGTCGTGATCGCGCTCGTGGTGGCCGCACTGCTGGTGGCGGTGCGGATGCTGTGGCTGCACCTGATCGCCGCCGTGGCCCGGCTGGATCGGCGCGAGTCGAAGCTCGCCCGCCAGGTCAACTGGCGGGTGCGTACGGTCGCCGGCTGGGCCGGTTTCCGGGGCGCGGTGTCGCTGGCGGCGGCGCTCGCCGTGCCGTTGACCGCGCAGGACGGCAGCCCGGTGCCGGAACGGGATCTGATCATCTTTGGCGTCGTCACGGTGATCATGGTGACCATGCTGGTGCAGGGCACCACCCTGCCGTTCCTGATGACCTGGGCCGGGTTGCGCGGTGACCCGGAACGGGCCGCGGAGTCGCGGCAGGCGCAGGTGGCCGCCACCCAGGCCACCCTCGACGCGCTGCCCGACCTCGCCGATCGGGTGGGTGCCGAGGCGGAGATCCTGCACCGGCTCCGGGCCGAGTACGCGGGTCATCTGAACGCGATGCAGGCCGAGCCGGAGGATGAGTCGCTGACCGCCCGGGAGGTCGAGCGCCAACTGCGCCTGGCCGCCCTCGAACACAAGCGACGCGAGATCACCGCGATGCGCGACCGGCGGGAGATCGACGACACCGTGTTGCAGGAGTTGCAGGCCCGGCTGGATGTCGAGGAGATCCGCCTGCTCGGCCCGACGACCTCCGAGTGACCGCTGCCCGGCGGGCTGCCGCTCGGGCGGCGGGCTCCGCTCAGCCGGCTGCCGCACCGCCCGCCGGAAGTGCGAGGGCGACGGTGAGGTCGAGCAGACTGCGCGGATCGGTGAGGCGGTCGCCGTAGAGTTCGCGCAGTTGACCCATCCGGTAGCGCACGGTCTGCGGGTGGACGAAGAGGTCGGCGGCGACGTCGTCCCGCCGTCCCTGATGCAGCAGCCAGGAGCGCAATGTCTCGGTGAGCCGTTCGGCGGTGGCGGCGGGCAGCGCGGCGAGGGGTTGCAGGACCCGGGTACGCAGGTCGGCGAGCGTCTCGACGTCGGCGCTGAGCAGCAGTTCGGCCAGGTGTTGTTCGGTGTCCAGGGGTTCGCCGTCGGTGGGCTGCGCGATACCGAGCGCGACCACCCGGACCACCCGCCGGTACGAGGAACAGACCCGGGCCCAGGGACGGCAGGGCCCCAGCACCGCGCGGCGTCCGTGCAGCACCCGGGCGAGCTGCCGGCGCCGGTCACCGTGCATGTCCGGTACGAGTAGCACCGCGGTCTCCTCGCCCGGCTCGCCGGCCGGCAGTTCCTCGCTGCTCTCCAGGGTGTGTTCGCCCAGCAGGGCGAGCGCCCCGCGCAGCTTCGCCTGTGGCAACAGCGCCACGGTGAGGGTCTGCGGCACCGGCCAGTCGGCCCGCTCGGCGCTGCGCAGCAGCACCTCCTCCGCCTCACCGGCGAGCAACTGCTGGGTGAGCCGTTCCAGGTTGCGCCGTCGGGCCCGGCCCACGCTGGCCAGTTCGTCGGCATGCCCGGCGACGCTCGCGGCGGACAACTCGTCGATGTAGGCGAACATCAACTCGGCGAACTCGGCGACAGTGGCGGCGGGCAGGCCGGTCGCCACGGTGGCGGCGGCCAGCTCCCGCCAGGAGACCCGGGCGCCCACCCGGTACGCGGCCAGCAGCGCGTCCACGCTGCGGCCCGACCGGGCCTCGCCGCTGCCCAGGGCGTACGCGGCCTCCAGCGCCGGGACCAGCGGGGTGCTCGGGTCGTTGACCTGCGGACGGTCGGCGGCCTGTGACTGTTCGAGCAGTTGCAGGAAGGTGCCCAACGCGATCTGCACCGCGTTCTCTATCTTGTCCCGCATCTGTCCGGTCAGGGTGCCGGAGTAGCTGGGCACCTCGGCCGTGATCGCGGTCACGGTCTGACCAGCCACCAGCGGCAGCCGGTCGCGCAGTTCACGGGCCACCCGCTGGTCCAGTTCGATGCGGGCCGCCCGATTGGTCGTTACGGATGGTTCCGCCACGGTTGTTCGCTCCGCACAAATGGGGTGGATCGCTTTACCTTCGCAGACCAAGAGTTTATGCCAGCGGGCCGCGACCATCGTCGTATGACCACCACCGTCCCGCCACCGGACACGAGATCTTTTCGGCGCCGCCTGTGGCGGCTCGCCGAGACGGTGACCACGCCGGTGCTGCCCAGCGACTACCTCGACCTGATCGCTCCGCTCCGCGCCGGTGCCGACCTGCGCGGCCGGATCCTCGCCGTGCACCCGGAGACGCCGGACGCGGCCACCCTGCTGATCCAGCCCGGCCGCAGCTGGCGCGGGCACGTCCCCGGCCAGTACGTCCGGCTCGGTGTCGACGTCGACGGGGTGCGCCAGTGGCGGGCCTACTCGGTCACCTCCGCCCCCAGCCGGCGCGCCGACCGGATCTCGGTTACGGTGAAGGCGATCCCCGACGGCGTGGTCAGCAACCACCTGGTCCGCCGGATCCGGCCGGGCGCCATCGTGCAGCTCGACCAGGCACGCGGCGACTTCGTGCTGCCGGAGCGGGCACCCTCGCGGGTGCTGTTCCTCACCGCGGGCAGCGGCATCACCCCGGTGGCCGGGATGCTGCGCTCGGGTGCGCTGGCCGGCAGCGACGTGGTGCTGGTGCACTCGGCGCCCACCGCCGCGGACGTGGTCTTCGGCGCGGAGCTGCGCGGCCTCGCCGAGCGAGGTGCCATCCGGCTGATCGAGCGGCACACCGAGGTCGAGGGCCTGCTCGACGTGGCCGAGTTGGACACGCTCGTCCCCGACCACCTGGACCGTCAGACCTGGGCGTGTGGCCCGCTCGGGCTGCTCGACGCGGCCGAGGCGCACTGGGCGGCTCGCGGCCAGGCCGCCCGCCTGCACACCGAGCGGTTCCGCCCCACGGTGATCACCGCCGGTGACGGCGGGACCGTCACCTTCACCCGTTCGTCGGTGACCGTGGCGGCCACCGGCGCCACCCCGCTGCTGGATGCCGGCGAGAACGCCGGGGTGCTCATGCCCTCGGGCTGCCGGATGGGCATCTGCTTCGGCTGCGTGCTGCCGCTGCGCCAGGGCGCGGTCCGCGACCTGCGCAACGGCCAGCTCACCACCGCCCTGCCGGGCGACGGCGTACGCGTGCAGACCTGTGTGTCCGCCGCCGCCGGCCCGTGTGAACTCGAGATCTGATCGGAGACCCACCGACGTGACCGTGATCCAGAAGAAGGCCGAGAACCCGATCGCCCACCTGACCGCCGAGGACATCGAGACCCTCGGCAAGGAACTCGACGCCATCCGGGAGCGGGTGATCGCCTCCCGGGGCGAACGGGACGCCGCGTACATCCGCAAGGTCATCTCGACGCAGCGGAAGCTGGAGATCAGCAGCCGGGTGGTGTTGTTGTTCTCGCTGTTCCCGCCGGCCTGGATCGTCGGCACCGCCGGGCTGTCGGTGGCGAAGATCCTGGAGAACATGGAGATCGGGCACAACGTCCTGCACGGTCAGTGGGACTGGATGCGCGATCCGAAGATCCACTCGACCAGCTGGGAGTGGGACCACGTCGCCCCGGCCGACCAGTGGAAGCAGTCGCACAACGAGCTGCACCACCGGTACACCAACGTGGTCGGCAAGGACAACGACCTCGGCTACGGCATCATGCGGGTCGACGAGGACCAGCCCTGGCACCCGGCTCACCTGGGCCAGCCGCTCTACAACTTCCTCAACGCCTGCTTCTTCGAGTACGGCATCGCCGCGTACGACCTCGACCTGGGCAACAAGCTGAAGGGCGGTGGGCACAAGGACCCCGAGTTCCGACGCCGGGTCCGCGCGGTCGGCCGGAAGATCCGCCGCCAGTTCCTCAAGGACTACCTGCTGTTCCCGGTGTTGTCCGGCCCGTCGTTCCTGCACACCCTGGCTGCCAACTTCACCGCTAACCTGATCCGTAACCTCTGGAGCCACTCCGTGATCATGTGCGGGCACTTCCCGGAGGGGGTGGAGACCTTCGAGAAGACCTCGATCGAGGGCGAGACCCGGGGGGAGTGGTACGTGCGGCAGATGCTGGGCTCGGCCAACATCAGCGGCAGCCGGCTGATGCACATCATGACCGGCAACCTGTCGTTCCAGATCGAGCACCACCTCTTCCCCGACCTGCCGAGCAACCGCTACCAGGAGATCGCCCCGGAGATCCGGGCGCTGTTCGACAGGTACGGGTTGAAGTACACCACCGGCTCGCTGCCCCGGCAGGTCTTCTCCGCGTGGAAGAAGGTCTTCCGGCTCGCTCTGCCGAACCGTCGCCAGCCGGCGGTCCCCGCCACCCCGCTCGACGACTCCACCGACCACCCCACCCGGGAACTCGTCGCCGCCTGACCGCCGCGCCGCCACCTCGCGCCGCCGCCGTTCGGACAGCTTCAGGGTTGTTGCTGCCTGGAGGCCCGCTGCCCCGGCAACAACCCTGAAGTTGCTCACCAGGAGGGTTCCTGGGGGGTGGTGGAGAGCAGCGTCAGCGGCGGTTGGGGTAGTTGTGGGCGGACCGGCGGCCCTTGACGAAGGCCAGCACGATCACCGCGGCGAGCGCGATGAGCCCGATGATGACCAGCCAGCGGACCGCTTCCAGAAGCAGCCCGAGCAGCACCAGCGCCCCGGCGACGACGCCGACGACCCAGAGCAGGGCACGCATCTCCACCTCCCACCCGGCCGCCCGGCCGGTCCGGGCGCGGTTGCTGGCCCGGCTACCCGTTCCCACCCGCATCATGCCGTCCGCGCGGGTGGGCGACCCGCTTCAGTCGGGAAGTTTCCCCAGGTAGACGGTGTTGGCCGACGCGCCGCCGGTCAGCGGGTTGGCGAACCGCACCACGTGGCTGTGATGGGTGGGAAACACGGCGGCCAGGTCGGCTTCGAAGTCGGGGTCCGGTGGATCGTCCGACCAGAGGGCGAACACTCCGCCCGGACGCAGCAGCCGCGCCAGACGGCGCAACCCGTCCGGCCGGTAGAAGGCGGCGTGGCTCGGGTGCAGCGGGTGCCGGGGGGAGTGGTCGACGTCCAGCAGCACCGCGTGGAAACGACGGCCGGCGTCGTCGGGGTCGAGGCCGTCCGGGCCGGCCACCCGGGCGAAGAAGTCGGCCCGCACCAGCCGGGTACGCGGGTCCGTGGCCAGCCCGGCGGCGAACGGCAGCAGGCCGCGCCGATGCCAGTCGATGACGTCCTCGACCGCCTCCACGACCAGCAGGGAGGCGACCCGGTCGTCCGCCAGCGCGGTGCGGGCGGTGTAGCCGAGGCCCAGCCCGCCGACGACGACGTCGAGGCGGTCACCGGCCAGCGACGCCAACCCCAACCGGGCCAACTCGACCTCACCGGCGGTGAACAGGCTCGACATCAGGAACTCGTCGTCGAGCTTGACCTCGTACACATCCAGGTCGAGCCGGGGATCGCGACGCCGGCGCAGACTGATCTCGCCGATGGGTGTCGGTCGCCAGGCCAGTTCCTCGAAACGTACGCTCACCGCCGGCATGCTACCGGCCCGTGAGCTGCCGCGAGCGGCGTGACGCCCGGTCCCCGGGAGATCGACGCAGCGCATATCCTGTGCCCGGTTCGTCTCGCCGGAGGGAAAGCGATGCCGTCGCGGCAGGATCAGCTGCACTCGTACCAGTTCACCGTCCAGCGGACGGTGGCCGCGCTGGTGACGCGGGAGACCGATCCGGCGCAGTCCCCGATGCGTCGGCTCGCCGGAGCCGGGATGGCCGGCGTCCTGGTGGCGGTCGTCGGGCTGGGGGCTGCCGCCCTGTACGGCCTCTTCACCGGCGGCGGCGCGAAGTGGCGCGACGCCGGTGTGGTCATCGTGGAGAAGGAGTCCGGTGCCCGGTTCGTCTACCGGGAGGAAAAGCTGCATCCGGTGCTCAACTACGCCTCCGCGCTGCTCATCGTCGGCACGCAGCGGCCGAAGACCGTACTGGTGTCCCGGCGGTCGATCGACGGGGTGCCGAGAGGGTTGCCGTTGGGCATTCGCGACGCTCCCGACTCGCTGCCCCCGGCGGCCCGGCTGGCCACCGCACCGTGGTCGGTCTGTTCGGTGCCCCCGACCGAGCCCGCGGCAACGGCACGGTCGGTGCTGCTGGTGGGGGCCGGCGGCACCGGCGGCCGGCCGCTGGGCCGGGACGCACTGCTGCTGCGTGATCCCGACGGCCGGCTGCACCTGCTCTGGCACCAGCAGCGGCACCTGATCCGGGACACCGACCGGGTGCTGGCCGCGTTGGTGACCACCCGTTCCCGGTCCGTGCCGGTGGCCGCCGCTCTGCTCAACTCGGTGCCGGCCGGTCTCGACCTTGCCCCACTGGACCCGCCCGACCTGGGCCGGCGGTCCACCCGGGTCGCCGAGGCTCGGATCGGTGACGTGCTGGTGGTGAGCAACTCCGGCGGCGGGCGGCAGTACGCGGTGGTGCTGCGCGACGGGCTCGCCGGCATCACCGAGCTACAGGCCGGTCTGCTGCTCGCCCGCACCGGTCAGCGGGAGCCGGAGCAGATCAGCCTCGGCCGCTTCGCCGCCCTGCCGCAGCTGCCCGATCTCGTCCCCACCGGGCCCGACGCGCCGCCGGTTGCTCCGCCCCGGCTGGCCACGCCGGACCGGTCCACGATCTGCGTGCGGGTGGGTGACGACACCGGCGCGGTCGAGGTGCGGCAGGGTGTCGAACTGCCGACGCCGGCCTCGGGCCCGGACCAGCCGACCGCCTCGACGACCGCTGACCACGTGCTGGTGGAGCCGGGGCGGGGCGCGCTCGTCGAATCGGTCGCCACGCCGGGCGCCACCGGCGGCGCGATCTCCGTGGTGACCGACCTCGGCCGCCGGTACGCGCTCGCCGGCCCCGAGGTGACCGGCATGCTCGGCTACGCGGACGTGCGACCCGTCCGGCTGCCCGCAGGCGTGGTCAGCCTCGTACCCGCTGGTGCCTCGCTCGACCCAAGTGCGGCCCGCCAGCGCGCCGCCCCCGCCTGACCTGCTCGGACTCGTGCCGCGGAAGTGGTAGGAAATTTCTCGGCGTGGGTTGTCGAATCCGGCGACCCTCGCTCGTCGCACTGACGACAGCACGTCAGACCGACCTCAAGGAGCAACCAGATGCGTACCCTGATCGCCACCGCGTTCGTCTCGCTCGACGGCGTCGTCGAGGCACCCGGCGGAGAACCGGGCTACCGCAACTCGGGCTGGACCTTCAACGACATCGCGTTCGACGAGGCCGCCTACGAGATCAAGGGCCGTGAGCAGGACGAGGCCACTGCGATGATGATGGGCCGGGTCAGCTACCAGGCGTTCGCCCCGGTGTGGCCGGACATGACCGTCGAGTTCGCCGGCTACAACGCGATGCCGAAGTACGTCGTGTCGACCACCCTCAAGGAGCAGGACCTGGTGTCCAACTGGGGGGAGATCGTCATCCTCCGGTCGTTGGACGACGTCGCCGCGCTGAAGCAGACCGAGGGCGGACCGATCAGCATCCACGGCAGCGCCACGCTGAACCGCAACCTCTCCGACGCCGGCCTGATCGACCGCTACCATCTGCTGGTCTTCCCGGTGCTGCTCGGCGCGGGCAAGCGGCTGTTCTCCGACACCGACCGGGACAAGCAGAACCTCAAGCTCGTCGAGAGCGAGTCCTACGCCAACGGCATCCAGAAGCTGGTCTACGACGTCGCCCGCTGACCAGCCGATCGGCCCACCTGAACGTTCGCGCCGTTCTGGGTGCATCTGTTGTTGCTGACGACAACAGATGCACCCACAGCGAAAGCTCCGTCCTGGTACGGAAGCGGGTCAGCGGCTGGGCGATGGCTGGATGCTCATGGCGATGGCGTCGGCCACCTGTTCGGGTGGCTGGGACGCGTCGACGAGATGAGCGCCGGTCACCGCCGCGAAGGTGGTGAGCGCCCGAGCAACATGGTCCTGTCGCCACTGGCGGGCAGCGACGTCCACCTGGTCGGCATCGATGCGGGCGCGCAACCGCTCCTCCGGCAGCATGAGCACGACCTCGTGCACCTCGACGCCATCCGCACGGATACCGTCGAGAATCTGCTCGCGGTACGCGGGATTGATGAGGCTCATCGGCGCGATCCAGGTGTGCGGATACTCCCGGGCGAGGCCGCTCATCGTCTCGACGACGAGGTGACGCCACAGTGGAAGATCCTGGAAGTCTCCGGTCGGCGAGCCGACGAACGGGGTCAGCAGGTAACCGACGTACTCGGGGTCGAAGACCTTGGCATCCGGGAGACGTTCCCTGAGCAGGCCCGCCGTGGTCGTCTTGCCGACGCCGAAGGCACCGTTTATCCAGACAATCATGCCGAGGATGCTCCCACCACGGCGACGATCAGGTGGGGCGCGCACGACCGGCCCGGCACCGACTGGGGCAGGCGGAAGCGTCCCGGTCCGGGTAGGCGCAGCTCACGTGGCCGGCGTCGCGGTGCCGGCTCGGGCGAGCATTCCGGCGGCGGCGAGGACGCAGCAGACGGCCACGGCGGCGAGGACGAGAAGGTATCCACCGCCGGTGTGCAGGATCGCGGCGGCACCGAGCGGTGCGGTGGCTCTGGCGATGGTGACGGGGGCGGCAAGTCGTCCAGCGATGGTTGCGTAGGCGGTGGTGCCGTAGCGGCCGGTGAGCAGGGCCGGAGCGGCGAGATGGGCGATGCCGAACCCGATGCCGAATCCGATAACGGTGATGACCGCCCCGATCCGGCTATCTCCGATGAAAGGTAGAACGAGAATGGCGGCGGCCTGGATGGCGAAGACCGTGGCGACGATGGTGGTGACGGCGAAGCGGCGTCGGGCGGCGGTGAGGACGAGTCTGCCGGTGACGGACAGGACGCCCAAGAGGCCGGTGGTGGTGGCGGCGAAGGTGGCAGGGTGGCCGCGGCTGGTGAGGTAGCCGACGAGGTGGACGGCGATGATGCTGGTCGCGGCGCCGTGGGCGACGAGGGCTGCGGTGAGGATCCAGAATCGCGGGTCGTGGGTGGCCCTGCTGGCTGCCGCCCGTCGCTGGCTGCGGTCCGGTTGCGCGGTGGGCGTGGACGCGGTGGGCGGTGGGGGCGTACGGATTGTGAGGGAGAGCAGCGGCACGGTCACCAGGCCGTGGATGGCGGCGAGCGTGAGCAGTGCGGCGCGCCAACCGAGGTGAGCGACCAGGTGACCGGTGAGGGGCATGAAGATGGTGCTGGCGAAACCGGCGACGATGGTGACTGCGAGCAGGGCGGTGGCGCGTCGGTCGGCGGAGAACCAGGAGACGATGACGGCGAAGGCGGGTTCGTAGAGGACCATCGCGCTGACGATTCCGATGCCGGTCATCACGGCGTACAGCTGTCCGACGGTCTGGACCTGGGACCAGGCGACCAGCAGGGCGGTGGCGGTGATCGAGCCTGCGGTCATGAGGGCGCGTCCGCCGTGCCGGTCGAGCCATCTGCCGACGGGTATGGCCATCAGGGCCCCGGCGAGAACGCTGGCGGTCAGCGCACCGGTGACGGCGGTGGTGGACGTGCCGAGGCTGGTGGCCATGGGCCTGAGGAGGACGGCATAGGCGTAGTACAGCGTGCCGTAGCCCACCGTGGAGGTAATGGCGAGGGCGGCGACCATGCGCCACGGGTGGTGTCCGTCGGCTGTCGGATCGGCGGACACCACCGTGGAGGTGGTCATCAGCCGGTGCAACCGGGGTCGACCAGGCACGTCACCTGGGCGTCGTGCCTGAAGACGGTGGCTGCGGCGGGTGGTCCCGGGCGACCGTCGCCGGGGATGGACGAGACCGGGGTCGCCGTACCGCCCGGGCGGACCTGCCCGAACGGATCCTCGGACCCGGCCCGTGTCATCCGCAACATCCCTGTCCTGCGCTGATGGCGGCGGCCTTGGCGCTGGCATCGCAGCAGGAACCGGCGGCCTGGGCGGCCTCCGTCGAGCCGCAGCAGGGACTGATGGTCGGCGTCTCGCTGGTGAGCGGGAGGGTGGTGTCCGCGGGCCGGGCGGGACTGCCGCAGCAGGAGCCGGATCCGGTGGAAGCGGTGGCTGGATGGTCGGTGGATCCGACAGCTTGAGTGTTGTTGCTCATCTGAACTCCTCTCGATGGCCGCAGGATGATCAGGGATGCGGCGTACGCATGTCCCTGCACTGCGGCTCTGTCTCGACAACCTTCGAAGCAGAGACTGGCCTTTGATTAGAGATATGTCAACCTAGAAGAGTATCGAAACAGCCGGCAGCACTGCTCGGAGTCGAACCTGATCGAGGGTGACGACCGCGTACGCCTGCGCCTTTGATGTCGGCCGTTGGTGGTCAACGTGTTGTGGCACCCGTGCCGCTCGGTGCGGCCGGAGGGGTGTGTGCCGAGCGGGGCCGCTTGTGTGTACCGGCCAGCTGTCCGGCGATGGCGCGCACCACGTGGGCGGCGTCGCGGCCGACACCGCGCAGCGTGTTCGAGGCGAAGGATCGCTGAAATTCCAGTCCCAGGTAGGCCAACCTTCGATGGGTGGTGGAAAGCCCGCCCACCTGTCGGGGCGTGCCGTGCGCGAGGGCGCCGAGCGGCTCCAGGTAGCCCAGGTCGGGGCGGTAGCCGGTGGCGAAGATGACCGTGTCAACGTGCTCCGTGGTGCCGTCGCCCCAGATAACGCCGTCGGGGGTGAAGGCGCTGAACATCTCCCGGCGGGCGAGTTGTCCAGAGGTGATCGCCTGGTGGTAGACGCCGGTGTCGAGCACGGCGGCGTGCTGGACCAGGCGGGTCAGGATGCGCCGGGGGAGGCGGTCCGCGCCGGTGATCCGCAGCCAGTGGTGCAGATCCCGCCCGCCGACGCGCTGCGGCAGGAACCGGACAGGTTCCCGGGTGGCGAGGGTGACCCGCGCGTGTGCTGCGAGCTCGTAGGCGACCTGCACTGCGGAGTTGCCTGCGCCGACGACGATGACCCGCTGGCCGGCATAGGGGTCCGGCCGGCGGTAGTTCGCCACATGCGCCACGTCGCCGGTGAAATCGCTACGGCCGGGTAGTTCGGGCAGGTATGGGTTGCCAAAGGACCCGCTGGCGGCGATGATGCCGGCCGCCGCGATCTGATCATCAGCGTCGGTGCGGACGAGGTAACCGTCACCGGAGCGTGCCTGGACCTCCGCAACGCGGACGCCGGTGCGGATTTCGGCGTCGAGGGCACCGGCGTAGCGGTGCAGGTAGGTGACGACCTCGTCCCGGTGCGGGTAATGGTCGGGGTCTCCGTCAAAGGCCATGCCGGGCATGGCGCTGAATCGGGTGGGCGAGAACAGCGTGAGGCTGTCGTAGTAATCCGGCCAGGAGCCGACCGGCAGATTGCCGGCGTGTAGCACGACGGGACGCAGGCCGGCGGCCAGGGCGGCACGTGCGGCAGCTAGGCCGGACTGGCCGCCGCCGACGATGATCACGGGTTCTACCTGGGGGGTCATGACATCATCATATTGTCATTACGTTGAATGACAATATGATGTTCGCGGGGGAAGGTGTGACCATGAGCCAGGGCGCTGCCGACATGCCGATCGGAACGCAGAACATCATCTCGGGGCTTGCGCCGCAGACGCAGGAGTTCCTCAAAGCACTCGGTAGCCCCACCCGGCAACGGATCATGATGTTGTTCGGCGGCGGCGCGGAGAAGTCCGTGGGTGAGGTAGCCGAGCAGGTCGGCATCAGCCAGGCCACCGCGTCGCAACAGCTGGTCCTGCTACGACGCGGTGGGGTGGTCACCTCGCGCCGGGACGGCAAGACGGTGTTCTACCGGGCTGATCGCGAAGGCGCCCTCACCGCCCTCGCAGACTTGCAGTCCTACCTGACGACGTGCTGTTGATCAGACCTTCGTCGTGCGAGGGTCGGGCCGGGGCTCAGCCGTGCCACGAGCGCCAGAGAGCGGCGTACGCGCCACCGGCGCGGACGAGTTCGTGGTGGCTGCCGAGTTCGGTGATCCGGCCGTCCTCCAGCACCGCCACCCGGTCGGCGTCGTGCGCGGTGTTGAGCCGGTGCGCGATGGCGATGACGGTACGTCCGTTGACCACGGCGGCGAGGGCCCGTTCGGTGCGCCGGGCGGTCGTCGGGTCGAGCGCGGCCGTTGCCTCGTCGAGGATCAGGGTGTGCGGGTCGGCGAGCACCAGCCGGGCCAGCGCGAGCTGTTGGGCGTCGGCGGCACCGAGTTCACGGGCACCGTCGCCGAGTTGCGTGTCGAGCCCGTCGGGCAGGTCGGCGTACCAGTCGGCGCTCACCGCGACCAGTGCGGCGCGCATCTGTTCGTCGGACGCGTCCGGTGCGGCGAAGGCGAGATTGTCGCGCAGCGTACCGATGAAGACGTGGTGCTCCTGGGTGACCAGGGCGATCCGGCGGCGCCGCTCGGCCGGGTCCAGGTCGGTGACCGCGACGCCGTCGAGGCTCACCACCCCCTCGCGCGGCACGTCGATTCCGGCGAGCAACCGGGCCAGGGTGGACTTTCCCGCCCCCGAAGGGCCGACGATGGCGAGACGTTCGCCAGGGTGCACCACCAGGTCGATCCCGTGCAGCACGTCGGGACCGTCGGCGTACGAGAAGCGGGCGCCGCGCACCACGAGCCGCCCGGACCGGGCGGGCGCCGGGACGCGTGGTCGCGGGACGGCGGCGGGTTCGGCCTGCTGGCCGACACCGAGTACGCGGGCGAACGAGGCGAGACCGCGTTGGGCCTGTTCCATCCATTGAAGCAGCCGGTCCAGCGGCTCGATCGCCTGCTGAAGGTAGAGCGCCGCCGCCACCACCTCGCCGAGGCTCACCATCCCACGGTCCAGCAGAAGACCGCCGAACAGCAGCACCACCGCGATCGGGACCGCGTAGCTCGCCTCCACCACCGGGAAGAAGACCGATCGCAGCGCCAGGGTCGCCCGGCGGGTGGCCCACACCCGGCCGATGCGCTGCCGGCCGTACGCGGTGCGGTCGGCACCGAGGCGGAGCGCCTCGACGGTGCGGGCACCCTCCGCGGTCGTGGTCAACGCCTCGGTCAGCTCGGCGGTCGCGGCCCCTTCGGCAAGGTACGCCGGCCTGGCGCGACGCAGGTACCAGCGGGTGACCGCGACGATCGACGGAAGCCCGGTCAGGGCCACCAGACCGAGCAGCGGGTGCAGCAGGAAGATCGCACCGAAGAGGAGCGTCAGCTGGGTCGAGGCGATGACCATGACGGGCACCACGTCCCGGACGGTGCTCCCGACCGTCGTCACGTCCACCGAGCTGCGGGTGGCCAGTTCGCCGGTGCCGGCGCGCTCGACGACGGCGATGGGCAGGTCGAGCGTACGGGCGACGAACCCCTCGCGCAGCCGGGCGACGGCACGCTCGCCGAACCGGTGACCGGTGTACTGGGCGTACCGGGTGAGCAGACCGTGCGCCAGCACGCTGCCGCCGATCGCGAGCGCCAGGCGGTCCACGGCGGCGGTGCCGGCACCGGCCGCGACCTCGTCCACGATCCTGCCCACCAGCCAGGGTGTGGCGAGCCCGGCGACCGCTGCGGCGCCGTGCAGCACCAGCATCACGGCGACGGCGCGGCGGTCCACGGCGATGAGGCCCAGCGCCGCGCGGCGGACGACCTGCCGGTCCGCGACGGGCAGTCCGCTCACCGCAGTGATCCGTCTGCGTCGGCGACCTCGTTGTCCCGGGACACCAGGGCCCGGTAGCTCGGTTCCTGTTCGAGCAGTTCGACGTGACCGCCGGCGGCGATGATCCGGCCATGGCGCAGGTGGGCGACCAGGTCGGCGTGACCGAGCAGCAGCGGTGAGGTGGTCAGCACGACTGTCGTTCGTTCGGCCCGCGCCGCCCGGAGCCGCTGCGCGATGCGCGCCTCGGTGTGCGCGTCCACCGCCGAGGTCGGGTCGACGAGGATCAGCACGTCCGGCTCGGCGAGCAGAGCGCGGGCCAGGCGTACCCGTTGTCGCTGGCCGCCGGAGAGGGTCCGGGCCCGCGTACCGATCGGCATCGCGAGCCCCGCCGGATGGGCGTCGACCACATCCTCCGCCGACGCCGTCCACAGGGCCGTCCGCAGGTCGGCGTCGTGGAGGTCGGCCCGGACGTGCAGGATCTCGCGCAGTGTCCCGGCAAAGAGGTAGGAGTCGTGGTCGGCGACGAGGATCCGGGCCCGGACCTCGTCCAGCGCGATGCTGGTCAGCGGTACGCCACCCCAGGTCACCGCGCTGGCGACGAACCGCCCGAGCCGGTCGGCCAGGGCGATGGCCTCGGCCGGGTCGTCGGCGGCGACGGCCAGCAGCCGACCGGCGGGTACGGTCAGCCCGGTGTCGGGATCGTGCAGGTCGGCGGGCCCGTCCGGGGCGGGTCGAGGCGGCCCGCCGACCGGCGACGGCGGGCCGGCCACGTCCGGCCTCAGGTTGAGCAGCGCGACGATCCGGCGGGCGGCGACCCGCCCCCGGATCAGCTGGTGGCCACCTTCGAGCAGGAACCACACCGGCACGATGAGCACCGCCACGTACCCGTAGACGGCCACCATCTGCCCGATGGTGATGTCACCGGCCGAGGCCATCCGCGCCGCCAGCCACACCACGGCGGCCAGGAACAGCCCCGGGATGGCGATCGTCAGCGCCTCGATCCAGCTGTTCACGGCACCGACCCGGTACCCCTCCGCCAGCAGCCGCTGCGAGCGGGCCGTGTACCGGCGGGCGAACAGTCCCCGCCCACCGACCCCGGCGAGCACCCGCAGCCCGGCCACGATGTCGGCGGCCCGGGTGGTGAGCAGACCCTGCTGGTGACGGTAGACCGACTCGACCCGTTCGAGGCGGCGCAGCAGCGGCCCGACGAGCAGCACCACCGCCGGCACGCCGAGCAGCACGAACGCCGCCAGCAACGGGGACACCGACCACAGCAGAAAGGCGACGAAGACGTACGCGAGGACGGCCCCGACGCCCGGCCCGGTCATGGTCAGCACCGCCGAGGTGTGGATGATGTCGGCACCGCCCACGGTGGCGACCTCCCCGGCGGCGAGTCTGCGGGGCAGCACGGCACCGATCCGGGACAGGTGACGCAACAGGACGGCGGCGGACCGGGCCGACGCATCCTCCCGGACGAACGTCATCGTGCGGTGCCGCATGATGCCCAGGTAGGCCAGGACCATCCCGGCGACGACGATCGCGGCCACCCACCACAGCAGCGCCCGGTAGTCCACGGCGCGCAGTCCATCGTCGATGGCGCGGGCGACGAGGTACGGCCGGGCCGACAACCCGAGCATCCAGGCCGTGCCGATGAGACCGCCGCGTAGCACCCGCCACGGCTGGCAGCGGACCAGCCACCAGATGTACCTCAGTGGCCCCCTCGTGTCCGGCGTGCCCGGCTCGGCGTGCGGGAGCTGTGGGGGCATCGGTTCAGGCTACGGTCAGGCGCGTGACGCTTCCACGCCAATATCAGCCGTTTCGGGCGTCGACGTGGCGGACGGCGGGGGAGCGGCGATCAGCTGGGGCGGCGCAGGATGGTGACGACGAAGTCCGCGTCGTCGCGCCACGGGCGCAGGTCCCAGGTGGCGAAGCGGTGTTCCAGGCGCAGTCCGGCGCCGACCGCGTCGGCGTCGAAGTCGGTGATTGGATACCCCCGGTCGGTGCCGAATCCGACCGCGACCACGCCGTCCGGGCGCAGGTGCGCGGCGACCCGGCTGAGCACCTGGCGTTCGGTGCCGGCGGCGACGAAAGCCATCACGTTGCCGGCGAGCACCGCCGCGTCGAACGGCTCGCTCTCGCCGGCCGCCGCGAGGTCCAACTCGGCCAGATCGGCGACGAGCCAACGGGGCGCGGGGTGGTCGGCCCGGGCCGCGTCGATCAGGACCGGGTCCGCGTCCACCCCGACCACCGTGTGACCACGCGCCGCCAACGCGGCGCCGACCCGACCGGTGCCGCAGCCGGCGTCGAGGATCCGGGAGGCCGGCGGCACCAGCGTGTCGAGCAGCCGGGCCTCACCCGCCAGATCCGCCCCTTCGGCCGCCAACTGTCGGAACCGGTTGACGTACCACTGCGAGTGCTCGGGACCGGTGTCGGTGGCCCATCGGGTCCTGTTGGTCATGTCTGCACCGTATCCGGACCGGCTCAGGGCAGCCGTCCGACCGCCGGAACGGACCAACGGCAGGTGTCCGGAGACCAACTCGCGCGCTACCATGTCGTGACTCATGGTGAACCAAACTGTTCCGCCGGCCGGGCCGGGCCCGGCTGTGGCCGCTGATGCCGTCGGTGAGCACGGCCGGCTGTGGGAGTTGGCCCGGAGCACCCTCGACGGCAACTGGGAACACGACCACACGGTGCCGTCGCGCACCCTGTACCCGCACCAGTGGAGCTGGGACTCGGCCTTCATCGCGATCGGCTGGGCCCAGCTCCGCCCGGACCGCGCCTGGTCGGAGCTGGACAGCTTGTTCCGCGCCCAGTGGCGCGACGGCCGGGTGCCGCACATCGTGTTCAACCCGGCGGTGGCTGGCGGCGCCTACTTTCCCGGCCCCGCGTTCTGGTCGTCGGACACCGTCGAGGGAACACCGCCGGTGGCCACCTCCGGCCTGGTGCAGCCGCCCGTGCACGCGTTGGCCGCCTGGCACGCTCACCGTCGCGTGCCGTCGGAGGCGAGCCGCGTCGCGTTGCGACGGCTCTATCCGCGCCTGGTGGCGCAGCAGCGCTACCTCGCCAGCTGTCGCGATGTCGGTGGCGCCGGGTTGGCCAGCATCGTGCACCCGTGGGAGTCCGGACTGGACAACAGCCCGGCCTGGGACGGGCCGATGTCCGCGGTGCCGGCGGAGGCGGCGGTGATGCGCGCGTACCGGCGGCGCGACACCGTGCACGCCGATCCCGCCCACCGACCCACCGACCTGGACTACGCGAGGTACGTCACCATGGTCACCGCGTACCGGGCGGGCGGTTACCGCGACGACAGCCTGGCCGACCGGCATCCGTTCCTGGTCGAGTGTCCGCTGTTCAACGCGGCCATGGGCGCCTCGGAGGTGGCGCTCGCCGGCATCGCCGAGGTGATCGGGGTCGACCCGGGCCCGCACCGGGAGCGGGCCGTGGCCATCACCGAGGCCGTGGTGACCCGGCTGTACGACCCGGACAGCGGCACCTTCCACCCGCGTGACCTGCGTACCGGCCGCTTGACGCCGGCCCGTACGGTGCTCGGCCTGACCCCGCTGATCCTGCCCGGCCTGCCGGCGCGACAGGTCGACGCGGTGCTCGCCGAGGCCCGCTCGGCCCGCTTCGGTCTGGCCGCCCGGATGACCCGACCACTGCCCAGCCACGACCGGACCGGCACCGACTTCGAGCCGCTGCGCTACTGGCGCGGCCCGAGCTGGATGAACATCACCTGGTTGATCCGGCATGGACTGCTGCGGCACGGACACGACCGGTTGGCGGCCGGACTGCGCTCCTCGATGATCGATCTGGTCTCGGCGGCCGGTTGCCACGAGTACTTCCACCCGGACACCGGCGCCGGTCTCGGCTCACCGGCGTTCAGCTGGACGGCGGCCCTGCTCCTGGACGTGCTCGCCGACTGACCGGTGCGGCGAGACCTGCCGGTGCCCTCTCCGGGTGGCGCTGCCCGGGGGCAGGTAGGTTGCTGTCCAGGATCGGCCGGCTGCCGCGCCGGTTCCGGGCGTCACCGTGACCGGGTGACCCGACGGGAGGGACGCGCAATGAGCCGGGACAGCTTCGACGAGCAGCTCGACCGGCTCACCGGCGTCCTGGCGTTGATGAGTCGGGACGCCGGTGCGGCGATCCGGGGGGCCAGCACCGCGCTGCTGGAGGTGGACCGGGGCGCGGCCGAGACGGTGCTCGCCGGTGACGCCGTGCTGGACGCCCGGCGGGCCGAGGTGGAGGCGATGATCCCCGAGGTGCTGGTACGGCACCAGCCGGTCGCCTCCGACCTGCGCCTGGTGGTGTGCGCGTTGCGGATCGCCGGTGCCCTGGAACGGATGGGTGACCTCGCGGTGCACGTCGCGAAGGTCGCGTTGCGTCGGCACCCGATCGGGGTGGTCCCGGAGCCGGCGATGCCGGTGATGACGGCGCTGGCCGAGGCGGCGGCGCGGGTGGCGGACAAGTGCGCGGTCGTGCTGGCCACCCGGGATCGGCTCGACGCGATGCAGCTCGGGCTGGACGACGACGAGGTCGACGCCGCGCAGGAACGCCTGCTGTCGCTGCTGGTCTCCGGCTGGCCGTACGGGGTGGAGTCCGCGATCGACCTGGCCCTGCTCGGCCGCTACTACGAGCGCTACGCCGACCAGGCGGTGAACGTCGCCCGCCAGGTCGTCTACCTGGTGACCGGCACCATCCGGCTCTGACGCGGCCACGCAGGGCAGCCGGCGGGCCCGAGATTCCGGACATCCGGTACGGCGCGTCCGCAACGTCACATCCCGACTCCCAGGTGGCCACCACCGAGCTGGCAAGTTCACTTTTCGTTCACCTGGGTCCGGGAGTCCGGCTACCTGGGCCTCCTAGCTTGACTCGCGTACGGCCCGGACGGGCTGATGCACCCCGATAGAGAGGCTTACCTGGTGAACCGCAACGTGCTTTCGCGGCGCGTCCTTGCCGGCGTCGCGCTTGCCGCGCTCGCGCTTACCGGCTGTGGTAGCAATGACAACAGCTCGGAGCCGGGCGGCAGTGGCGGCGATGGCGCCTACGCCGACCTGTCCGGCGAGTTGAAGGCGTCGGGCGCCAGCTTCCCGGACGCTTACTACCAAGAGGTCGTCGAAGCCTTCAAGGCCGAGGCCCCCGACGTGACGGTCACCTACAACGCGACCGGCTCCGGCACCGGAAAGAAGCAGTTCGGTGAGGGCCTGGTCGACTTTGCCGGCACCGACAGCCTGGTGAAGGACACCGACGGCGTGACCGCCGGCTCGTTCATGTACGTGCCGACGGTGGCGGCCCCGATCACGGTTTCCTACAACCTTGAGGGCGTCGACAAGCTCCAGCTCAGCCCGGAGACGCTCGCCAAGATCTTCCAGACCGACATCAAGACCTGGGACGACGCGGCCGTCAAGGCCGACAACCCGGGTGTCGAGCTGCCCAACACGCCGATCACCGTCGCGCACCGTTCGGACGGTTCCGGCACCACCAGCAACTTCACCAAGTACCTCGACGCCGCGGCTGCGGGCACCTGGAAGCTGGGCAGTGGCGACACGGTGGCCTGGCCGGCCAGCACCCAGGGTGGCGAGAAGAACACCGGTGTCGCCCAGATCGTCAAGCAGACCAACGGCGCCGTCGGGTACGTCGACCTGAGTGACGCCAAGGCCACCGGCCTGAAGTTCGCCGCCATCAAGAACAAGGACGGCCAGTTCGTCGAGCCGTCGCTGGAGGGCACCACCGCCGGCCTGGAAGGTGCCGAGGTCGCCGAGGACCTGAGCTACAACCCGCTCAACGCCGCCGGTGCCTCCGCCTACCCGATCACCGCGCCGACGTTCATCATCGTCAAGACCTCCTACGACGACGCGAACAAGGCCGAGCTGGTCAAGGGCTTCCTCACCTACCTGCTCAACGACGGCCAGGAGCTGGCCGAGGAGGTCGACTTCGCACCGCTGCCGGCCTCCCTCAAGGAGAAGGCGCTGGCCCAGGTCGAGAAGATCCAGGGCTGATCAAATCAAGATCGCTAGGGCGTTCCAGCTGGGGACGGGATCACGTCGATCCCGTCCCTAGCGGGGTACCTGAGCTGGAGTGAAGATGACCTTGACGAACAATCCCCCCGCCGCCAAGCCGACGTTGACCCAGCGCGGCAGCAGCGCCCTCGGCGACCGCGTCTTCTCCTGGTGGACGCTCGGCACCGGTCTGCTGGTGCTGGCGATCCTCGGGCTGATCCTCATCACCACCGTCCGGGAGGCCTGGCCCGCATTCGACGCGATGGGTCTGCGCTTCATCACCGAACGGGTCTGGGACCCGAACCCGGCCACCGGCGACGCCATCTTCGGCGCGCTGTCCTTCGCGTACGGCACCGCGGTCTCGTCGCTTATCGCGCTGCTGTTCGCGGTGCCGGTCTCGGTCGGCATCGCGCTGTTCCTCACCGAGCTGGCCCCGCGCCGGCTGCGCGGCCCCGCGGTGACCGTGATCGACCTGTTGGCCGCCGTGCCGTCGGTGGTCTTCGGCCTCTGGGGCATCCTGGTCGTGGCACCCGCGCTGGTCCCGATCTACCAGTGGATGCACGACGTCTTCGGCGGCATCCCGCTGCTCGGCCGCCTCTTCGGCCCGGTAGGCAGCGGCCGCAACTTCATGACCGCCGGCCTGATTCTGGCGATCATGGTCACGCCGATCATCACCTCGATCACCCGTGAGGTGTTCAGCACGGTGCCGCGTGCCGACAAGGACGCCGCCCTCGCCCTGGGCGCGACCCGCTGGGAGATGATCCGGGGCGCGGTCTTCCCGCACAGCTTCGGTGGGGTGGTCGGCGCGGTGATGCTCGGCCTGGGCCGGGCGATGGGCGAGACGATCGCGGTCGCGCTGGTCATCGGCGGCGCCACCAACATCACCGCCAACCTGTTCGCCCCCGGTAACTCGATGGCCGCCGTCATCGTGCAGCAGTTCGGCGAGTCCACCGGCACCTTCACCGCCGCGCTGATCGGTCTCGGCGTGGTGCTGTTCGCGATGACGGTGCTGATCAACGTGCTCGCCCAGGTGGTCGTCCGTCGGGCCGAGGCCCGGATGAAGGGAAGCGTCGCGTGACTCTCACCGCACCACCCGCCGCCCGCCCGGCCGCCGGCGGGCCTGACCTGACCCGGGCGGCGCTCTCCGGTCGTCGCCGGTTCACCAACCATCTCGCCACGGCGGCGATCTGGATCGCCGTGCTGCTCGCCGTCATCCCGCTGGCACTGGTGACGTACACCGTCATCGCCAAGGGCGGTGGGGTGATGAGCCTGTCGTTCCTGAACGAGGACATCCCGAACTCCTACCGCCGCGAAGGTGGTGGGATGGGCCCGGCGATCGTCGGCACGCTGCTCATCACCGGGATGGCCGCCCTGATGGCGATCCCGCTCGGCGTCTTCGGCGCGATCTACCTCAACGAGTACGGCAAGCAGCGGCCGTTGGCCCGGGTCATCCGGTTGATGTCCGACGTGATGACCGGTGTGCCGTCGATCGTGATGGGTCTGTTCATCTACATCTCCTGGGTGCTGCTCGTCGGCGAGCAGACCGGCTTCGCCGGCGCGCTGGCGCTGGCCTGCCTGATGCTGCCGGTGGTCATCCGCAGCAGCGAGGAGATGCTCCGGCTGGTCCCCGACGAGCTGCGGCAGGCGAGCATGGCGCTCGGTGCCCGCAAGTGGAAGACCACGCTGACCGTGGTGCTGCCGGCGGCGATCTCCGGGATCACCAGCGGCTCGCTACTGGCCGTCGCCCGCGCGGCCGGTGAGACCGCTCCGATCATCATCGTCACCGGCATTGTCTTCTCGCCCAACTGGAACCTCTTCGACGGCTCCAACACGGCGCTGCCGGCACAGATCTTCCGCAACGCCAGCCAGCCCTTCCCGGCCGCGCAGGACCGGGCCTGGGGTGCGGCGCTGACGCTCATCGTGATCGTGCTCGGCTTCACGATCATCGCCCGATTCATCTCCAGCCGGTTCGCCATCAAGGAGCGCTGACATGGCCAGCAATGACACCAACCTCACCACCCGCCCGTCCGTGGCGGTGCACGCTCCCGGCACCACCGTCTCCGGCGCGGAGTCCGCCAACGCGTCCGTGATGCAGTTGCGCGACGTGAGCGTCTACTACGGCAGCTACGAGGCGGTCCGCGGCACCACGATGCCGATCCAGCAGAACCAGGTCACCGCAATGATCGGGCCCTCCGGCTGCGGCAAGTCCACAGTGCTGCGGGCGCTCAACCGGATGAACGACCCGATCCCGGGTGCCCGGGTCAGCGGCGACGTCCTGTTCCACGGCCAGGACCTGTACGCCAAGGACGTCGACCCGATCCAGGTGCGCCGCCGGATCGGCATGGTGTTCCAGAAGCCCAACCCGTTCCCCAAGTCCATCTACGACAACGTGGCGTACGGGTTGCGGATCAACGGCATCAAGGGTCGCCTCGACGACCACGTCGAGGAGGCCCTGACCAAGGCCGCGCTCTGGGACGAGGTCAAGGACAAGCTGCGCAAGAGCGCTCTGGCGCTCTCCGGCGGCCAGCAGCAGCGGCTCTGCATCGCCCGGACGATCGCCGTCAAGCCCGAGGTGATCCTGATGGACGAGCCCTGCTCGGCCCTCGACCCGATCGCCACGGCGAAGATCGAGGATCTGATCTTCGAGCTGACGAACGATTACACCATCGTCATCGTCACCCACAACATGCAGCAGGCGGCCCGGGTCAGCCACTACACCGCGTTCTTCACCGCCGAGGTGGACGAGGAGCAGGAGCGGCACGGGCGGCTGGTCGAGTTCAGCCAGACCGGCAAGTTGTTCACCAACCCCGCCGACAAGCGTACGGAGGACTACATCACCGGTCGCTTCGGCTGAGGCCGAACGCGACGGTCGACGGTGGGTCGCCGTTGGTCAAAGGGTGACCCACCGGGTTGTGGCTGGCTCGTCGTGAGCCCAGCCGCGCCCGGCCGACCGTCGTCGACCTGTAGTGCGGGGGATCGCCCTGCGCGACCGAGGGTGTCGTGGCGGGCCTGAACTGAACCGGAGCCGGTGTGCGATGAACAATCTCGTCGAGGCCACCAGGGGTGACCATCGATCCGACGGGCGTTTCGTGCTGCTCGTGGTGGACGACGACGAGAGCGTCGGTGCCGCGTTGGTCACCCAGCTGGCCGACCACCGGGTACGCGGCCACCACTTCGCGCACGCCGCCGAGGCGCTGCTGGCCGCCGGGGCGCTGCAACCGGACGCGGCCGTGGTCGCCGCCGGCCTGTCCACCATGAGCTGCACCGAGTTGGTGCGGCTGCTCGCCCGTCGGGCCGGCATCCCCACGGTGGTCGGGGTGGGCGACGAGGACGGTGGGGTGGCCGCCGCCGCGCTCAAGGCCGGCGCCACAGCCTGCGTCCGGCGCCCCTACCGGGCCGAGGAGGTCCTGCCGCTCCTGCGGGCCATCCGCCCGGAGACCTCCGGCGCCCTCGATCCACCCATCGAGCTGGGCGGGCTGCGGGTGGACCCGGCGACGTTCGAGGTGAGTCTGGACGGCCGGACGGTGGCCCTGCCCTTGAAGGAGTTCCGCCTGCTCTACTTCTTCATGAGCCACGCGGAGCGGACGGTCACCCGCGAGCAACTGCTCGCCGCCGTCTGGGGTGGCATCTCCGACGACACGTCGAACACCCTGACCGTGCACATCAAACGGCTGCGTCGGCGACTGGCGCTGGACGGCGACCAGGCGCCGATGATCGTGACCGTACGCGGCCTGGGCTACCGGTTCGTGCCCGCCCAGGCCACGGCAACGCCGACGACGTCGTGAACATGCCGGCGCTGCCGTCGTACCCGCCGTCGGGGACACCGACGGAGGGGATGGTGCTGGTGGCGGTCCCGCTGGCGTACGTCCCGCACGTGGCCCGGCTGCTGGCCGACCTCGACGCCCGGCACCGGGTGGGGCCGGTGCCCCGTCGGCGCGTCGACCCGATGCCCCGCCCGGCGGAGTCGGACTGGACGGTCGAGGATCTGCGCCGGCTCAGCCAGGGGCGCAGCGCCACCCACCGGACGGTCGCCGCCGTGCTCGACGCGCTCGCCGCCGAGCCGGAGCGGCTGTTCACGGTGGGAGACCTGGCCGAGGCCACGGGACGGCCCCGCAAGAAGATCATCGGTGCGATGGCGGGGTTGACCCGGCTGCTCAAGGCCCACTACGACTACGCCGGCCGGGGGTTCCCGTTCGACCGGGTGCCCGGGCGGCCGGAGGCCCCTCGGGAGCTGTGCTACACGATGGACCGGGTCCGCGCCGCACGTTGGCGCGAGGCACAGCATCGCGGCCCCGAGACAGCCGGGAAAGTCGGCGCGCAGCCGGAACCGTGACCAGCCGGCCGGCGTGATTCAGCTCCCGGCGACGTGGGTGGCTGCGGCGCGTCGGTTTCCGGCCGCGGCCTCCAGCCGGCGGACCTGCTCGATCACCGCCACCACGACGGCGTGTCCCTCCGGCGACAGGCGGGCGTCGACCAGCCGCCGTGCCACCTGCCGGATGTACGGGTCGGCAAGCAGCTGGACGAGGTCGTCGTCGGGTAGCTCCGGATCGACCGGCCGACCGGTGAAGAACGACGGCGGACGACCGAAGAAGACGGCTATCGCCTCCACCACGGATCGCCGCGGGTCCGGTGCCCGGCCCTGGCGCAGGTTGTTGAGGTGGGTGTGGGAGATGCGGCAGCCGCGCCGGGTCAACTCGGCGGCGACATGGCGGACGCTGTACGGCTTGCCGGTCGGGTCCGCGGTGGTGCGGAACAGCCAGTCGAGACGCTCGGCGAAGGTCTCACCGGGGTGGTCCGGCTCCTCAAGCATGGAGGCTCCTCGCACGGCGGAACACCATATTTACACGAGGACTGGACATGGAATCCAGCATTGACAGGACTCCTAACTGTACGCGTACGATGGCATTCGCCTGGCAACCCCAGCGGCCGGACAGCTCCGGCCCGGCGGGGTTGCCAGCATGGTCTTTCGGGCAGGCACACGTGGTGGCGAACGGGGGCGCGACGTGTGCGTGCGAGCCGTACCCGGTTGCCGAGGGACCTCCGGGCGGCGCTCGTCCCGCCGGCCTCGCACCGGGTCGGTTCCTGGCGGGCCCGCCCGGACACCGCACGGGACCGACCCGGGCACCCGGGGCGGGCGTTTGTCCGGTGCCGGCGGGGGTAACCAGCGCGGCGCTGACGACAGGAGGGCGCCGTGCGGTTTCCGCTGTTCGTCGCCGCGGTGGCCCGTCGATCCGGGCTGGCGCCCGAACCCGCGGCCAGCGTCGCGCGCGCCGTTCTGCAGACCGTCGTGGAGCGGATGACCGGCTCGCCGCCGACCGACCCGACCGGGTACCTGCCGGTCGAGCTGACCGACGCGGTGTCGCCGGGCGAGCCGGCGGACTTCCTCCGCCGGGTCGGTGAGCGGGCCGGGGTCGACGAGAGCACGGCGGCCGCCGGGGCCGCGGCCGTGTTCGCCACCCTGCGCGAGACGGTGACCGTCGGCGAGTTCCAGGAGATGGTGGCGCGACTGCACACCGCCGGCGGTGGCAGCGACCCGATCGTCGGGTGAGGCCCGGCCGGCACGCGGCGGCTCACGGCGTACTCCCTGCCGGCCGGGGGACCGGCGGCAGCGGATAGGCTGCCGCCGTGGCAGGTCTGTTCAGGAGCATGGCGTCCCGTGTCGGCGCGGTCATCCCGAGGCCGCGGGCGGCCGGTCCGTCCCCGGCCCGGCTCGCGCGACCGCGTCAGGTCAGCGCGTTGCAGCGGCGCGAGTTGTCGTACGCCCCGGAGCCCGACGGCCAGGCCGACCCGGGGGAGATCGTCTGGACCTGGGTGTCCTACGAGGACGATCCTCGCCAGGGCAAGGACCGGCCGGTGCTGGTGGTGGGCCGGCACAGCCGGACGCTGTTCGGGCTGATGCTCTCCAGCCAGCAGGACCGACACGGTGACCGGCACTGGCTGGCCCTGGGGCCGGGTGACTGGGACCGTGACCGGCGGCCGAGCTGGGTGCGCCTCGACCGGGTACTGACCATGCGGGAGGACAGCATCCGGCGGGAGGGCGCGGTGCTGGACCGGGCCCGGTTCGACCGGGTGGGTCAGGCCCTGCGCGCCGGGTACGGCTGGCGCTGACCGACCGGTCCGTCCGGTTCCGTACCGAGCCGGTGACGTACGCCGTGGGGCCGGTGGCGTACGCCGTGGGACGACTGGCCTCAGCCGGACCGCTGGGCCGGGTCGACCGCGGCGTCGCGGGCGTCCGGCGGCGGGTACGGCTGTTCGGCGAGCAGCCGCGCCAGGTGGGCGCTGTTGAGCGCCAGCGCCTTCGTCGCCCGGCCGGTGGTGTCGGGCTTGGGGCGCGCGTCGATGTAGTCGGTCTTGTGCAGCGCCTCGCCGACCCAGTACGTCGCGCCGGCCGCCGCGCAGGTGAAGCCGACCTCGTTGAGCGCCTGCTGCACCTGCCCGATCGTGTGGTGCGCGCCGTCCTCGTTGCCGACCACCGCCACCCCGCCGACCTTGCCGTAGGTGAGCAGCCGGCCCCGGTCGTCGGTCTCGCTGAGCTCGGCGTCGAGCCGTTCCAGCACCATCTTGCACACGCTCGACGGCTGGCCGAGCCAGATCGGCGTGGCGATCACGAAGATCTGCGCCGCCATCAGCTTCGCGCGGATCTGCGGCCAGGCGTCGCCATCCCCCTCGTCGGTGGAGACACCGAAGCGGACGTCGTGGTCCACCACCCGGATCAGTTCGCCGGTGACCCCCTGCTCGCCGAGAGCGTCGAGCACCTCCCGGCCCAGCACCTCGGAGCTGGACCGGGCGGGGGAGCGTTTGAGGGTGCAGTTGAGGACCAACGCCCGGATGTCCGCCATGATCGTCCCTCCGCCGTACGAGCCTGATCCCGGCGGAGTACCCACCCGTGGACCGGTGACGCGTGGGTCGGGGTCGCAACGGGGGTGGCGTCAGCACTCTGCGAGGTACGCGGTGTCGCGCAGGGCTCGACCCGTTCGACCGCTGCCGAGCGCCTTGGCCTCGTACATCGCCGCGTCGGCGCGGTTGAGCGCCTCGGTGAGCTGGCTGTCCTGCACCGGCGCCAGACCGACCGAGGCGGTCACCCGGAGGGTGACGGCACCCATCGGGATCGGGGCGGCCAGCATGTCGTACAGCCGCCGGGTCGCGTGGTCGATCCACCGTCGGTCGACGGTCGGGCTGGTCAACAGCCCGGCGAACTCGTCACCGCCGAGGCGGGCCACCAGGTTGTCACCGGCGAAGGTGGCCAGTCGCTCGGCGACGCTGACCAGCACCTGATCGCCTGCGGCATGTCCGTACCGGTCGTTGATCTGCTTGAAGTCGTCGAGATCGAGGACCACGGCGATCAGGTGGCGGCAGCCGGAGCGGTCGGTGAGCAGCGTCGCGGCGAGGCGGTAGAAGGCCCGTCGGTTCGGTAGACCGGTCAGCGGGTCGTGGCTGGCGGCGTGTCGCTCGGCGGTGAGTTCCGCCTGGAGACGCCCGATCTCCGCCTCGGCCCGCACGGCCCGGCGTCCCAACTGCCAGGAGGAGAGCAACGCTCCTGCGGCGCAGATGCCGGACGCGACGGTCAGCGGATCCGGCACCACCATCTCCCTTCTCCGCGACACACGCCGGGCACCAGTCGGCCGACGCTGCCAGACACCTCGTTTCCCCTGATGGTTGTCAGGTTCGCGGGACAGAACGTGAGCAGGTAGGCATCACGCACGTGCGTTATCATCCCCGGTGTCCATTGCAGATGCAATAGCAGATGCACGTGCATAACGAGCCGACACCGTCCGTCAAGCCGCTACCGCTCCTCCCACGGCACCGGCGCCAATCGGAGAGAACAGAAGCCCCTCATGCAGCAGCCGCCCAACGGTGTGTCCGTCAACCACTTGCCTCCCCTCGCCTGGCAGAAGAGTCGGCGCAGCAATCCCAGTGGGAACTGTGTCGAGATGGCGGAGCTGCCCGGTGGGGCGGGCATCGCCCTGCGCAACTCCCGGCACCCGGACGGGCCCGCGCTGATCTACACGGTCGATGAGATCGCCGCGTTCGTGCTCGGCGCCCGGGATGGTGACTTCGATCACCTGATCGGCTGACCCCGCATCCCATCCACGGGATTGTTCTCGCACGGGATGGGCGGTTCACCTCACTGACGGTTCATGGCATGCTTACACGTCGGTCGAGTCGGTCCACCGGTTCGGCCACTGACGGCATGCGGAGGACGGTAGGTGACCATGGTTTCCGCCGAGGAGGGCCCGGCGGCCGGCCCGACCGTGCTGCGGATGCTGCTGGGTGCTCAACTGCGACGGCTGCGGGAGTCACGGGGCGTCACCCGGGAGAGTGCCGGCTGGGAGATTCGATCCTCCGAGTCGAAGATCAGCCGGATGGAGCTGGGTCGGGTCGGCTTCAAGGAACGCGACGTCGCCGATCTGCTCACGCTCTACGGCGTGACCGCCGAGCAGGAGCGCGCGGCGTTGCTCAAACTGGCCCGGGACGCGAACAACCCGGGCTGGTGGCACCGGTACGGCGACGTCCTGCCGTCGTGGTTCCAGTCGTACCTCGGCCTGGAGGCGGCGGCCGCCCTCATCCGTAGCTACGAGGTCCAGTTCGTCCCGGGTCTGTTGCAGACCCCGGAGTACGCCCGAGCCGTGGTGCTGCTCGGCCACAGCACGGCCGGTCCCGACGAGATCGACCGGCGGGTGGATCTGCGGATGCGCCGACAGGAACTGCTGTCCCGGCCGCGCCCACCGCGCCTGTGGGCGGTCGTCGACGAGGCGGCGTTGCGCCGGCCGATCGGTGGCCCCCAGGTGATGCGCGGTCAACTGGAGGCACTGCTCAAGGCGACGCGTACGCCGAACGTGCGGCTTCAGGTGATCCCGTTCGCCGCTGGTGGGCACGCCGCCGCCGGGGGAGCCTTCACGATCCTGCGCTTCGGTGATCAGGACCTGCCCGACATCGTGTACATCGAGCAGCTCACCAGCGCCATCTACCTGGACAAGCGCGAAGACCTCGACTTCTACGCGGTCGCCATGGAACGCCTCTGTGTCGAGGCCGAGCCGCCGGAGCGTACCCCGGAGATCCTCGAACGAATGATCGCCGACCTCCACCCCAGCTGACCCCCACCC